>JAFAXD010000211.1 GCA_019241285.1 Xanthobacteraceae bacterium | reverse complement strand
TCCTTGATCTCGTCCATGCCTTTGGTGCAGGCGAGCGTGTTGGTGCCGTCGATGTTCATGGCGCAGGAGCCGCACACCCCCTCGCGGCAGGAGCGGCGGAACGTCAGCGTCGGATCAATCTTGTTCTTGATCCAGATCAGCGCGTCGAGAACCATCGGCCCGCAATCGTCGAGATCGACGGTGTAGCGATCCATCCTCGGATTGGTGCCACTGTCCGGATCAAACCGATAGACGCGGTACTCGCGCGTGCCTTTATTGCCGGGCGCTTTTTGCTTGAGCGACCAGGTTTGCCCTTCAACAACTTTCGAGTTTTTCGGCAGCGTGAACTGGACCATGGTTGTTCTATGCCTGAATGAGATTGACCGCGCTCAATACACTCGAGCCTTCGGCTCGATGTATTGAACTTCGTTTGTCATCGTGTAGGCGTGCACCGGCCGATAATCGAACGAAACCTTACCGGTCTTGATGTCGAGCCAGGAGAGCGTGTGTTTCATCCACTCCTTGTCGTCACGATCGGGATGATCCTCGCGCGCATGCGCACCCCGGCTTTCCGTGCGATTGCCGGCCGAATCCATCGTGACAACCGCCTGAACGATCAGGTTGTCGAACTCCAGGGTCTCGACCAGATCTGTGTTCCAGACCAGCGAACGGTCGAACACACGCAGATCGGAAACACCTGTCATCACCTCGTGGATGAGCTTGGAGCCTTCCTGCAGAATTTCGCCGGTGCGGAACACGGCACAGTTGGTCTGCATCACTGTCTGCATGCGGGCGCGCAATTCGGCGGTCGCCGTTGAACCGTTGGCGTGCCGGAACTTGTCCAGGCGCGAGAGCGACCGCTCCGCCGAGTCCTTGGGCAGATCGCTGTGCTTCTCATCGGGCTGGATCAGCTCGGCACAGCGCAGCGCCGCGGCGCGACCAAATACGACGAGATCAATCAACGAATTGGAGCCAAGCCGGTTGGCACCATGCACCGATACGCAGGCAGCTTCGCCCAGCGCCATAAGCCCAGGTACGATGTAATCGACGTTGCCATTTTTGTTGATGACGGCCTCGCCATGATAATTCGTGGCAATGCCGCCCATGTTGTAATGCACGGTCGGCAATACCGGGATCGGCTCGCGCGTCACGTCCACGCCGGCAAAAATGCGCGCGCTTTCGGAAATGCCTGGCAGCCGTTCATGCAAGATCTTCGGATCGAGATGATCGAGATGCAGGAAGATATGATCCTTCTTGGGCCCGACGCCCCGCCCTTCACGGATCTCGATCGTCATGGCGCGGGAGACAACGTCACGCGACGCAAGGTCCTTGGCTGACGGCGCGTAGCGCTCCATGAAGCGCTCACCCTCGGAATTGACCAGGTAACCACCCTCGCCGCGCGAGCCTTCGGTGATCAAACAGCCAGCACCGTAGATGCCGGTCGGATGGAATTGCACAAACTCCATGTCCTGCAGCGGCAGCCCGGCGCGCAGCACCATGGCGTTGCCGTCGCCGGTCTGGGTATGCGCACCGGTGCACGACAGATAGGCGCGGCCGTAGCCACCAGTGGCGATGATGGTCATGTGGGAGCTGAAGCGATGAATGGTCCCATCATCGAGCTTGAGCGCAACGACGCCGCGACAGCGGCCGTCGTCATCCATGATGAGGTCGATGGCGAAATATTCGATGAAGAACTCGGCCTTGTGCTTGAGCGCCGCTCCGTAGAGCGTGTGCAGCATGGCGTGGCCGGTGCGGTCCGCGGCGGCGCAGGTGCGCTGCGCGGTGCCCTTGCCGTAATGGGTGGTCATGCCGCCAAACGGACGCTGATAGATCTTGCCGTCTTCCTCGCGACGGGAGAACGGCAGGCCCCAGTGCTCGAGCTCGTAGACCGCCGCCGGCGCGTGCCGGCACATGTATTCGATTGCGTCCTGGTCGCCGAGCCAATCGGAGCCCTTGACGGTGTCGTACATATGCCAGCGCCAGTCGTCCTCGCTCATGTTACCGAGCGCCGCCGCGATGCCCCCTTGCGCGGCCACGGTATGCGAGCGGGTCGGAAACACCTTGGTGATGCAGGCTGTCTTCAGCCCCACTTCGCTACACCCCACGGTCGCCCGCAAGCCCGAGCCGCCGGCGCCGATCACGACCACGTCATACGCGTGATCCTCGATCGGGTAGGCGCGGCCGTTGACCGCGGGGGCTCCATTTCCGTTCGCAGGCATGGTTCTCAGACTCCGAACGCGAGTTTCAGGATGGCGAATGCGGACGCCAGCGCGATCCCAATCGCATAAAACGTGTTGAGCACGATGAGTGCGAGCTTGCTTTTTTCCTCGTGCACGTAGTCCTCGATGATCACCTGCATGCCGATCCGCATGTGGTACGTGACCGAGAGGATGAACAGCAGCATCACGATCGCGATCACCGGAGAACCGAGGATCTGCACCGCCGCCGCATGATTGCGGCCGACGAGCGAAATCACGATCACGACGCCGGCGATGATCAGCGGGATATTGGCAATCGCGGTGAGGCGCTGATGCCAGAACGCCTCGGTTCCGGCCTTGGCTGAGCCAAGACCATGAACGCGCCCCAATGGCGTACGCATCGATTTCATCGCAGGCCCCCCGTCATCACGTACATGAAAATCCACAGCAGCAACGTGAGCGTGATCGAACCGAACAGCGTGGCCCGTGCAGCCCACTCGCGCTCCGCTGGACCAAAGCCATGCCCCGTATCCCAGATCAGGTGGCGCAGCCCGCCGAGCATGTGGTGCAGCAAGGCCCAGGTGTAGCCGAACAGCACGAGCCTGCCGATGAAACTTCCGGCAACGGCCTGGAAGGTAGCGTAGGCGTTCGGTCCGGATGCGATTGCCAGCAGCCACCAGGCAAGCAACAGGGTGCCGACATAAAGTGCGCCACCCGTGATGCGATGCACGATCGACATCATCATCGTCAGCATCGGCCGGTAGATTTGCAGGTGAGGCGAAATCGGGCGGGTCAGGTCTGACGGCGTCTTGGCGTTTGCCATCTGTTTTCTCCAAAACGGGTCAGTTCCTAACCAATGGCAGTGGGCGTCGCAACAAGAACCACTCAGGCGAATGCCGCTTGCAGGTTCCGGGCCGCACCCGGCGCGCCCCGGCCCAACGGTGTCTTGTTTCGCCGTCGACGAAAGATTAGGTTCGCGAATAGTAACACGCAATGGGCATCTTGCGTAGGGTGCCTTCGTGTTTGACGAAGGATCGCTATGCACTTCGATCTCGTCGATCTCAACCTGTTCCGTCAGGTCGTCGATGCGGGGAGCATCACCCGCGGCGCCCGAAAGGCAAATCTCGCGCTCGGTGCCGCCTCAACGCGCATCCGCAATCTGGAAGAGACGATCGGCGCCCCCCTGCTGACGCGCGGACGGCTCGGCGTCACGCCGACACAAGCCGGACGCGTTCTGCTCACGCACGCACGCACGATCTTGCAGCAGACCGAGCGCCTGCGCGAGGATTTGAGTCCGTTCGCTGGCGCATCCGCGGGGCAGATCCGCGTTCTGTCCAATACGAACGCGCTGGCCGAGTTCCTGCCGGAAGCCCTGAGCGCGTTTCTGTCCGCGCATCCGCAGATCAGCGTCGAACTCGAAGAGCGTCTGAGCGACGAGATCGTCGGCCAGATTGCCGAAGGCGTTGCCGATATCGGCATTGTGGCAGGCACCGTGGACACCGGCGCGCTGGCGACCTTTCCGTTCCGCAAGGACCGGTTCGTGCTCGCGGTCGCGCGCGGGCACCCGTTGGCCAAGCGCGGAGAGATCGCGTTTGCCGACGTGCTCGATCAGAATTTCGTCGGGCTCGACCGCGCCAGCGCTATTCAGCGCTTCCTTGCCGACAAGGCCGCCCGTGCCGGCAAACCGCTGCGGTTGCGCATCCAGCTGCGCAGCTTTGACGCGGTGTGCCGCATGGTCGAAAGCAATGTCGGTATCGGCATTGTGCCGGACAGCACCGCGCGGCGGGCGGCGCGGACGATGGCGATCGCCAGCGTAGCCCTCAAGGACGCCTGGGCGCTGCGCGAACTGACGATCTGCGTGCGCGATCTTACGGACTTGCCAAATTACGCCCGGCAACTGGTCGATTATCTGCGAACCGGAAAAGGCAACGCGTGAGCAATGCGCGCGATCAGCGCGGCATCAGTACCCAATAGTCGAGGTCGAGGATCACGGCCGGATCATCCTTGTCGCCCGCGCGCAGTGGGAACTCGCCGCAGGGTTGATCCTTGGTGCCGATCGTGCGCAAGCGCAGGGCGCCGACATCGTCGCGCTCGGGCAGCACCCCTTTGTCCAGCACTTCGGACCAAGCAAATACGGTCAATCCGGCAAAGAGCGGCGCCACATGTCGGCCGCCGTTGATGGCGCAGACGTGGAAGGCGTTGGCCAGCCCGTTGAAGGAGAGCGCGCGCGCGAGCGAAATCACATGGCCGCCATAGATCAGCCGCCGGCCGAACCGCCCTTGAGACTCGGTGAACTGGTTGAAATGCACCCGCGCCGTGTTCTGATAAAGACGCGTTGCCAGCTGATGCTCCGCCTCTTCCACCGTGATCCCGTCGACATGGTCGATTTTTTCGCCGATCGCATAGTCGGCCCAGCGCGCGCCACTGCCGGCCAGCGCCGTATCGTAGGCTTTGATGTCGATTGCCGGGCAGGCCCGGCCAAGCGTGCCTGGTTCGACGACCTTCGGCAGATTTGGCACGTGGTCGCCCGGAGCCGGAGCCTCAGGGTTGCGCTTGTTCACCATGACCCAGCGCACGTATTCCAGAACCTTGTCGCCGTCCTGGTTCGTGCCGGTCGAGCGCACGTAAACCACGCCGGTTTTCCGGCTGGAGTTCTCGCGCAGCCCGATCACCTCGGAGCTGGCACTCAAGGTATCGCCCGGATAGACCGCCGCCAGAAAGCGGCAATCCGCGTAGCCCAGGTTGGCGACGGCGTTGAGCGAGATGTCAGGCACCGTCTTGCCGAACACCACATGAAAAACGAGCAGATCATCGATCGGCGCAAGCGGATAACCGATTGCCTGGGCAAAGGCATCGGACGACTGAACGGCGAAGCGCGTACCATAGAGCGCGGTGTAGAGCGCGGCATCGCCAACCGTCACGGTGCGCGGGGTCGCGTGCTGAATCACTTGACCCACGCGAAAATCCTCAAAGAAATTGCCGGGGTTGGCTTTGCTCATGGGGCAGCCCTGTCGATGGCGGACGCTGGGGCAGCCGATTTGACGTTCCTACGCCGCCTGCCACAAGCTTGTTAGGACCTTCAAATCCAAAAACGGCGCTTGAATCAATTATACTGCTGGTGCCCCTTTGCTGCCGGAAGCATCATTCGCCGCTCTCGCGTGAGCGCTCTGGACCCCATGACCCGTCGCCTCATCTCGACCGGTTCGCCTCTTGAAGCCAGCGCCGGCTACAGCCGGGCGGTGGTCGATGGCGACTTCTGCTTTGTTGCCGGAACCACAGGCTACGACTATGCGACGATGCAGATGCCAGCCGGTGCGGCAGCGCAGACCCGCAACTGCTTTGCGACCATTGCCCAGGTTTTGTCCGAGGCGGGTTTTGCGCTCGCCGACGTGGTCCGCGCTCGCTACTACATTGTCGATCATGCGGATGCAGAAGCGGTGCTCGCGATCTGCGGGGAGCATTTTCGCGAGATCCGCCCCGCCGCCACGATCGTGGTCGTCGCCGGATTGGTGCGGCCCGAGATGCGGGTCGAGATCGAGGTTACCGCCAAGCGGGGCCACGGGTAGCTCCGCCAGGCGCCTCGCGCCGGTGTGAGCCGATGTGACGCGACGCGCACCGCGAACCTTTGCTAGAACGAGCCGTAACCGCGGAGACAATGATGTCGGTCGACGCCCTCCAGCATGCGACGATCGAGCGTCCCGAAAGCCGGATCATTCATCCGGTCTGGGTGCGCGTGACCCATTGGGTCAACGCGATTGCCGTGATCATGATGATCCTGTCGGGCTGGCAGATCTACAATGCGTCCCCGCTCTTTCCGTTTGACTTCCCCATCGGCCTGGGCGGCTGGCTCGCCGGCGCGCTGCTCTGGCATTTCGCCGCCATGTGGCTGTTGGTGGTCAACGGGCTCGTGTACCTGACGCTCGGCCTTGCGACCGGCCGATTCCGGCACAAGCTTTTGCCCATTCGCCCGTCCGACGTGGTGCGTGATTTTCTCGCGGCGCTGCGCGGGACGCTCTCGCACGCAGATCTGTCGGTCTACAACGCGGTGCAACGGCTCCTTTACCTTGGCGTTATCCTGGCAGGCATCGTGATTGTGCTCTCCGGCCTCTCGATGTGGAAACCAGTGCAGGTGCAGGAGCTCACCGCTGTGTTCGGCGGCTACGATACGGCCCGCTTCGTGCACTTCTTCGCCATGGCCGCGATCGTTTCATTTCTGGTGATCCACGTGGCGCTAGCCTTGATCGTGCCGAAGAGCCTGCGCGCCATGGTGATCGGGAGGTAGCGATGCGCACGCGCAAGACCATCCCCGGTGTCGACCCCAAGCTCCTCATCAAGGACGCCGGCAAGCTCCTGCCCGTCCCGGCGCGGCGCGCGTTCCTGCGCGGTGCCACCAGCCTCGGCGCGCTCACGTTCCTCACCGGATGTGACATCGTCGACAGCGATTCGGCGGAGCGCGCCTTGCTCGCCATCTCGAAATTCAACGACCGGGTCCAGGCGCTGATGTTCCAGCCGCACAAGCTGGCGCCGACCTATCCGGAGAGCGCCATCACCAAGCCATTCCCGTTCAATGCTTATTACAGTGAGGATGAGGCGCCGGAAGTCGACGGCGAGACCTACAAATTGCAGATCGACGGACTGGTCGAGAACAAACAACCGTGGACGCTCGAGGAGCTTTACAAGCTGCCGCAGGAAAAGCAGATCACCCGGCACATCTGCGTCGAGGGCTGGAGCGCGATCGGCAGCTGGACCGGGGCGCGTCTCTCCGATTTTCTGCAACGCATCGGCGCCGATCTGACCGCCAAGTATGTGTATTTCATCTGTGCCGAGGGTTATTCCAACACGATCGATATGCCGACCGCGCTGCACCCGCAGACGCAGATGACGTTCCGCTTTGCCGACGACATTCTGCCGCGCAAGTACGGCTACCCGATGAAGATCCGCATCCCGACCAAGCTCGGGTTCAAGAACCCCAAGCACGTGGTCGCGCTCGTTGTCACCAACGAGGACCGCGGCGGCTACTGGGAAGACCGCGGCTACAACTGGTTCAGCGGCAGTTAGAGCAGGGTGTGTTGAAGTTAAATCAAAGCACCAGCCAAATTCACCGTCATTGCGAGCGAAGCGAAGCAATCCAGCGCTGAGGCGCCGCACTGGATTGCTTCGTCGCGGAGCCTGTCATCGGGCCGGCCACTTAGGGCCGGACCCGTTGGCTCCTCGCAATGACGAGGGTTAACCTAAACACATCGCGCGCTAGTCTGTTTATCTTCCGCAGGCGTGGGAGTAGCGGGCCCTTCGCCGACGATCAGCAACACGGCCTCTTCGTCTTTCGCGCCGTCGTAATGCACCTGCTTGCCAAAGTGGGTCACGCGACCGCGGCCGGATTGAGCTCGCTGGCATGTGCCGTCGCGGTTGCCAGGGCAAGTGCACCGAAGGATATGATTATCCGGGGAATTGCGTTCATGACGACCTCCCTCGCACCGGTTTTGTATGCGGGGAGCTTAGCGCGACGAGATCGCGTTGGAATAGGGCCATTACTGCAGCAATGGCCAACAGCGCCGTGGCGGATTGCATGGCAAGCGCCAAGTTTCCGGACCAATCGCTGATCGTGCCGCTTAACACGGGACCGATCATTTGGCCGAGACCGAACGTCACGGTCATAACACCAACGCCGCTGGGCCATGCGGCGGGCGGATAATTCTGGCGCACGAATGCAGTGGTTGCAGCGACGAC
>JAFAXD010000168.1 GCA_019241285.1 Xanthobacteraceae bacterium | reverse complement strand
GTTGCGATCGCCCGGCGCCGTGTCGGGTGCTGCTGATTGCCTCGTCTGGATGCCCAATCGCGACGATGAGATCGCGCCGATCGCGCAGGCGCGCGCCGATGTGGTCAGCGCGGCCGAGGACGAATATCGGCGGCTCCTGTATGTCGGTATGACCCGTGCGGCCGATCGGCTGGTGGTGTGCGGCGCGGTTGGCAAGCAGGCCATGCCGGCCGGCTGCTGGTACCAGCTCATTGAACAGGGGCTCGACGCGAGCGCAGCGCTGGTGCAAGAGCCGGCGGATCACCGTGACGGCACCGTGCGGCGGTTCCGAAGGGACGCAGCCGAACCGATCGCTCCGGTTGAGGCCGCGCCCGAGCAGATGATGTTTGCCTGGACGCCGGCCTGGCTGTGGGACGCCGTTCCGGCCGAGCTGACGTCGGCGCGGCCATTGACGCCATCGAAGGCATCCACAGGGCGCTATCGCCGCAGTGAGGACGCGACAGCGCGCGTGAGCGCGCTCGTTCGCGGCACGCTCGTGCACCGGCTGTTGCAGTCATTACCCGACATCTCGCCGGAGCGGCGCCGCGAGGTTGCACAGCAATTCCTGCAGAAGTCCGGTTCCGCGCTCGCCGGCGAACACGAGGATCTCATTGCCCAAGTGCTGAGATTGTTGACGCAGGCGCCGTTCCAGCCGCTGTTCGGTCCTGGGAGCCGGGCGGAAGCGCCCATCGTCGGGCGGCTCGCCGCGGCTGCGGGTCCGCTGATCGTCTCCGGGCAAATCGATCGCCTGGTCGTGGCCGACGATGCGGTGATGATCGCGGATTATAAAACGGACCAGTCGGCACCACGTAACGTCGCGGACGTGCCAAAGTCTTACCTGCGCCAGCTCGCGCTGTATCGGGCTGTGCTCGGCAAACTCTATCGCGATCGTCCGGTGCGGGCCGCCCTCGTCTGGACCGCCATACCGGAACTGATGGAACTTCCCCCCGAGATGCTCGATCAAGAGGTCACAAACCTCACGGGGAGTTGAGCCATGGAATCTGCCCATGTCCTTGGCGGGAAATCGGTATTCACATTTCCCCAGCGTACATTGGCGCCGCTTGACGCTCCTCGGACCGGTACCTACCTTCAAGGCCTTCCCGCGAGCGGGCCTCGCTCGAACTTGCAACCCAAGAGGTAAATCATGGCCGTAGGCAAAGTGACCGATGCGACTTTCGACGCCGAGGTCTTGAAATCGAAAGAGGCCGTCGTGGTGGATTTCTGGGCCGAGTGGTGCGGGCCCTGCCGTATGATCGCTCCGGCCCTGGAAGAGATCGCCGGCGCGCTCGACGGCAAGGTGAAGATTGTCAAGCTCAACGTCGATGAGAATCAGGCGACCGCTGTCAAGTACAACGTGACCTCGATCCCGACCCTCATGTTGTTCAAGGACGGCCAGTTGTCGTCGCGCCAGATCGGCGCCGCGCCCAAGCAGAAGCTGGAATCCTGGATCAGCTCTAACGCGTGACGTGATTCGATATCCTGTCCTTCGTCATCGCCGGGCTTGTCCCGGCGATCTCGGTAAGGAAAGTAGGGCCGTGCCTTCCTAAGCGCGATGGCCAGGACAGGCCCGGCTATGACGAGCCGAGAGGTTTCTCCGAACCAATTCTCAACTCGGCGGCGTTCCGTTCGCCGCCAGCACCTCACCGGCCAGATACAGCGAACCCGTAATCAGGATTCGCGGCGCCGGGATCAAGCCGAGGTGCGCCACATGCGAGAGCGCGCTTTCGATGGTTTCGGCGCGCTCCGCTGGAATGCCGATCTTACGTGCAATGTCGGTGAGCGTGTCCGCGGACAGCGCTTTGTCCTGATGAATCGGCAGCGCTACCATCTTCCGGGTGAGGCCGGTGAAGTTGCGCAGGAACCCCTCCGCGTCCTTGGTCGCCAGCATTCCAATGATCAGCACCAGCGGTCGCGAGACGCGTTCCTCGAGATCCGCCAGCGCCGCCGCGATGATCCGGCCGCCGTCAACATTGTGACCACCATCGAGCCAGATCTCGCTGCCGGCAGGTGCAAAATGCGAGAGCTTGCCATTGCTCAGACGCTGCAGCCGGGCCGGCCAATCGGCCTTGGTGACGCCTTGCTCGAAGGCCTTTGCTGGTAGCCCCAGGCCGGACGCGCGCAGCGCCGCAATCGCGGTTCCGGCGTTGTCGAACTGATGGCGGCCGAACAATCGCGGCGCCGGCAGGTCGAGCAGCCCAGCTTCATCCTGATAGACGAGGCGTCCGCGCTCCTCGGCGGCAGTCCATTCCTGGCCCATGATCTGGAGCGGCGCGCCGACCTCCTCCGCCTGGCGTACGATGATCGCCAGTGGCCCTTCGTTTTGCCGGCCGATCACTCCCGGCACGCCGCGCCGCAGGATAGCGGCCTTTTCGGTTGCGATCTTCTCCAACGTGTCGCCGAGTAGATCGACATGGTCGATCGACACCGGCGTGATCACGCTGGCGATCGGTTGTTCGATGACGTTGGTCGCGTCGAGCCGTCCGCCCAGGCCGACCTCCAGCAAAAGCACATCGGCGGGATGGCGCGCGAACAACAGGAATGCGGCCGCCGTTTCAATTTCAAACACCGTAATCGGCGCGCTACCGTTGGCGCGTTCGCAATCGGCGAGCACCTCGGCGAGCTCATCGTCGCCCACCAGCGTACCGGCAAGGCGAAATCGCTCATTGATGCGCACCAGATTCGGTGACGTGTAGGCGTGCACGCTTTTGCCGGCCGCTTCCAACATGGCACGCATGAAGGCGACCGTCGAACCTTTACCATTGGTGCCAGCGACATGAATGGTCGGCGGCAAACGCCGTTGCGGATGGCCCAGCGCCTCGAGGATACGCCACATGCGCCCGAGCGACAGGTCGATGCGCCTGGGATGTAGCGCGAGCAGTCGTTTCAGTATGGCGTCAACCTGAGTCATCGATCGAACAAAACCCTGCGCGTGCCTGCCAATGCAGGCAGCTTAAACGGCTGCTCCGAGTATGGGTGAAGTCCACCCGGGTCAAGCCCGCAGCGGGGCGGCCGACTGATCCTCGCTAAGCGTCGGCAGGTGCGGGTAGGGCGGCGCTCGCCTCGCTGGGCGTCTCGGCATTGGTGAGGATCCGGCACAGCCGCGCCAAGGTTGCGCGCAGGTCGCGGCGGTGCACCACCATGTCCACCATGCCGTGTTCCTTGAGGTACTCGGCCTTCTGGAACCCCTCGGGCAGCTTCTCGCGGATGGTCTGTTCGATGACACGGGGGCCGGCGAAGCCGATCAGTGCGCCGGGCTCGGCGATGTGCACGTCGCCCAGCATTGCGTAGGAGGCGGTGACGCCGCCGGTGGTGGGATTGGTGAGCACCACAATGTAAGGCTTGCGCGCTGCGCGCAGGCGCTGGATGGCGATCGTCGTGCGCGGCATCTGCATCAGGGAGAGGATGCCCTCCTGCATGCGGGCGCCGCCTGACGCGGCGAACATGATGAAGGGCGTACCTTTGCTGACCGCCGTCTCGATGCCTTTGATGACGGCTTCGCCCGCCGCCATGCCAAGCGAACCACCCATGAAGTCGAATTCCTGAACGCCGATGACCACCGGCATGCGTTCCAACCGACCGAAGCCGAGCTTGATCGCGTCGTTGAGGCCGGTCTTGGCGCGCGCGTCCTTGAGCCGATCCGCGTAGCGGCGCTCATCGCGAAACTTCAGGGGATCGACGGGCACTTCCGGGACAGCAATATCGAACCAGGTCTCGCCGTCGAACATGGATTTGAGGCGCGCCACGGCGCCCATGCGCATGTGATAGTTGGAGCCGGGAATCACGAACAGGTTGGCTTCGACGTCTTTGTAGAAGACGAGTTGCCCGGTCTCCGGACATTTGATCCACAGGTTCTCCGGCGTTTCGCGCCGGGTCAGGATATTGCGGATTTTGGGTCGAACGACGTTGGAGATCCAGTTCATGAGCGTGTGCCGCTTGTTCTAATTCGCGTCGTGAGCGCAGTCGGATACTACAACATTCTGGAGAGAAAGGGTTGCTGGCGGGTGCGGCGCTATGGCCGCGCCTCTACTCGGCCGCGCGCACCCGCGCACCCCGTACGCCCGCGGCAAGATCGCCGACCAGGGCCGCGACCGCTTTGACGCTGTGTGGGCCTGCCTTCCCGTCGACAAGACTTGCCCGCAGCGCTTCGACCAGTGCCGTCCCGACCACCACGCCGTCGGCTTCGCGCGCAATGGCTCCCGCGCTTGCGGCATCCTTCACGCCAAAACCAACACACACCGGCAGTGCGGTGTGGCGCTTGATGCGCGCAACCGCCGCAGTCGCTTTGCCCGCATCCGCACTGGCCGAGCCGGTTATGCCGGTGATCGACACGTAATAGACAAAGCCCGATGTGTTGGCGAGCACGGCCGGCAGGCGCTTGTCATTGGTCGTGGGCGTGGCGAGCCGAATGAAGTTCACGCCGCTGCGCAGCGCCGGCAGGCACAGCTCATCGTCTTCTTCCGGCGGCAGATCGACGACGATCAGGCCGTCAACGCCGGCCGCCTTCGCGTCGACCAGGAACCGCTCGACGCCATAAATGTAGATCGGGTTGTAGTAACCCATCAGCACGACAGGCGTTGCATCGTCGCTGGTCCGAAACGCGCTGACCATGCTGAGCGTCTTCTTCAGCGTCTGGCCGCTCTTCAATGCGCGGAGGCCCGCAGCTTGGATCGCTGGACCATCGGCCATGGGGTCGGTGAACGGCATGCCAAGCTCGATCACGTCGGCGCCTGCCGCGGGCAGGGCCTTGATGATCGCGAGGGAGGTCTCGTAGTCCGGATCACCGCTCATCAGGAACGTCACCAGCGCGGCACGGCCCTCGCTTTTCAGCGCGGCGAAACGGCGATCGATGCGGGTCGTCAAATCCGGCTCCCCAGGTGCTCGGCCACGGCGAAGATGTCTTTGTCGCCGCGCCCGCACATGTTCATGACCATGAGATGGTCCTTTGGTTTTTGCGGGGCGAGCTCCAGCACTTTCGCCAGCGCGTGGGCTGGTTCGAGCGCCGGTATGATGCCCTCGAGCTTGCAGCAGAGTTGAAACGCGTCGAGCGCCTCTGCGTCGGTTGCCGAGAGATACTGCACTCGGCCCAGGTCATTGAGCCAAGAATGCTCCGGACCGATGCCCGGATAGTCGAGCCCGGCGGAAATGGAATGCGCTTCCTGGATCTGGCCGTCCTCATCCATCAGCAAATAGGTGCGGTTGCCGTGCAACACGCCCGGCCGCCCTCCGGCAATCGAAGCGGCATGCAGGCCGGTGGTCAGACCATGGCCCGCCGCTTCGACCCCATAGATCTCGATCTCCTTGTCATCCAGGAACGGATGAAACAAACCCATGGCGTTGGAGCCGCCGCCGATGCACGCGACGAGGCTGTCGGGCAAGCGGCCCTCGGCCGCCTGCATCTGCTCGCGCGTCTCGCGTCCGATCACGGATTGGAAGTCGCGCACCATCATCGGATAGGGATGCGGCCCGGCGACCGTGCCGATGCAGTAGAACGTGTTCTCCACGTTGGTGACCCAGTCGCGCAACGCCTCGTTCATCGCGTCCTTGAGGGTCTTCGAGCCGGAGGTCACCGGCCGCACCTCGGCGCCGAGCAGCTTCATGCGAAACACGTTGGGTTTCTGCCGTTCGACGTCGACCTCACCCATATAGACGATGCACTCGAGCCCAAAGCGCGCGCACAGCGTTGCGGTGGCAACACCGTGCTGGCCGGCGCCGGTTTCGGCGATGATCCGGCGCTTGCCCATGCGGCGTGCCACCAGAATCTGACCGAGCACGTTGTTCACCTTGTGGGCGCCAGTGTGATTGAGCTCGTCGCGCTTGAAGTAGACCTTGGCCCCGCCGCTGCCGCTCTGAGCGGCGGCTTGCGCGCGCAAGTGCTCGGTCAGGCGTTCGGCAAAATAAAGGGGACTCGGCCGGCCCACATAGTGCGCCAGATAGTGATCCATCTCGGCGCGAAATTGCGGATCGACCTTGGCGGCCGCATAGGCCTGCTCGAGCTCGAGGATCAGCGGCATCAGCGTTTCGGCGACGAAGCGGCCGCCGAACATGCCGAAGTGCCCGCGCTCATCGGGGCCGGTCCGGAACGAATTAGGCTGTTGAATTGTCATTAGCGGCTCATGGCGACTGCGGGTGTCTGGCTTGCGCGCGCGGCGCGTATGAATGCGCGAATACGTTCCGGATCCTTCTCGCCGGGAGCGCGTTCGACCCCCGAAGAAACATCAACGCCGGGCGCGCGGGTGATCCGGAGGGCCTCGGCAACATTGGTTGCGTCGAGGCCGCCGGAGAGCATGAACGGAAGCTCGACATCAAGTCGCTCCAGGAGTCGCCAGTCGAACCTGTGTCCGAGGCCGCCGGGACGGGTGGCATCATGCGGGGCGCGCGCGTCGAACAGCAGGCGATCGGCGGCATCCGCATAAACCTTGATCGCATCGAGATCCTGACGGCTCTCGACCGCGATCGCTTTCATCACTGGCAAACCGAAGCGCCCCTTGATGGCGCGCACGCGTGCGGGAGTCTCGTGGCCGTGGAGTTGCAAAAGGTCCGGCTTGAGGGCGTCAACGATGTCCGCCAGCTCGGCGTCGTTCGCATCGACCGTGAGCGCAACCTTGCGCACCTGTCCGCGCACGAGCTGTGACAAGCGCCGCGCGGTGGCGAAGTCGACGTGGCGTGGCGACGGTGCGAAGAACACAAATCCGACCATGTCGGCACCGCCCTTGAGCGCAGCGTCGAGAGCGTCCGCAGTTCGCAGTCCACAGATTTTGACTAATATCGACATGAACTTGGCCGGTTACACCGGCGCCGTTCTACCGCGGTTGAGCGGGCTTGTCGCGGCGCTTTTTGGGTGACGCGTCCAGCGTTTGCTCAAGCCGCCGGCGACCGCAGCGCGAGCTTCCGGCCAGGCGGCGGCGCAGCATTCATCTCGGCCGTTTCGAGACGCTGCCGCAGCTCCTGGTTCTCGGCGCGAAGCGCCCGCGCTTCCCGATCCAGCGAACGCGTGCTGCGACGCCATCGCCCTTGCCGCAGCCAGACTGCAATTCCGCCGATGATGACCCCGAGGATCGCCATGCCGAGTGCCAAGACCCACAACTTGAGCGACGCCGTGAGTGGAGGATTGGTAATGCCCACCGGGTCGAGGTTGACGGTGATGTTGTTGCGGTTCGCGACCGCGAAGCTCACGACCACGGCGGTGATCAAGAGCAGGATGACCCAGCTGATGAATTTACGGAGCATTGTATCTCACGGGAGCAGGATGCGGGACGGTTAGGCGGACCCGCGTCACGATTGAATCCGGTTGAGACGTTCGCGCATTTCCTTGCCGGTCTTGAAGAACGGCACGTGCTTCTCGTCAACCGCCACATGCGCGCCCGTGCGCGGGTTGCGTCCGGTGCGGGCCGGGCGTTCCTTCACCGAAAACGCGCCGAAGCCGCGTAGTTCGACGCGATCTCCCCGGGCGAGTGCGGCGATGATCTCGCCCAGGATGGCATTGACGATATTTTCGACATCACGTTGGTAAAGGTGCGGGTTCTGCGTAGCAACACGCTGAACGAGCTCTGACTTGATCATGTGTGCGTCGCCGTTCTTGCAGGGCGCGTGGCCCCGGATCGAGCGCGTCAGGCGCTCGCGGCCGATGATCCGGAACTGCCCGCCGCTCAGTTCGTCGCCGAAGGGTGCCAAAGTGCCAGCAGACCGTCAAGGTTGAGTTGCTCGATTGCTTTGACGGCGCCCGCTTGCTCGATGCTGCGCGCGATCGAACTGAGACCGATCACTTCAAAGAGCGCGGCCGCCGGGTGCAGGAAGGAGAAATCGCTGAAGCGGGAGCGCATCTGCCAGTCCCGCACCGGCGTGTTGGCATCAATGCCGCGCGTCTTGGCGAGCCAGGCGACCGCAGCCCTTTCATCCCCAAGCTCATCGATGAGCTTGAGATCGAACGCTTGCCGACCGGTGAATACGCGACCATCCGCGACGCGATCGAGCTGTTCGCCGTCGAGATGCCGCCGGCTCTGCACGAGGGATTTGAACCAGGCATAGGAATCCAGCACGATCGATTCGATGGCGGCCCGTGCTTCCGGGCTGGTCGGCTCAAATCCGTTCGGTGCGGCCTTGAGGGGTGAGGATTTGATCTCTTCCACTTTGACGCCGATCGTCTTTAACAGGTCGGTGAAGTTCGGATATTGAAACAAGACTCCGACCGAGCCGACCAGCGACGTGTCCTGGGCCACAATGTGATCGGCAGCCATTGCGGCAATGTACCCGCCGGACGCCGCCAGGCCATCGACCACAACGACCATCGGCTTGCGTGCGGCGAGGCGGCGCAGTGCGTCGTGCAATTGCTCTGAGCCGGCGGTGGTTCCGCCAGGGCTGTCGATATGGACGACCACCGCCTTGGCAGATGAACGGCCCAGGCGATCGATTGATTCAACACGCTCGGTATCGCCGCGGATCAGGCCCTGGACGGTTAGCCGGGCGATGCTGCCTGTCGTGCTGCCGAGCAGGCCGCGTCGACCGCCGGCCGCAAACACCGTTCCGACGACTGCAAGGATGATGACGAGGAACGCAAGCACGCGCCAGAACGTCAATTTACGCCGCAGCCTGCGGCGATCCACGATCGTATCGGCATCTAACGGCATGGCTCAGCTCCTGGAAAATCGAACCGTCGCTCTAAACACATGATGCGCGGAGGGTTGCTCCGCGCATCATCCGAACATCCGACTGCGACCTCTCGGTCCAACCTATTCTTCGTCGTCCTTCTCGTCGTCGTCTTCCTTCGAGTCGCTCTTCTCGCCGGCGCGGCGCAACGCGGTGCCGAGAATATCGCCCAGTGTCGCGCCCGAGTCGGACGAGCCGTATTGGGCAATGGCTTCCTTCTCCTCGGCCACTTCGAGCGCCTTGATCGAGACCGTCACCTTATGGGTGCGGCGGTCGAACTGAGTGATCCGGGCATCAACCTTCTGCCCGACCTGGAACCGCTCGGGGCGTTGCTCCTCGCGGTCGCGGGCAAGCTCGGAGCGTTTGATGAAGGCGACGAGATCCGTGCCGACGAGTTTGACGTCGATGCCGGATTCCTTGATCTCGGTGACCTCGCAGGTGACCACCGACCCCTTCTTCATATCGCCGGCATCGGCGAACGGATCGCCTTGCAATTGCTTCACACCGAGGGAGATGCGCTCCTTCTCGACATCGACGTCGAGCACCTTGGCGCGCACTCTGTCACCCTTCTTGTAGTCATCGATCACCTGCTCGCCCGGGCGCTTCCAGTCCAGGTCGGAGAGATGGACCATGCCGTCGATATCGCCATCGAGGCCGAGGAACAGGCCGAATTCCGTCTTGTTCTTGACCTCGCCTTCGACCGTGCTGCCGGGTGGATATTTCTCGACGAACACCTCCCAGGGATTGCGCATGGTCTGCTTGAGGCCGAGCGAGATGCGCCGCTTGACCGGATCAACCTCGAGGATCTGCACCTCGACTTCCTGCGAGGTGGAGACGATCTTGCCGGGATGGACGTTCTTTTTGGTCCACGACATTTCCGACACGTGGATGAGGCCTTCGATGCCCGGCTCGAGCTCGACGAAGGCGCCGTAGTCGGTGATGTTCGTGACACGGCCTTTTAGGCGCATCCCGATCGGGTACTTGGCCTCGATGCCCTGCCACGGATCCGCCTGCAGCTGCTTCATGCCGAGCGAGATGCGGTGCGTCTCGTGGTTGATCTTGATGATCTTGACCTTCACCTGCTGACCGATGTTGAGCACCTCGGTCGGGTGATTGACGCGCCGCCAGGCGATATCGGTCACGTGCAGCAGGCCGTCGATGCCACCCAGATCGACGAACGCACCGTAGTCGGTGATGTTCTTGACCACGCCGTCGATGACCTGGCCCTCTTCGAGATTCTGCACCAGCTCCTGACGCTGCTCGGCACGCGTCTCTTCCAGGACCGTGCGTCGCGACACCACGATGTTCCCGCGCCGGCGATCCATTTTCAGGATCTGGAACGGCTGCGGCACGTTCATGAGCGGAGTGACGTCGCGGATCGGCCGGATATCGACCTGCGAGCGCGGAAGAAATGCGACCGCGCCATCAAGGTCGACCGTGAAGCCGCCTTTGACCTGATTGAAAATGATGCCCGAGACCTTCTCGTTGCCCTTGAAGGCCTGTTCGAGCTTGCCCCAGCTTTCCTCTCGCCGCGCCTTGTCGCGCGAGAGCACCGCTTCGCCGAGCGCGTTCTCGACGCGCTCCAGGTAGACCTCGACGGTATCGCCGATTTTGAGCTCGTTCTGGCGGCCCGGGCCCGTGAACTCGCGCAGCGGCACGCGGCCTTCGGTCTTCAGCCCCACATCGATGACCGCGAGGTCCTTCTCGATGCCGACGACAGTCCCTTTGATGACCGATCCTTCCTCGAGATTGCCCTTATGGAAGGACTCCTCGAGCATACTGGCAAAATCTTCGCGCGTTGGCGCGGCGGCAACAGCAACCATGAACTCTCCTGGTGCACCGGCGGTTGGAATGAAGGGCGTCCCGAAACAACTCGCGCCGTGGGCCCCGATGAACCCACAGCAACTGCCAAAGCAGGCCGGCGCGCAAACGAGCGGTCGGGACGAAACGGCGTCAGGTCAGCCGAGGAAGCGTGCGCGAGGGCTGATCCTCCAACGACGGAGGCGTGGTTTCCACCCCTCCGGCCCGCGCGGACGGCTTCGACAATGTCGATGGCGGCCCGAACCGCGGGGGTATAGCCAAACCCGCCTGTGTGGGCAAGTGCTCAACAGGCTATGGGCAGCAGAGGGGTCATCGAGTTCGCACGCGTTCCACCTGCGCTATCGCTGCCGCAACCGCACCTTCGATGTCGAGCTTGGTGGTATCGAGCACATGGGCATCCGCCGCCGGGTGCAAAGGCGCAACCGCGCGTGAGCGGTCGCGCTCGTCCCGGCGCAGGATATCGGCGAGCACATCGGCTTCGCGCGCATCTTGCCCCAGTGCCCGCAACTCGATGGTGCGGCGCCGGGCGCGTTCTTCGGGCGAGGCGGTGACGAAGATCTTCACATCGGCGTGCGGGCAGATCACCGTGCCGATGTCGCGGCCGTCGAGCACGGCGCCGCGCTCGGCAGCCGCAAATTCCTGCTGGAAATTGAACAAAGCGGCGCGGACATCCGGGATTGCTGCGACAATGGAAGCCGCCTCGCCGACTGCGTGGGTTTTGAGTTGCGCCTCGTCGAACTGAGTTGGGTCAACCGCGAGGGCAGCTTCGATGACGCGCGCCCGGTCATCGAGCTTGTCGCCCGCATCGAGTACGGCTTTTGCAACGGCACGGTAGAGCAGGCCGGTGTCAAGGTGGGAAAAGCCGTAATGCTTCGCCAGTCTCCTGGCGATCGTCCCTTTTCCGGAGGCCGCTGGTCCGTCAATCGCAATGATCATGCGAGGTCGGCACCGAGCGAGCGCATCAAATCGGCAAAACCCGGAAAGCTCGTTGCCACAAACGACACGTCGTCGGCCTGGACGGGTTTGTCGGCACCCTGTCCGAGCACCAATGCCGACATGGCAATGCGGTGATCCATGTGGGTCGTGACTTGGCCGCCCCCGGGCACGAACCCCCGGCCACGTACGACGAGGTCATCGCCGTCAATTGCGACCTCCACGCCATTGACCTGCAACATCGCGGCGGTCGCCGCCAGGCGATCGGATTCTTTTACCCTTAGCTCTTTGAGGCCGCGCATCGTCGTGATGCCATCGGCGTAGGCCGCTGCCACCGCAAGGATCGGATATTCATCGATCATCGACGGCGCCCGTTCAGCCGGCACCTCCACGCCCTTGAGCGACGAGCCGCGCACGCGCAGGTCTGCGATCTCTTCGCCGCCGTCACGCCGCACCGCCAATGTTTCAATGGATGCTCCCATTTCGAGGAGCGTGTCGAACAATCCCGTGCGCAATGGGTTGGTCATCACCGCCTCGATGATGATGTCCGATCCCGGTGTCACCAGGGCGGCAACCATTGGGAAGGCGGCGGAGGACGGATCGGCCGGCACCAACACTTGCGCCGGCGCAAGCTCCGGCTGACCTGTGACCGTGATGCGACGTCCAAGGCCGACGGTTTCCACCGTGACGTCGGCGCCGAAGTGGCTGAGCATGCGCTCAGTGTGATCGCGCGTGGCCTCTTTCTCAAACACTGTCGTGGTGCCGGGCGCGCCCAGGCCGGCCAGCAGCACCGCGGATTTCAATTGGGCTGAGGCGACCGGCGGTTCGTACACGATCGGGATCGGATCGCGCGCGCCCTGTAGCCGGATCGGCAGGCGCCCGCCTTCGCCGACCCTGGCTGCCTTCGCGCCAATGCGCGTGAGCGGGTCGAGCACGCGCTGCATCGGCCGTTTGCGCAGCGAGCCGTCGCCGTCGAACGTGGCATCGATCGGGCATCCGGCGACGGCCCCCATCACCAATCGGCACCCGGTTCCGGAATTGCCAAAATCGAGAAGTTCTCCCGGTTGGGCCAATCCCCCGACGCCAACCCCTTCGATCTGCCATGATCCGCTACCCGTGCGCGTCACCCTGGCCCCGAGTGCGCGCATGGCCTTGCCGGTGTTGATGACGTCCTCGCCTTCGAGCAGGCCGGAAATGCGGGTTTGTCCGACCGTCAGGGCGCCGAGGATCAGGGCGCGATGCGAAATCGATTTATCGCCGGGAACGCGCGCGCGGCCGCGCAGCGGCCGGCCGCGAGCAGCGGTCATGGGTATTGATTGGGCGGAATGCATGGGACAGAGGCACCGAGGACCGGCTCGTCCTTATCACCCTGCGTTCCAGTCGTCACGCGGCGGTCGCGCCGAACTTGTCCGCACAAACTCACCGACCCGGCTATTGACACCGCTGCGGTGGGCAGCATAGGGGAGAGCCCTTTTTCAACCACCCCTTCGAGGATTGTGCACGGTGGCTAAACCTGAGCTTGGCACAAAGCGGCTTTGCGCAAGTTGCGGCGCGAAGTTTTATGACCTGAATAAGACCCCGATCACGTGCCCCAAATGCGGCACGCCGTTCGAGGTTGTTCCGGTAACGACGCGTCCGCGTCCGGACCAGGCGCGTCCGGTCCGTGAGGCTGAGCCCGAGGCTGCTGAGGCGGAGGAGGCTGAGCTGATTTCACTCGAGGAGGCCGATGCCGAAAGCCAGGGCAAGAAGGCGCCGGTTGCTGACGGTGCGGAGGCAGTAGAAGACGTGGAGGAGGAGGCGATCGAGGACGACGCCGACGACACCTTCATCGAGGAAGAGGAAGAAGAGGACACGGACGTCTCCGAAATCATCGGTGGCGATATCGAGGACGAAGAGGAGACTTGAGGCCGGCCGCAGGGTATGCTGCGGTATCAGAGAAACGTTGCTATAGGCGCGGCGTCCCAAACCGCGCCCGGTCGGGGCCATAGCTCAGTTGGGAGAGCGCTTGAATGGCATTCAAGAGGTCGGGGGTTCGACTCCCCCTGGCTCCACCAATTCTCAAGAGGCGCTAAGTCTGACGCCCCGAAGCAACGGCCATGAGCGCCCAAGCCCCCTGTTCGCCGCGCGTGGCTGTGGTTACGCCGTTTTGCAATGAGCCGCCCGATTGGCTTGCGCAAGCGCAACGAAGCATCGCGGCCCAGACTTATCCGTGCGATCACATCATGGTGGGAGACGCCGCCAGCGTGGTACCGCCACTGCCCGCAACTGTCGTGAACCTCCCAACCTGCGTAGCGGATTTCGGCGATACGCCGCGCGCGGTGGGCTCATTCTACGCCGTCGGCCTGGGCTACGACGCCATAGCCTATCTGGACGCGGATAATTGGTTTGATCCAGACCACATCGCCTCGCTGGTGACGCTTCACTTGCAGACCACCGCCGCGGTCGTCACATCGCGCCGTGCCTTCGTGCGAATTGATGGAACTTACATGGCGGAGTGTACCGCCTCGGACGGCGATAATTTCTCCGACACGAATTGTTTGTTCATCACCCGTGCGGCGTTCGCAGTGTTGTCGACATGGGTCCTAATGGATCGAGCGTTTCACGCCATTGACGATCGGGTCATCTGGCACGCGATCAAACAACAGGGGTACGCGCTCGCACATACCGGGCGTGCAAGCGTGGCTTATCGAGCGAGGCTGCCGAATTTCTATACGGATCTTGGTGAAACTCCTCCCTTGGAGGTCAAGGCGCAGCAGGTCGAGGCGATCATGGCCGCTCTCACTGCGTGGGAGGCAGCTGGTAACGCTCCGCTACGCATGCGTTGGGGCTATCGGCGCTACGCGGCCCCGAACCGAATCCGTGAAATCAATTTCGGTGATGCTGCGGATGCTCCGCATTGATCCACTGGCGGCGACTGGATCTGCTCATTCAGAAGCTTCCCGCCTGCAATGGAAGTTTCTCATTCTGATGTAGAGGGTAGCGTTCGGACGTAAAGCATAGCATAGGAGGCGGGCTGGCCGGGATGAATTAAACCGGTCCGCGATGTTTCGGTCCAACGGGAGGTTCGTGATGCAAGGCAAAATCGGGTTGGAAGAGCACTTCGCGATCGAGGACACGATCAACGATTCCAAAGGCTTCCTTCCCGAGCGGGTGTGGCCGGAACTGCGTGCGCGTCTGCTTGATGTTCACGACAAGCGTCTCGCCGAAATGGACAAGCACGGCATGGAGATGATGATTCTCTCGCTCAATGCACCGGCCGTTCAAGCCATTCCGGATGCGAAACGAGCCTACGAGGTCGCGCGCAAAGCCAATGATCTCTTGGCGGATGCCGTTGCCAAGCGGCCCGACCGGTTTGCCGCGCTGGCGGCGTTGCCCATGCAGGACCCGGAGCTTGCGGCGCGCGAGCTCGAGCGTTGCGTGCGCGAGCTTGGATTCTGCGGCGCGCTTGCCAATGGCTTCTCTCAGGTGGGAGACCCCGAGACCGTGGCGTACTACGACCTCAAGCAGTATTGGCCGTTCTGGGCGGTGGTCGAGCGGCTCGACATTCCTTTTTATCTGCATCCGCGCAATCCGTTGCCGTCGTGGTCGCGCATGTACGAAGGTCACTCCTGGCTTCTTGGCCCAACCTGGGCTTTCGGCGTGGAGACGGCGACGCATGCGTTGCGCTTGATGGGCGCGGGATTGTTTGATGAATATCCGCGCCTGCAGATCATCCTCGGGCACATGGGCGAGGGGCTGCCCTATTCCATGTGGCGGATCGACAACCGTAACAACTGGTCGAAGTCGCCGCACAACTGTCCGGCCAAGAAGAAGATGACCGAGTATTTCAATGCCAACTTCTATCTGACGACAGCCGGCAATTTTCGCACCCAGACATTGATCGATGCCATGTTGGAGATCGGCGTTGATCGTTTGTTGTTCTCGACGGACTGGCCGTTCGAGTCGATCGAGGATGCGGCGGTATGGTTTGATTCCGCCTCGATCAGCGAGCCCGATCGCATTAAGATCGGGCGCACCAACGCATTGCGGCTGTTCAAACTCGCGGATCGCTGACCTGCGGCAAATAAGTACCTGCCCAAGGCGTTGCTCCGTCGTGAGTCGGTCTGGTAAACCAATGTCCTCGCCACACGGGAATGGGGGAGCTCATGGATCAACGCGTACCCAGCCAGCGCGACACGCTCAGGAGCTTGATTGCATTCGTGGCCGATTCAGTCGCGAAAGCGCGCGTTGTCGAAAAGCCATTTTATCATCTGGAATTTGATCGTGTGTTTCCGGAGGACATCTACGCTCAGATGATCGCCGAGATGCCGGTCGCCTCCGACTACCGCCCGCTGCGCGGCCGCAACAATGGCAATATGCGCGATGACGGCTCCTGGACGCGGGTCAAGATCGACCTGTTCCCCGAGTACACGCGCCACTTGCCGCCCGGCAAACGTGAGCTGTGGGATCTTGTCGGACGGGCGCTTTGCTCGAATGAGGTCCAGTCCGCATTGATCAAAGCGCTGGCACCCGGCCTGAAACGTCGGTTCGGCGAACGCTTCGCCGAGGTCGGGATGTACCCGATCCCGGTGCTCACGCGCGATACGCCGGGTTACCGCATCACTCCCCACACGGATACGCGGTGGAAGGGGATAACCGTCCAGCTCTATCTGCCGGCCGACGATAAGGCGACCCACATCGGCACGATCTTCCATGATCGGCTTCCGGACGGGTCGCTGCCCAAAGCGACGCAGATGCGGTTTGCCCGCAATACCGGCTATGCCTTCGCGGTTGGCGACAACACCTGGCATTCGGCCGATCCCGTCGGCAACGAAGTGGTGAGCCGCGACAGCATTTTGCTGACTTATTTTGTAGACGCGGGATTGCTGCGGTTTCTGCGCAATCGCGGGAAACGGGTCGGCAATTTTGTGCTGAACGAGGTCCGCCATATCACCGGTTAGGCGATAAGTTGCACGATTTCGCGATGTGCTTGAATTGCAGGTTCGATAATCCCATATCGATCT
The DNA here is from genome assembly GCA_019241285.1 of Xanthobacteraceae bacterium. Taxonomy (GTDB): domain Bacteria; phylum Pseudomonadota; class Alphaproteobacteria; order Rhizobiales; family Xanthobacteraceae; genus JAFAXD01. Next base: position 3,816 of record JAFAXD010000168.1, on the reverse strand, counting down.
GCAGCCGGGGAGGAGCGCGGTAACGCGTCTTGACCGGTTCTTGGGTGCCGTAAGGGCCCGTTTGCAAAGTCGCCACTGAGGACTTTGGCCATGTCGCGATTGCCGTCGCTGTCCAGCCCCTTTCTGCTCGGGTTCGACGAGATTGAGCGTGCGCTCGATCGGGTGGCCAAGAGCGCGGACGGGTACCCTCCCTACAACATCGAGCGGATTGGGCGCACGGCGGGAGCGCCGGAGCGGCTGCGTATTACGGTTGCAGTCGCTGGATTTACCCGCGATCAACTCGACGTGAGTGTCGAGGAGCGCCAGCTCTTGATCCGCGGGCGTCAGATGGACGACAAGAGTCGGCAATATATCCATCGCGGTATTGCCGCCCGCCAATTCCAGCGCACATTCGTGTTGGCTGACGGAATCGAGGTTCTGGGGGCCGATTTACAGAACGGGTTGTTGTCGATCGACCTTGCCCGCCCCGACACCGCCCGCACGGCAAGATCAATCGCTATCAATCAGCGCGACTAGCTCCTATCTAACCTTGGAAGGAAGGTGTCCCGGGTGATCGGCGAGACGGGAACCGCAGTGGATGCTGTCTCGTTGATAAGTACAAGGAAGCCAGGCCATGACAAACGAAACAACAAATCCGGTTGATCCGGTCATCTCGCCCGAAGCGCTTGCGCGGCTGGGCGGCGGCCGAATTGCCTACCTCAAGCAAATTCGCTCCGAGGACGTCTCTTCGTTGTTTCCGCAGGTACCGGAAATGGCGCCAGGTCTTAGTTTGTTCGCCCTGCTCGCCGCTGACGGCACACCAATCATGATCACTGACACGCGTGAAGCTGCGATCGCCAACGCCTGGGACAACGAGCTGGAAATGGTGAGCGTGCACTGAGCTCGCTCGCGTTTGGTTGAGTCGACGTTTTTCCGTCGTCATCGCCGGGCTGTCCCGGCGATTTCGATTCCAGGGGTACTGTCGTGCTTTCTAAGCGAGATGGCCGGGGCCGCAATCGCGCACTAACACACGCACGCAAGGGGCGCAGAATTCAGCCGTGCACCGGCGAGGGCAGAGCGAGGACGGCGTAAATCGCTTCCGCCGCGTGCGCATCGCGCAGCTTGTTCGCCACATCAGGATCACGCAAAAGTCGCGCGACACGCGCCAGCGCCTTGAGATGGTCGGCACCAGCCCCTTCGGGGGCCAGGAGGACGAAAATAAGGTCGACCGGCTGGCCGTCGAGAGCCTCGAAATCGATTGCCCGATCGAGCCGGGCAAACAGCCCGAACAGCCGTTCCAGCTTGGCGAGCTTGCCGTGCGGGATCGCAATCCCGGAACCTACCCCAGTGGATCCGAGCTTCTCGCGCTGCATGAGGACGTCGAAAATCTCGCGCTCGCTGCGCCCGCTCAGTTCCGCGGCCCTGGTCGCGAGCTCGTGCAGCGCCTGTTTTTTGTTGTTGACTTTTAGCGCCGGAATAATCGCCTGCGGGGCGACCAGATCATTGAGCGGCATGACAGGGTTCCGACAGAAGTTGCCCCAACGGAATAGTGCACGCGGTCTCCGGCAGCGCTTGGGCGGCGGACCATAGGGACCGCCCCAACGGCCGTCAATAGCACCTAGCGCGGTCGATAACGCGCTGGCATCGGTAGGGTTTCGGACGCCGCGGCCAGCCGGTAAGCCCCGGAGCTATCACGATAACTTGGGCCCGGGCAGAGCGATCAACCACAATCCCGGTAACATGTCGAGCACGGAACGGCAGTTTCTTTTCGCCGTCTGCTCTGGACGAAGCTGCCTTGTTTTTGCTGTATGCACGTCATGGAGCCGACGCCCAATCTTAATCTTGTCATTGTCGACGAAAATCCTATCCGCGCCGCAATCTTGGAAGATGGCCTGCGCGAGGCCGGATTCACGCAAGTCATTCGGATCGGCGAAACGGCGAACTTGCTTGCGCGTATTTACGCCATAGACCTCGACGTCATTATGGTCGACCTGGAAAATCCCAGCCGCGACGTGCTCGAACAGATGTTTCAGGTGAGTCGCATCGTTAAGCGTCCGATCGCTATGTTTGTCGATCAGAGTGATACCGCTTCGATCCAGGCGTCAGTTGATGCCGGCGTGTCGGCCTACATCGTCGATGGGCTGAAAAAGGAGCGGATGAAACACATCCTCGACCTGTGCATCTCGCGTTTCAACGCATTTTCGCGTTTGCAGGGCGAACTCGATCGCGCCAAGAGCGCGCTCGAGGAACGCAAGGTGATTGATCGTGCCAAAGGTATTCTGATGAAAGCTAAACAACTTACCGAGGAGCAGGCCTACGCTCTCATGCGCAAGACAGCCATGAACGAAAACAAGAAAATTGTCGAGATCGCGCAGTCGATCATCACGGCCGCGGAGCTGCTGCGATGAGCCACGAGCGCCTGCGCATCGGTTTTATTCCACTCTGCGATGCAGCAGCGCTGCTGATCGCGGTCGATAAAAGCTTCTGCGCTGACGAAGGCCTGGATATCGAGCTTATTCGCGAGGTTTCATGGTCGAACGTCCGTGACAAGCTCAATATCGGTCTGTTCGATGCCGCACACTTGCTGGCCCCAGTGGCGATTGCCTCGAGCCTTGGCCTCGGGCATGTGCGGGTTCCGATCACCGCTCCGTTCAACCTCGGCATCAATGGCAACGCCATCACGGTTGCGCCCGAGCTTCATGCTCAGCTTCGGGCAATGGCTGCCGGTGATCTCGCCGATCCGCTGGTCTCCGCCCGGGCGCTGGCGGCTATCGTGGCCGAGCGCAGGCGTAAGGGCCGGGAGCCGCTCACCTTCGGCATGACCTTTCCGTACTCGACGCACAATTATCATTTGCGTTTCTGGATGGCTGCAGGCGGCGTTGATCCCGATGAGGACGTCCGCTTGGTCGTGCTGCCGCCGCCCTATATGGTCGAGAGCCTCGCCAACAAGCATGTGGAAGGGTTCTGTGTCGGCGCGCCCTGGAACTCGATCGCGGTCGATCTGGGCATTGGGCACATCCTGCACTTCGTCTCCGATATTCTGGCCAGTGCGGCCGAGAAGGTTCTCGCGGTGCGCAGCAGCTGGGCGCAGGAGAATCCGGCAGTGCTGACGGCGCTCGTGCGTGCACATGGGCGCGCCGCGTCCTTCATCGAAGATGTCCGCAATCGCGACGAGGTCTGCGTACTTTTGGCTGCTCCGAGCCGGATCGGCGTTGCGCCCGAAGTGATTCGCCGCACCCTTGACGGCCGTCTCAAGGTCAGCCCCGACGGTCAGGTCCGTGAGAGCGAACGATACATGCGCGTCGGGCGCGTGGGGGCCGCCCGGCCCGACCCAATCCACGCGGCTTGGCTCTATGGCCAGATGGTGCGTTGGCGGCAGGCGACGTTCTCGCCCGAAGGACTGGCGGCGGCTCAGTATGTGTTCCGCCCGGACCTGTACGACTCCATTCTTGGACCGCCGCCGGCTGTTGCAGCGGGCGAACCAAGCGATCATGTCGGGGCCTTCGCCGGTCCACCGTTCGACCCTGCTAAACTGGGCCGTTCCGTCGGCTGATTATGGACTGGGCAACTAGCTCTTTTTTGTGCATCGCACAATAAGTGCGCATAGCTGACCTAAATTTGAATAAAATGTATTCAGGAAATCATCTGATTATTGTTCGGGCATCCTCCATCCGGATGATTTTCTTGGGTTTTTGATATCACCCCAGTTGGCACGCCGCTTGTAAGACCCTCTCGCACCAGAGGGTCCAACGACGGGCTCACCAGCAACGCCGCTCATCGAAGGCCCGCGCAAGCGGCCAGCGAGAGCGGCTTTTTTTGTTGCCAAGCGACAACGAC
>JAFAXD010000062.1 GCA_019241285.1 Xanthobacteraceae bacterium | reverse complement strand
TCCTCTCGACGCTGCCGTCGGCCGGCGTCGGGGCGCTATTGGCGCTCATCGTCACCGGCCTCGATCTCTCGATCGTCGCGCTGATCGGCATCGTGCTGCTGATGGGCATCGTCAAGAAGAACGCGATCATGATGATCGACTTCGCGCTCGACGCGGAGCGCACCGACGGCATGCGTCCGCGCGATGCCATCGTGCAGGCCGCTCTGCTGCGCTTCCGGCCGATCATGATGACCACGCTCGCGGCCTTGTTCGGCGCGCTGCCCCTGGCGCTGGAGAGCGGCACCGGCGCCGAGCTGCGCTTCCCGCTCGGCATCACCATCATCGGCGGCCTGCTGCTCAGCCAGTTGCTCACGCTCTACACGACCCCGGTGATCTATCTGGCGCTCGAGCGACTGAAGGCGCGGGTCACCGCCCGTGGCCTGCGGCCGCGGCCCGTGGCGGCGGAATAGGGCGATGAACTTCTCCTACCCGTTCATCCGCAGGCCTGTCGGCACCACGCTGCTCGCGATCGGGTTGTTCCTGGTCGGCGCCGTCGCCTACATGTTCCTGCCCGTTTCAAGCCTGCCGACGGTCGATTTGCCGACGATCCGGGTCTCGGCCAGTCAGCCGGGCGCCAGCCCGGAGACGATCGCCGCGACAGTCGCGGCGCCGCTCGAACGCCGGCTCGGCGAAATCCCCGGCGTTACCGAGATCACGTCACAGAACACGCTCGGAACGTCCGGGATCACGGTCCAGTTCGACCTCGATCGCAACATCGATGGTGCGGCGCGGGACGTGCAGGCGGCGATCAATGCGGCGACCACCGACCTGCCGAGCGATCTGCCGTCGCAACCGACGTTCCGCAAGATGAACCCGGCCGCGTTTCCGGTCCTGATCATTGCGTTGACGTCGAAGACGATTCCCGCGAGCGCCATGTATGACGCGGCCGATTCGATCGTGGCGCAACGCATGATGCAGGTCGACGGCGTTGCCAACGTGCAGGTTGCGGGCGCCGAGCAGCCGGCGATCCGGATTCGTATCAATCCGATCCTGACGGCGGCTGCCGGAATTGCGCTCGATGACGTGCGCACCGCCATCGTCAACACCAATGCGCAAGGCCCGCTGGGCGAGTTCAACGGCACCCGCGCCGAAACCATCGCGACCAACGATCAACTGCGCACGGTCGCGGACTACAAGAATCTCGTCATCAAGGCGAAGAACGGCAACGTGGTGAAGCTGCCGGACATCGCTGAAATCATCGAGGGTACGCGCAATACGCAATCGGCGGCCTGGTTCAACTTGCAGCCGGCCATCTTGCTGTTCGTCACCAAGCAAGCCAACGCCAACGTGATCGACACGGTCGACCAGGTCCGCGCGCTGCTGCCGGAGATCAAGAAGCTGATCCCCGCCGGAATCGAGATGCGGATCCTGTCCGACCGTACCGAGACCATTCGCGCGAGCGTGCATGACATGCAGGCCACCTTGGCCGGCTCGATCGCCATGGTGATGCTGGTCGTTTTCCTGTTCCTGCGGCGAACGGCGCCGACAATTGCGGCGGGCGTCACCGTGCCGCTCTCGCTTGCCGGCACTTGCGCCGCCATGTGGGCTGCGGGCTTCTCGATCGACAATCTGTCCCTGATGGCTCTCGCCGTCTCGGTCGGCTTCGTCGTCGACGATGCCATCGTCATGATCGAGAACGTGTTCCGGAACATGGAAAAGGGACACTCGCCGCTGCGCGCCACGATCGAGGGTGCGCGTCAGATCGGCTTCACAGTCATCTCGATCAGCATATCGCTGACGGCGGCCTTCATTCCGCTCCTCTTCATGGGCGGCATCATCGGCCGCTTCTTCCGCGAATTCGGCGCAACGCTGGCGTTTGCGATCGCCATCTCGACCGTCGTGTCCTTGACGGTCACGCCCATGATCTGCGCGCACTTCATCCGCGAGATCCCATCGCGCAACGCGACGCGCTTCGATCGCCTGGTCGAGAGCGTGCTTGGTCCGCTGGTACGGGCCTATGCGGCGACGCTGTCCATTGCGTTGCGGCACCGCGCGGTCATGCTGATGGTCATGCTGTCGACGATCGTCCTGACCGCCGATCTCTACTATAAGATCCCGAAAGGCCAGATCCCCCAGGACGACACCGGCCTCGTTTTCGGTGGGACCCGCGCCTCACCCGACGTTTCGTTCAAGACCATGGTCGAGCTGCAGCGCCGGGTCGCGACGATCATTGGCGACGACCCGGCCGTCGTTGACGTCGGCTCGGGCGTCGGCGGCGCATCGTTCTTCGGCGCCAACAACCGTGGCACCCTGTTCTTCAGCCTGAAGCCTTTGGACCAGCGTGACGGCTTGAGCACACAACGCGTCATCGACCGGTTGCGCTACAAACTGGCACAGGTTCCCGGCATCATGTCGTTCATGCAACCGGTCCAGGATCTGCGTACCGGCGGGCGGCAGACCGACTCGCAATACCAGTTCACCCTCTGGGGCGCCGATCTCAATGAGCTGAGCGCCTGGGTTCCGAAGGCCGTCGATGTCATCAAACAGGTGCCGGGCGTGGCCGACGTTTCGACCGATCGCGACGCCAGCGGACTGCAGCTTGGCGTCACCGTCGACCGGACGCGCGCATCGGCTTATGGAGTGAAGATGCAGGCGGTGGATGCGTCGCTCAACGACGCGTTCGCGCAGCGGCAGATTTCCACCATCTACGGCCCGCGCAACCAGTATCGCGTCGTCGTCGAGGTTGATCCCCAGTTCCAGCGCGACCCGACCGACCTGACCCAGATCTACACGCCCGGATTCGGCGGCACTGCGGTGCCGCTCTCCGTCGTCGCCAAACTGGACCGCGGCTTGGCGCCGCTGGTCGTGAATCACCAAGGGCAGTTTCCGTCGGTGACGATCTCGTTCGGATTGCGCCCCGGGATCAACCTCGACGCGGTGGCCGGCCAGATCCAGGACGCTGTCGCGGCTTTGCATTTGCCCGATACGATTCATGCCGAGTTTGCCGGCGACGCCCGCGCATTCACCGGCAATGGGGGCAGTCAGATTTTGTTGATCGTCGCAGCGCTGCTCGCGGTCTATATCGTGCTCGGTGTGCTGTACGAGAGCCTCGCCCATCCGCTCACCATCATCTCGACCTTGCCGTCCGCGGGCTTGGGCGCGCTGCTGGCGCTGATGATGTTCAACACCGAGCTCACCATCATTGCCTTCGTCGGCATCATCCTGTTGATCGGCATCGTCAAGAAGAACGGCATCATGCTGGTCGACTTCGCCCTGGAGGGGGAGCGCCAGCGCGGGCTCGCGCCCGAGCAGGCGATCTATGAGGCTTGCCTGACGCGCTTCCGTCCGATCCTGATGACCACGCTGGCCTCGCTGCTGGGCGCCATACCGCTGGTGATTGCCACCGGTCCCGGCTCGGAGCTGCGGCGGCCGCTCGGCATCACCATCATCGGCGGCCTCGTGGTCTCGCAGGTGCTCACGCTCTACACCACGCCGATCATCTATCTGTTGCTCGACCGGCTGCATCGCCGGCTTGGCGGTGCTGCCAGAGGCCGCATCCTGCCGAACTTCGCGCATCCGAGGCTGGGACCGGCGGAGTAGCGCGGGCTCGCATAGATGACGTTTCTCCGCATAGATGACGTCTGTGGCCATCCTTCGAGACGCACGCGCAAGCGCGTGCTCCTCGGGATGAGGGTCTGAGTTTGTTGGAGCCGCATTCATTACGCCCTCCACCACACATAGATGACCTCTCGCGCATAGATGACACTGATGACAACCCGTAGCCCGGATGAGGGCTGAGTTTGTTGGTGCGCCGCAATCAACTCCGGCCCTCATCCTGAGGAGCCTGGTCCCGCAAGGGACCAGGCGTCTCGAAGGATGGCCACATAGATGACGTTCCCACATAGATGACATCCCGTAGCCCGGATGAGCGAAGCGAAATCCGGAGGCAGAGTCGCGGGCTCGCATAGATGACGTTTTTCTCGTAGATGACGTGTGCGGCCATCCTTCGAGACGCACGCGCGAGCGCGTGCTCCTCAGGATGAGGGCTGAGTTTGTTGGAGCGCAGCAATTGTCGCGGCCCTCAACATAGATGACCTCTCCCGCATAGATGACATTGATGACGGCCCGTAGCCCGTATGAAATCCGGGGCTGACTCTCATCCGGATTTCATCAGGGCTATAATCTGATTCACATATCAAACAGCCCGACGCGGGCGTGCGTCATCGCCCGGAGAAAACGGGTGCCGGGCCACCCACCGTCGATCACCCTCCAGTTCGACTGACCTGCCCCACGGGGGAGCGGTGCGCCGATGGCGGCGTAACCAGAACCACGCTTTCGGCGTGGCCGCCCCCGGGTTGTCAGGCCGGTTGCGGTCCGCCATCGGCGCACCGTGGCGGGAATGATCTCAGAAAAGCGCCCGAGATTCGCACATTTCCCGCATCCTCGCTCCGCTTCAAGATCGTCCTCGAGAAACGCTCCCCCGAAGCGAGAACGCACGAATTATTCGTTTGATTATGTTATTGTCAATCGAATATTTCGTGAACACCACGGGGCAGACTTACCAACTTCAGGCATGGGCTCGCGCAGCGTGAGCCAGGTCACAGCAACCGCAACTGGAATTGGACAACTTTGCGCCAATCGCCTCGCCCCATATCGGACATCAGCAATGTTGCTTATCACGCAAGTCCGGTGCGAGATTGAGGCGGAAACTCTGACGTGAGGGCCCGGATGAAACCGAGCAATGCCGGAGTGGCGCCGTCGAAGTCGGCAAGCGGAGAGGGCGCGGTCCCTGCAACTGCCGATCTACAGGCCCAATTGGCCCTCGCGCGCGACCAGCTCGCGGCCACCTCGGATATTTTGCGCGCCATCGCGGGGTCGCCCGGCGACGCCGAAGGCTCGCTGCGCAAGATCGCCGAGACCACGGCGCGGCTGTTCAACGCCGCCGGCGTGTCCTTCCGCATTGTCGAGGGCGACCGGTTCGGACTGTCGGTCGGTGTCGGTCAGGGTGCGGAGCAAATCAGCAGCAAAATCTATGCAGACCCTGCCAAACGTCCGATCGTTGGCGGTCGCACCCTGCCGGCCGGCGTGGTTCGCGACAACCGGCAAATCCATCTGCCCGATTTGGACAACCTCGACGCCGAGTTCGCGGATTGGCCTGGACCACCCATTGCGCGCCGCGCCGGCATTCGCACCATGGTGGGCACGCCACTGCGAACCAAAGGCGGCGTTATCGGCGCGCTGATCGTTTACCGCAGCGTGCTGCAGCCATTCGAGCCGGCCGAACTGGAGTTGCTGCAAAGCTTCGCCGACCAGGCGGTGATCGCCATCGAGAACGCGCGGCTGTTCGAAGCCGAGCAGCAGCGTAGCCGGGAGCTGTCCGAATCGCTCGAGCAGCAGACCGCGACGGCGGGCATCCTCGAAGTGATCAGTAACTCGCCGACAAACAGCCAGCCGGCCTTCGAGGCAATCGTGCAAAGCGGATCGCGGCTGTTTCCCGGCGCCGCGGTGATGATTTCACTGCCTGATGGTGACCTGCTCCGTGTCGCCGCAATTGCCGGCGCGGACCAGAACAGCGTCGATGCCATCAAGGCTGTCTATCCGCTTCCTCTGACACGCGAATACATCACGGCGGCGGCGATCCTTGGCCGGCGCGAGATCGATATTTCCGATGGTGCCAGCGCGCCCGGGGATCTGCGCGTGGGCGTGGATAATTTCCTGAAAAGCGGATACGCGGCAATCACCGTGATGCCCATGTTGCGGGGCGACGCCGCCATTGGTGCCATGAGCATCGCCCGCCGCACGCCAGGTCCGCTCTCCGGCAAACAGATCGCGTTGCTGCGGACGTTCGCCAGCCAGGCCGTCATCGCCATCGAGAATACGCGGCTGTTTGGCGAATTGCGCGAGTCGTTGGCACAGCAGACCGCAACCGCGGAGGTGCTCGGCGTCATTTCGAGCTCGCCCGGCGAACTCACTCCAGTGTTCCAGACGATGCTGGACAACGCGACGCGGCTCTGCGGCGCGCCGTTCGGCACGATGCTGCTGCGTGACGGCGACGTCATGCGGCTGGTCGCGCGCGTCGTGCCGGCAGAGACGACTGCGCCGTTGTTTGAAATCGGCTCGGAACTGATCATCGCCGAGCACGCCAATCATCCGCTTGTGCAGATGCTGGCGTCACCGGAAATCGTGTACACCCCGGATATGCGGCAGACGCCGGCGTATCTCCAGCGCAATCCGCGCCTTGTCGCCTTCGTCGAGAACATCGGCGCGCGCAGCGTGTTGCGGGTGCCGCTGGTGAAAGATGGCGAATGCATTGGCGGGTTTGTCATCTTTCGGCGGGAGGTCAGCCCCTTCAACGACAAGCAAACCGCGCTGATGCAGAGTTTCGCCGCGCAGGCCGTGATCGCCATTGAGAACGCGCGGCTGCTCACCGAGCTACGCGAGTCACTGGAACAGCAGACGGCGACCTCGGACGTGCTGCGCGTGATCTCAAGCTCACCGGGCGATTTGCAGCCGGTCTTCCAGGCCATGTTGGAAAATGCCACCCGGATCTGCGAAGCAAGTTTCGGCGGCATTTTCGCAATCGAGGACGGGAGCCTGAAGCTGATCGTGCAACGCGGGTTGCCGCCGGATTTCTTGGCTTATTTGGAGCGCGAGAAACCGCGGGTCGGTCCGCTGCATCCATTGAGCCGCGTCCTCAAAAGCCGACGCGCCGACCACGTCACTGATTATAGCCGGGACGAAGCCTATCTTGCGCGCGACGCCATGGCCATTCCGGGCGTGGAGATTGCCGGCATTCGCACGTTGCTGACCGTGCCGATGCTGAAAGACGGTTCTGTGGTCGGAGCGATGGCGGTTTTTCGCCAGGAGGTGCGCCCCTTCAGCGACAAACAGATCGCATTGCTGACTAACTTCGCCGCGCAGGCCGTGATCGCCATCGAGAACACGCGGCTGCTCAACGAACTACGCGAATCTCTGCAGCAGCAGACGGCGACAGCCGACGTGCTGCATGTCATTTCCAGCTCGCCCGGCGACCTTGAACCCGTTTTCGATGTCATGCTCGCCAGTGCGACACGCCTGTGCGAGGCCAGTTACGGCACGGTGTGGCTGCACGAGAGCGACGGGACCATGCGGATGGCTGCACTGCATGGCTCGCTTCCCGAGGGGTTTCGCGAGACCTGGCGCGTTGGCAAGACCTT
>JAFAXD010000544.1 GCA_019241285.1 Xanthobacteraceae bacterium | reverse complement strand
GCGCGTGACGGTTGCCATGGGCGAGGACATCCATTTGCTGCGCCCGTTCGCACGCAAATCGAGCAATCAAGTACCGCAGACGGCCATTCTGTTTCAGCTCGCCGTCGTTACGGTACTACTCCTTACTCAGAGTTTTGAGGCCGTGTTGGAGTTCATTCAATTCAGCCTGACGTTCTGCGCGTTTTTTACCGTTCTCGGGCTGGTCAAGCTCCGCCTCACCCGTCCGGACCTGCCGCGCCCCTATCGCGCCTGGGGCTACCCCGTTACGCCGTTGATCTTTTTGGCGGTTACGGGGTTCATGATGTACTATCTGGTGACCACGAGGCCGGTGCAATCGCTGGCCGGCTTCGTGACGATGATTGCCGGGCTTGGGATCTACTACGCGTCGCGTTGGGGGACTTTATCCAAACCGCAGTACAAAACATGAGTGCCATGCTTCGAACGGCTGGATTTGTTGCACTGGTCGTCAGCGCGGTCCTGATTGGCGAGCAGCGCCCGGGATTCGCGCAGTCGACAAGCTTCGACGACACAGCTCGCTTCCTGGCCGGAATGCCGCCGTCCGAAGGCTCCGCCCTGGCGCCGCTGACCCAGGATCCGGCCTGGCAACAACATGCCCGCTACTTCAATTCCGCATTCGGCAATGTTGATAAAAACCAGTTCTCCAAAGTGCGTGCCTGGTCGAGCGCGAAGCTGACAACGCCGCATCAAGTTTTGTTCTACTTCTTCTCGGGGCCGGACTTTCTCTACGCCAACGCCTTCTTTCCCAATGCGTCGACCTATGTGATGGTTGGCCTCGAGCCCGTCGGTCCTGTTCCGGATCTGCTGCGACTGCCGCGCGGTTCGCTCGACGACGCCTTACGGCATATCGAAGGCTCGCTGAGCACGATCCTGACGATCAGCTTCTTCAAGACTCACGATATGCGCATGACACTAGGCGCGAGCAGCGTGAGCGGCACCTTGCCGATCCTCTACGTGTTCCTCGCGCGGTCCGGCAAGACGATTCATGACGTGACGTTGATCAAGCTCGATGATCAAGGCGTTCCGCAACCGGAAAGCGCGCCATCGCCGCCCAGCATGAAGAATCCGGCGCATGGCGTCAAAATCGTGTTCGCGGACGAGGATGGACGCGAGAAGACGCTCTATTACTTCGGCACCAACGTGGCCGGCGCCGGGTTCAAATCCAGTGGACTGGAAAAATTCTGCGACCGGCTCGGCAGCGGCGATGTTTTCATCAAGAGCGCGTCCTATCTGCTGCATGGCAACGGCTTCACCGACGTGCGCAATTTTCTGCTTCAGCACGCCACGTTGGTGTTGCAGGACGACACCGGCATTCCGGTGAGCTATCTTTCATCGGACAAATGGGAGCTGCATCCGTTCGGCCGCTACACCGGGCCGATCACGATGTTTGCGCGCAACTATCAGCCGCGGCTGACGCAGCTGTTCCAGAGCGGGGCTGAACCTTTGAGTTTTGGCCTCGGCTACCAATGGCGCGTACTCGGCTCGAATTTGCTGCTCGCCACGCGTACTGGTAGCGGTACCGAGCCGATTTCGAATCAAGCTGGCGCCAGTCTCGACGGCAAGCCGCTCGCGAGCACGAACCCCGATGACTCGCAGCCAAGCTCGGCAGCGTCTGAACCAGCAAATCCGGCGACCAAAAAGGCCTCCAAGAAGGCACAGCGTCAGCAGCGCGCCAACAGCACGGTCGTCCAGCAGCCTTCATTTTGGCCATTTTTCTGGGGCCGGCGCTACTGACCGGCCCGATCGTTAATTCGCCATAGTTAGCAAGCTATTTACTCTGGGGACCTTAGATTTGCATTGGGGTTGGGGGCTGTGGTTGGGGTGACCGGGGGTTCGGGGTGCGCCTGCAGTCTTGTGTGGAATTCGTCGCGGCCTGGGTGCCGCGGCTTGATTGACATCACGCGCCGCACTTACCGACACATCGCCGACTGCAGTCTGCCCAGCATACGGTGGGGATTTTAACGCATGACGTTGGGCGGTTCTGTCGCGGTTGTCACGACCGCGCTGGTGGTTGCCGGTGGCGCGTCTTGCTTGTCGCTGCTCAACGACAACCTCAGCGCCCGTGCCCCGACGGATGAAGGCCAATCAGTTGCCTACAAGACTCAATCTGCAGCCGAAACCAAATCCAATCGATGGGAAACGGCAGAGACCGCCTACGCGGCGCTTGCCGGTTCCAACCTCGGCCGTGCGAGCAGCGGTAAATATCAGGTCGCTTCGCTGCAACTCGATCGCGTTTCCGGCGGCGCCAAAACCGAAGGGCGCGGAGCGTTTCCGCTTTACCGGCTCACCGACGATGGCAGTGTCGTGAACGTCCGGTTTGAGGACAAGCCGGTGGTCACCTACGCAAGCCGTCGGCTACAAGGCGAGCAACTCGCTTATGCGAACGAAGGTAATTCAAACGTTGACAAGAACCGGCTTGAGAACACCTTGCGCTCGCGGCCAATCAATCCGCAGAGCGGGCCCGTCAAGGAATCTCTAACCAAGCTTGTTGAATTTGAGTCAGCGCCGTTTCCGTTTGGAGGCCGGTCCTATCACGACAACCGGGTCCTGCTGCACATTCCGAAGGGCTTTGATCCGCGCCGTCCCGCCGTGATGGTGCTGTTCTTCCACGGCCATCGCGCCACTCTTGAGCGCGACGTACGTGACCGCCAGCAGGTTCCGGCGCAGATCTCCGCGTCGGGCATGAATGCGGTCCTTGTCGCTCCGCAATTCGCATTCGACGCGCCGGATTCAAGCGTTGGCCGCTTCGCGCAGCCCGGAGCGGTCGCACGCTTCGTCAACGAGGCTGCCGAAAAACTGGCGCAGCTCGACGGTGATCCGCTCAGCGCAAGAGCTTTCGCCAATATGCAGATCGTCATTTTCGGCTATAGCGGCGGCTTCATGCCGACTGCCTACTCGCTCTACAGCGGCGGGCTTGGCAAGAATCGCGTGCGCGGTGTCGTGTTGCTCGATGGCGTCTATGGCCAGCTGGACAAGTTCGCGAGCTGGATCGAGAACAACCGCTCCGGCTTCTTCATCAGCTCGTACACGCATTATACGAAGCAGCATAACAAGGATCTGGAGCACATCCTCGCCGAGCATGACGTGACCGTAAGCCATGAGATCAGACCCGATCTGGGCCGAGGCGGGGTCGCGTTCGTGGAGGCGGATGTTCCGCACCGTGACTACGTCACGCACGCCTGGGTCGACTACCCGATCAAGGACGTGATCTCGCGGCTTGCGGATTATCAACTGCCGACGCGGCCGAGTACGGTTGCGCAATACGACCCCGCGGGACGTCGGTAGTCCGGCGCTATTCCCATCTTCGCGCGGGCGCCATTGGAACTTTTGGCTGGCGAAACGCCCGCCGATATCTCATATCCAGCACATGACCGACAGCTCCGCCACGATCGGGACGCCGATCGACGAAATTCTCGATAATTTTGACCTGCTCGATGAGTGGGACGACCGCTATCGCTACATCATCGAGCTGGGACGTTCTTTGGAGCCCCTCCCCGCCGAGGCGCATAGTGACGCCAACAAAGTGCAGGGCTGCGCCAGCCAAGTCTGGCTGCAGACCAAGGTTCAACCGAATGGGGCGAGCGGGCCCGTGCTGCATTTTCGCGGCGATAGCGATGCGCATATTGTGCGCGGGCTCATCGCCATTCTGTTTGCCATCTACTCCAATAAGCCGGCGCAGGAGATCCTCGCCGCCGACGCGATCGCCTTGTTCGAACGCATGGGGTTGCGCGAGCACCTCACGCCGCAACGTTCCAACGGCTTTCGATCCATGGTCGACCGCATCCGCTCGGATGCGCGTGCTGCGGTCGGCACAACCTGAGGCCGCCAATTTTCTGCAACCAGAGCGTTTAGACGGAGAAAATTCGCGCTCATGGCGGACCTTCATTGCGATTGAAGAACCTTCCTGCGGCTATTAACTAAGTTTCCGAACCTCAGCAGATTGCAGGGTGGTATCCACCGCGCGCCCGCAGGACCATGCGCAGCCGCGGCGGCACCGGATCGCTTGCTGGGGCATTCATGCAAGCAAATTCCGAGGATTCGGTTCAACCATGGATCAGAAGCTGTCGCGGGGTCGGACGTTCGCGCAAGAACCGCAAGCCCCGAAGCGGCCAACCACACACACGTGGCATGGCGTAACGCTCACGGACGAGTTTGCGTGGCTGAAAGCCGGCAACTGGCCGGAGGTGATGCGCGACCCCGCCGCGCTCGATCCGGAAATCCGCAGCTATCTCGATGCCGAGAACGCCTATTGCGATGCCGTCCTGGCCGACACGGAAACGATGCAGGCGCAGCTGCTGACCGAGATGAAGGGCCGCATCAAGGAGGATGACGATTCGGTCCCGGTCGCTGACGGACCGTATGCTTATTTCGAACACTTCCGCGAAGGCGGGCAACATCCCGTTGTTTGCCGGCAACCGCGCGCCGGCGGTCCCATCCAGGTCATGCTGGATGGCGATGCGCTCGCGCAGGGCCGGGTTTTCTTCGACCTGGGACCGAGCCGCCATTCGCCCGATCACAACCTGCTCGCCTGGTCGGCAGATGAAGCGGGCTCGGAATATTACACACTGCGCGTTCGCGATATCGCGTCCGGCGCTGACCTTGCTGATATTGTTGTTGATACGGCCGGCCCTCCGGTTTGGACCGCCGACAGTTCCACGTTCTACTACGTGCGGTTGGACGCCCAACATCGTCCCTCGCGCGTCTACAGGCATCGGCTGGGAACGCCCGCCAGCGACGACGCGCTGGTGTTTGAAACAACCGACCCGCAATATTTCGTCTCGCTGTCGGATACCCAGTCCGGCCGCTTCGCCGTCATTTCGGTCCATGACCATGAAACATCCGCCGCCTGGCTGGTCGATCTCACGCTCGCGGACACTGCACCGCAGCCGATTGCTCCGCTCGAACCGTCGGTGCGCTACGACGTCGAGCACCATCCGAGCCTCAATGGCAGTCCGGTCCTGATTTTCCGCACCAATGCCGGCGGTGCGGACGACTTCAAGCTCGCCTTCGCGCCGCTCGATGCTCCAGCGCGAGAGAACTGGCGCGACCTCGTCCCACATCGGCCGGGCGTGTTCATTCTGTCGTTCAGTGTGTTCGCAGACTGGCTGTTCTGGCTCGAACGGGAAGACGGCCTGCCGCGGATTGTCGTGCAGCGACTTTCGAACGGCGAACGGCACAGCATTGCGTTTCCGGAAGAGGCTTATTCGCTGGCGATCAATCCGGGCCTGGAATTCGCGACCGATGTGCTGCGCTTCACCTACTCGTCCATGACCACTCCGAGTGAGGTGTGGGATTACGATCTCGCCACCCGCTCGCGGAGCTTGCGCAAACGCCAGGAAATCCCGTCAGGGCACGACTTCGCCAACTACGTGACACGGCGATTGCTCGCGCCCACGGCCGACGGCGAGATGGTGCCGATCTCACTGCTGCATCACAGGAAGACGCCGATCAACGGAACCGCGCCGGCCCTTGTCTATGGATACGGCGCCTATGGGATCGCCATCCCGGCGGCATTCAGCACCAACCGGCTGTCGCTCGTCGATCGCGGCTTTGTCTTTGCGATTGCGCATGTACGCGGCGGCACCGAGAAAGGTTGGGGCTGGTACCGCAATGGCAAGTTGGCCAAGAAGGCGAACACGTTCCACGATTTCATCGCCGCAACAGAGTTCCTGATTGAACAGGGTTGGGTGTCCCCGGCGAAAGTAATCGCGCAGGGCGGATCCGCCGGCGGGATGCTGATGGGAGCGATCGTCAACGAACGCCCGGATTTGTTTGCCGGGATTGTTGCGGAGGTGCCGTTCGTCGATGTCCTCAACACCATGCTCGACGATACACTTCCGCTCACACCGCCGGAATGGCTGGAGTGGGGTAATCCCCGCACCGACGCCGATGTCTTCCGCACGATCCTCAGCTATGATCCGTATGAGAACGTGCGTGCACAGCATTATCCGGCGATGCTCGTGTTTGCCGGCCTGACCGACCCGCGCGTGACTTATTGGGAGCCGGCGAAATGGGTCGCGCGCCTGCGCTCACGGCGCATTGGCGACACGCTGCTCGCGTTGCATACCAACATGGGTGCCGGCCACATGGGTGCGTCCGGGCGCTTCGATCGCCTTAAAGAGATCGCGCTCGCTTACGCGTTTGCCATCAAAGTTGCGCTGGCCGACACCGCGAAGTCGCGCTCGCCTGCTCCCGTCCGCACCGCGGCTGAATAAGGACGACGCTATTAATCGTCATTGCGAGCGAATTATTTGTCATTGCGAGCGAAGCGAAGCAATCCAGCACTGAGGTGCCGCACTGGATTGCTTCGTCCGCTTCGCTTCTCGCAATGACGAGGCCGAACCGCAATGACGAGGTCGGGAACCCGTTCCAACCTAAACCTAGCAGGTTCTAACTGTGTTTTTCGAGGTGCTCGCGCAGTTCGTCGATCGAGGCGAACCGCATGACGCCGCTCGGCAGCTGCGCCTCAATCGAACCGTCGGTGTAGAGCGTATACGCCATGCCGTCGATCACGCCGGACTTCAGGATGGAGATTGGCATCTGCTGCGCAGGCGTTGGCTGGCTGGCTGAAATTTGCTCGCTGAACGGATTCGCCTGCTCCTCGGGTTGCGGCGGCGCGGCACGCTCCGGAGCCGCGCGCTCGGGCTCGCTCCGCCCCCCGCCCCCGCGCGACCAGCTCGGATCAAAGATATTGCGGGTCGGTCGCGACGGCTGAGGACGCATGCTCGGGGCGGGCGGCGGCTCAGGGCGGCGCTCAAACCGGGGTTCAGGCGGCGGACTCGCTGGCGGCGGAGTTGGAACGGACCGCCCGGGTGCCGCTGGCGAGATCGGCACAGTTTCGACCTCCTCGACCACGGACGGCTCGCCGGAGTCGAGCGCGCTCGGACGCAGCGGGGGAAAGTCCGCAGCTGGTCGGTCGGCGGACGGAATCGGGCCGAGCCGCTGCTCGGGCGCGCGACGACCGGGAGACAGAGGTTGCGGCCGCGCCGCGGCGCCCGGCCGGCCGCCGGCACGTGCGGCCGCCTCCGCCTCAGGACGCGGCTGGCGCGCGGGGCGCTCGAGCAGGCGCCCCACTCGGCGCAACTCACGCACCGTCGCGGCCAAACCGAAGACGATCATTGCGCCAACGATCGCGACCGCCCCGCTCATGATCAGCGTGTTGCCAAGGCCAAATTCATAATTGGGAAATCCGACAAGGATCGCGCCGACACCGGCAACGGCTGCAACGCCGCTGATCGCAAACAAGATGGCAACCATGAAGAGGGCCTTTTCTCCAACGTCTCGCCGGGCCTAGCTTTCGAATGCGCCGGAATTCATCCGCGCGACATGTGCTTATGGCAAAACTTTAGTAAAACTGTATCGAGACTTCATTAACGGGGTTAACCAAAACGCCACGCTTATCCCTACCATATTACCTTTAACGCCGATTCATGCCAGAAATGGAACCATCGGGACGGCTGAGGTGATATCGTCGCGAGCCGGCCCGCCGACACGTCCCCGCGACGACCCGTTCGTTGGTCGGCTCCCCAGTTTGATGGAGAACCCATATGTCGTTCACGCTTCCGCCGCTTCCCTATTCGCACGACGCGCTGGCGCCGTACATGTCGCGCGAGACACTCGAGTATCATCACGACAAGCATCACCAGGCCTACGTCGACACCGGCAACAAGCTGCTTGCGGGCAGTCCGTTCGAAGGCCAGTCGCTCGAGCAGGTTGTCACCGGCTCTTACGGCAAGAACGCGCCGCTCTTCAATAATGCGGGCCAACACTACAATCATCTGCACTTCTGGAAGTGGATGAAGCCGGGCGGCGGCGGCACCAAACTTCCGGGCGATCTGCAGAAAAAGATCACTGACGATCTCGGCTCGTTCGACAAAATGAAGGAAGAGTTCGTTCAGGCCGGTGTCGGACAATTCGGATCCGGCTGGGCGTGGCTCGCAGTCAAAGACGGCAAGATCGTCGTGATGAAGACGCCGAATGGCGAGAACCCGCTGGTGCACGGCGCCAAGCCAATCCTGGGTTGCGACGTATGGGAGCATTCCTACTACATCGATTACCGCAACCGCAGGGCGGACTACATCAAGGCGTTCCTCGACCATCTGGTGAACTGGGAATACGTCGAAGAGATGTACAAGGCGGCATCCGGCCATAAGGCCGCAGCGTAACGCTTTCCTTCAGCAGGCGACGACAGGGCGCGGCTTAGAGCCGCGCTCTTTTTTTCCAGTGCGCTGCAACCTTTGTCCGTCGCTGACAGCTCCCCCTCAGTTGGTAGGCGCACCCGTAAGTAAAAAAGGAGGGGACCGATGCCCGGGAACCCGACAGGAGGCGCCATCATTTCTGTATGCGTGTGATCCACGTGGATCATCGCGGTTGTGCGCCGCACCACATCGTCCGCTTGGTATCCGGCGACTTATCTGTCAGACAAATCAAGCCACAATCAGTTGCTACGCGACCACTTTCGCCCCCGACGCCGTGTCGGGGCAGCCCTGCCGGGCTTAACGGACAATATTGAGCGGATCGATGGCGCAAGCCGATCTCTTGCAACAGCCTCCCACTGCGGTGAGCCGTACTCACCGGCAGCGCGCTGCGCGCTGGAGTCTGCGCGACCATCTTGGCATTGTGCTCACGGCGGCCGATCGCTGGTTCGATGCTGCCGCTGTCGCCCTTCTCGTTGCTGTCGCGATCGTGGCCGCACTGACATTCCGGGATTACGGCCTGGGGTGGGACGACTACACTCACTCCGAATACGGCGCGCTGCTGCTGCGCCTATACGACTCCGGATTTGCTGACCGGCGCGCCCTCTCCTTTGTGAACCTCTACGCTTACGGCGGCGGGTTCGACATGTTTGCCGCGCTTGCCGCCAAAGTGCTGCCGTTCGATTTGTTCGAGACGCGGCGCCTGTGCGGAGCGTTGATCGGCATTGTCGGCCTCGGCATCACCTGGCGGATCGGGCGCCGCATGGGTGGGCCGCTGGCGGGGCTCATCGGATTGGCGCTGCTTGCCACGTGCCCGCTCTATTACGGGCACATGTTCATGAATGCCAAAGACGCGCCGTTCGCGGTCGTCATGGCGCTGATGCTGTTGGGGCTGGTGCGCGCGTTGCAAGAATATCCCGCGCCGCGCGCGCCGACGGTGACGATTTTCGGCCTGGGCCTCGGCTTGTCGATGGGCACAAGGGTGCTCGGCGACTTCGCGCCAATTTATGGACTTGCCGGGCTCGCGCTGATCGTGGCCCTGGAAACGAAGCGGCTCGGCGCATTCGCGCCAGCCAAGCGTGATGCGCTGCGGTTCATTCTCACGCTTTTGCCGGCGCTCGTGCTTGCCTACGCGGTGATGGCCTTGGTGTGGCCGTGGTCCGTCGTCTCGCCCCTCAATCCGCTGCGCGCCGTCGCTTATTTCTCGCACTTCTTCGAGAAGCCCTGGAAGGAAATGTTTGCTGGCGTGCCGGTGGCGGTGCCCGACATGCCGCGCACGTATGTGCCGTGGTTGTTCGCCTTGACCATGCCGATCATTCTGCTGGGGCTCGGTGCGCTGGGAATCGCTGGCGCGGCACTCGCGCTGACCCGCCGCACCATGCCCGCGGGATGGCGTGCCGGCATTCTGGTCACCGGACTTGCGGCCATCGTGCCGATCCTGGTCGCGCTGCTGACCCGGCCCGCCATGTACAACGGCATTCGCCACTTCGTGTTTGTCACGCCGCCGCTCGCCGTGGTTGGCGGACTTGCCGGTGCGTGGATCATCAGCGGTTTCGCGGGCATGTCGCGCCTGGCCGCAGTGGCCGCGAGCGCCGTGATCGCGTTCGGCCTCGCCGTGCCTACCATGGATATGATCCGGCTGCACCCCTACGAGTACACGCACTTCAATCTGCTTGCTGGCGGCGTGCGCGCCGCCGATGAACGCTACATGCTCGACTATTGGGGACTCGCCTTCAAACAGGCGGCCGATGAACTGCGCGCCAAGCTGCAAGAGAAGGCGGACTTTGCACCATCCAATCGCCGCTGGCGCATCGCAGTGTGCGGCCCGCAGCGGCCGGCACAAGTCGAGTTGGGACCGGACTTTGTCACGCAGGGCGATCCCGGGGGTGCCGATTTCGCAATGATGCTGGGCGAGTTCTATTGCCTCAAGCTCAACGCTCCGGTCGTCGTCGAGGTCGAACGCGACGGCGTCATCTTCGCGCGCGTCTATGACATTCGCGGCCGCTCGATCCGCAGCTTGCTGACCCTTCCGGCGCCATAAGCCCGATCGATCAACGTGTTTGATTGATGCGGGTCCGGTGGACCTGCCGATTGTTTGAACCGGCACTCTGTTAGACCCTGGTGAAATCAAGTTCGAGCAGATTTTGCAGAACTGGTCATGCGAGGCGCGCAGCGCCGAAGCAATCCAGAGCCGCGTGTTGTTCCTCCTGGATGTTTCGCCTCGCTCGCAATGACGATGTATTTGGCTGGTGCTTCGATTTAATATCGACTCATCCTGCTTTAGGTAATTGATCCTAGCATACCATCTATTTGATTGGAACTGCTCCGGTCGAGTCAGGGTTTCCCTATGCCCCTGTCGATGACTGAGAGGAGGACCACATGGACCCGAATGATCCGCTGAATCGCGAAGAATGGCGGCAGGATTTTGGAGCTGATGAGGCGCGCAGCGCCAATGCCACATGGGGTTGGGTGGCGGCGGCGGTGTTTGTTGCTGTCGTCTTGTTCATTGCTTTCACCAGCGGCCACAACGGCACGCAGACCGCGTCGAATGATACGCAGCCCCCTGCGTCGCACATGATAGCTCCGCCAGCAGCGCCTGCTGGCCCGGCGAACACGGGCGCTGATCGCTGATGTAGCTTACGGCCGCTCTGGGGCGCGCGTCAGCGAGAGTGCGGCGGGAAGAGCAAGCCCGAACGCGAGCGCCAGTGCGGCCGCAACCGCGGCGGAGAGATAAACACCCTGCAGCGCTCGGCCAATGGCATCGGCGAGCTGCGCGATCACCGCTTCAGGCAAGAGCGCGCGCGTCGCAGGGGTTAGCAGCTGTCGCACGGCGTCGCCCGCGCCCGGAGCCGCGCGCGCGATCGCGAAGTTGATCACGGCGCCACCGATGCCGGCGCCAATCGCCATTCCGACGGAACGTAGAAACAAATTCGAGGACACTGCAGCGCCTCGGTTCTCCCAGCCGATTTCGGCCTGGCACGCGACGATGAAGGTGGTGTTGCAGAGCCCCATGCCGATCCCGACCACGATCGCACCGATCGTGACCGAATAAACTGTCGTGCTCATCGCCATGAGCAGGGCGCCAGCGATCAACAACACACCTCCGCAAGCTGCCGCGACGCGAAAATTCGTCCGCGCCATGATTCGGGCGGCGAGCACGCTCGCTACGCTCCACGCCAGGGCTTGCGCCGAGTAGACGAGACCGGCGATCCGCGCCCCATGCCCCAGCACGCCTTGCACATAGGCCGGCAGGAACAGCGTCGTGCAGGAGAGAACGATGCCGATGCAGAACGCGCCGAGATTGGTGAGCACCACGCTGCGTACGCGCCACAACGCGTAGGGCACGATCGGCTCGCCCGAATAGCGCTCGTTCACGAACAGCGCGACCAGCAGACAGGTGCCCAGCACCAGCAAGCCCAAGAACCACAGCAGCGGCAAATCATTGGCCTGTATGAGCGCCAGGAGGATCGCGCCGGCGCCGAGCATGAGCAGTGCCGAGCCCATGTAGTCGATGCGATGCTCACGGCGCGTTTTCGGCTCATGGAACAGCAAACCAAGCATCAACAGCGTGATAATGCCAATCGGCACGTTGACCCAGAAGATGATCGACCACGACAGCTGCTCGACAATAAAGGCCCCCGCGATCGGCCCAGCAATCGCGGCGAGCCCCCATACGCTCGACTGCCAGGCTTGCGCACGCGCACGTGCTTCGCCGCGATACATGTCGCCGAGGATCGTGATAGTCAGCGGCTGCAACGCGCCGGCGCCCAGTCCCTGCAGCGTGCGAAACGCGATCAGCCATCCCATGCCAGACGCAAATCCGCACAGCGTCGACCCGATCAGAAACAGAGCGGCGCCGACATAGTAGGCACGCTTGCGGCCATAAAGATCGGCGAAGCGGCCATAGACCGGCGCAGTCACCGCGCTGGTCAGGATGTAGGCCGCAAACACCCAGGTGAACCACCCGAAGTTGCCGAGCTGCGCAACGATGGTCGGCATCGCGGTCGCGACAATGGTGACCTCGATCGCAACCATGAAGGCCGACATCATGCATGCCGCCGTCACCAACCGGCGACGCATACCGGTCTCCACCGGTGCGTCGTCCTTGGTCAACGTTTGTCCTTGTTGCTGATGCGGTGCGGAGGCCATGCGGATACCAGATTGCGCTGCGCACATTAGCGAGTGAGCGCTTGAACGCCAGAGATGGTTGCTGAACGGTTGCTGGACAGTCGGCTGGACCGTGGCTCCGATCGACGCGCCCTGACTGGCGTTTTTGCATGGCATCCATATGATTGCGCATGAAACTCGCATCCGCATGGCTCGCATGACAGATCTGTTTGTCGAACTCCCGTTTCAGCCGCCGCCGGCAGCAGCTTACCTTGACCGACTGGCTGAGTTGTGGGGGCGTGCGCGCACGGTTGCAGAGAGCCTGCCCGCGTGTCCCTGTCACGGCGTCGTGGCTGGGGTGATCGACCCGGACGTTATGGAGCACAACATGCTTGCGCCGCTGCGCGCGCGCTATCGCCAGAATGGTCATGACGAGCTCGCTGCGCTGGTCGAACGGCGGTTGCGCAAATCGCCGTTTGCGGGCGCACGCTCTGCCTTTCCACGGTGGCTGCAAAGCCTCGAAGCGACCTCGCTCAATGACGAGACGCGCCGGATCCTGTACGCCGATCTCGAGAGCGGGCTGCGCTTTTACGCGGAAAACACAGAACCATTCACCTGCACCTGATGATCCTGTAACTCTCCGTTGCAAATTAGCGTTCAATCAAGGGAGGACTACCCATGAGCCTGAGCATCCGGCGCGTCGTCACCGGCCATGACAAGAACGGCAAAGCCACGGTCAAGATTGATGAAATGGTGAAGAACGTCGCGTCCGCGCGGCCTGGTGCCCATGCGGCGGTGATCTGGACGAGTGAAAGTTTCCCGGTCAACAACGACGGCGACGCCGATGAGTCCGTGCGCAAGGTCGGCACCACGCTCGACAATGGCATCGTGTTTCGCGTGGTGAGTTTCGGACCGGGCGTTTCCCCGCGCAACCATCGCACCGACTCGATCGATTATGCGGTCGTCATCTCCGGCGAAATCGACATGGAGCTCGACGACGAGACCGTGCATCTCAAGGCTGGCGACGTGCTGGTGCAGCGGGGCACGATCCACAATTGGGTGAACAAAGGCACGCAACCCTGCGTCATCGCGTTCACGCTGGTTGCGGCAAAGCCCGTGACTGCCGGCGGCAAGGTCCTGCACGCGCACGGTTGAGTTTGTTCGTAGGGTGGGCATCGCGCGAGTCGTCTATCAAAGATCATAAGCGCCGAGCGAGCGCGATGCCCGCCCTACGAAATTCACCGATCCAGTTCGGGGTAATGCCGGAAGATGCCCATCTCATTGAACGGTATGCGCTGCTCCGAGCTCAGATAGGCGGCGATGCGCGGGCGTTCCGCGATGCGATCATGTAGCTGGACGACCCGCGCGTATTTGCGCTCGATGCGGCGCATCGTTTTGGGAAACGCGTAGCGCAATCCTTCGACGATCTGGAACAATGAGAGATCTGCCGTGCTGAGCCTCGCACCGGCCAGGTATCCGGACTTGTTGCGCGCCAGCACGTCATCGAAATAGCCGAGAAATTTCGGAGCGCGGTTTTTCAGGAAATCGCCCGTACGCCGCTTGGCTTCCTTCTTCTGGTCCTCATAATAAAGACCCGAGCCGACCGGATGATGGGTGTCGTGGATTTCCACCAGGAAATCCGCGATGGTCAGCTCGAGTTGATGCACCCAGAACATCCCGGCCTCGGTGGCGGGGACGAGCTTATGGCGCCGGCCCAGGAACAGAAGGATGTTGGCCGTCTGTGCGATTGTCAGTTTTCCCGCTTTGAGAAACGGCGGAGCAAACGGCAGCTCCTGCAGGCGCGCGCTGCGCATTGCGGCGAACATTTTATCTTCGCCGCCAGGGCGACGGGCGACATCGATGTAATCGGCACCCGCCTCCTCGAGCGCCAGCCGGATGAATTCGCCGCGACCTTGAATCTCAGGCCAATAGTAAAGCTCATACTTCATGGAAGACCCGCCTTTGCTGTGATCAAGCGTTGCCGGAAGGACACAGTCGTAAACTCTATTATCCCACCCGCCTGGCAAACCCGTTTTCCGCCTTATACATCCGCCACCCATGTGCTTACATCAATGCTGATCGGGAGCACGGCTATGTCGCTGAAGGCCATGATCGCCGCGTGCGCATTCGCGCTTGCCGCAACGAGCGCGCACGCCGGGTATGTGTTCAAGGGCAACGATACCGGCGGCATCATCTCCTGGAATCCGGAAGTCGCGATGATCTACAAAGAGGTCGCGGCTGAGCATTGCTCGCGCTACAACAAGGTCGCGTTCATCACCAGCGTGCACCCCAACTACGGCGACTACGTCGCCTTCGTGTGCGCTTTCCCGCGCGGCTATGATCCCGTGAAGGCGCGCTACTATCAGTCGATGGGCGTCCTGCGGGTACGCGACTGAACGTTTGCGCCGTTAAGCCTCACTGCAAGCGCGCTTGCGCCCCCTGCGCCATGGTGTCCTTCACCTTGGCGATCAGCTGCTTGAGCGTGAAGGGTTTGGCCAGAAACTCGAATTGGCCTCCGTCCGGCAGGCTCTTGGCGAAAGCCTCCTCGGCGTAGCCCGAGACGAAGATGATCTTGAGATCGGGGCTGCGCTTGCGCAGTTCCTTGAGCAAGGCGGGGCCGTCCATTTCCGGCATCACCACATCGGAGACAACAAGATCGATGCTGCCGTCATGGCCATCGATCAACTCGATGGCCTCGAGACCATTGCCGGCCTCGAGCACATTGTAACCGCGTGATTTCAGTCCCCGCGCATTCAGGCCGCGCAATCCCTCTTCGTCCTCCACAAGCAGGATTGTGCCCTGCCCGGTGTCATCGGCGGCACGCGCGGGACGGCTTTCGGTTGCAGTAGGCTTGATGGACGCGAGATCCTCGGCGGTCGGCGTGTGGCGTGGCAAAAAGATGCGGAACACCGTGCCCTTGCCGACTTCGGACTCGGGAAGGATGAAGCCGCCGGTCTGTTTGATGATGCCGTACACCATCGAGAGGCCAAGCCCCGTCCCCTTCCCCTTCTCCTTGGTGGAGAAGAACGGCTCGAAAATCCGTCCGATGACGTCGGGTGGAATTCCGGTTCCGGTATCGGCGACCTCGACCAGAACGTAATCGCCGGCCGGCAGACTCCAGCCCTCGAATTTGCTGATGTCCGATTGGGTGATGTTACGCGCCTGCACCGTGAGCTTGCCACCGTCGGGCATGGCATCACGGGCATTGATCGCGAGGTTGACGATCACCTGCTCGAACTGGGACAGGTCCGCTTTCACCGGCCAGACATCGCGGCGCTGCACATCTAGCGTCACTTTCTCGCCGATCAGTCGACGCAGCAGAATGGACAGGTCGGAAAGCGCTTCACCGAGGTCGAGCACCTGCGGCCGTAAGGTCTGGCGGCGCGAGAACGCCAGGAGCTGCCGCACCAAGCTCGCCGCCCGGTTGGCGTTTTGCTTGATCTGCATAATGTCCTGAAAGGACGGGTCGGACGGACGGTGGGCGTTGAGCAAGAAATCGGTGGCCATCATGATGGCAGAGAGAACGTTGTTGAAATCATGGGCCATCCCGCCGGCGAGCTGGCCGACCGTCTCGAGTTTTTGCGATTGCAGAAACTGGCTCTCGAGACTGCGCTGCTCGGTGATCTCGAGCGCGTAGACGATCGCCGCTTCCGCGTCATCCTGATCCACGGGCGTGACGTAGAACCGGGCCCAGCGCTCGCCCTGCCCAGCAAGGGCCGCGTCCAGCGGGGTCGCAAGCTCGCCGCGGCGGCCGAGATGCGTCTCCAGGGCTGCGCGATCGCGCTCGGCAACGATGTCGAGGATCGAAGATCCATCCGGCTGTTGCCTCTGGCCAAGCCGGGTCGACTCGAACAACCGGGTGAACAGGGCGTTCGCCCGCGCAATCTTGCCGCCCCGATCGACGGTCGCGATTGCCATCGGGGTATTCTGGAAGAAGCGCATGAACCCCGTATCGGCTTCCCGGATCAAAGTCCCTTCGGCTGCCGAGGCCGGCGCACCCGCATCCGGGCCGGCAGCGGCTGGTGACCCGGAAGCCGTTGTCGACTGGGGCGGCTCGAGACTGTGGACCGGGGTCGGCGCAAGGCCCTCCCGGAGGGTCCAAGCTATAAGCTGGGAGCCGCCCGTGCCTCCCGGCAACCGCCGAACCCTGATGCTCAACCCCGTATGAATATTCTCCTGTGCATCCCGGCCCTCACAAGCAGCCTTGATCAGACGATAAAGCGCCTCAGAATTCCCCGTCTCGTCGCCGAATGCCTGCTCAATCGTGCGGAAATCGAGTTCCGGGCGGATGCGAGCCCGCAGGGCGGGGTTGGCGTAGATCACGCGCCCCGTTCCGGTCGTAACGGCGATGCCTTCGCTTGCACCGTCGAGCACGGATCTGGCGAAGCCGGGCGTCGGGTCCTCGCCGGCGACCCGGAGCACCCCGGTGAGTGTCGCCAACAGCGAGAAGACGCCGATAGCGCTCAGAACGACCAGCAGGATAAGGGTAAACGCCGCGGCCCGCTCACTGCCCGTGAGCCAGAGGACCACAGCCACGCCCAGAACGGCGGCCGTGGCCGCCAAAGCCCGCAAAATCAGGCCCCTACGGTTGCCATGCTCAAGGACGCCCGGGTAGTCCCCACTCAGGTCCTGCGTCGCCATGCTGCCGATTCGTATTGGGGCATCCTTGATGAATCAGCCCCGGGGCATGTGCAAGGGATAGTAGACCATTGTTTCCGAATGAAATATCGTCATTGACGCAACTTTGCCCGCTTTTAGCGCTGAAGTTTGCCGTTTTTGGGCCGGCGATGGGGATTGTCAGGGACGCCGCCCGCGTACGGGGAGAAGCCAAATGTCAGGATTGTTGGGCGGCCAGCTGCCGATGTTAGCCGTTGCGGCGCTGGTCTTGGTGGTCGGCGTTCTTGGCGCGATCTTCGTGGTGCGCCGAGCCGGCAAACGTGGGCGCGGCGAAGCTGGCACGCGTGGACGCCAGGGGCCGCGCCTCGCCATGATCGATTCAACGCCAATCATCGACGGCCGCAAGCTCGTAATCGTGCGGCGCGATGATGTCGAGCACCTCGTGCTGATCGGCGGGGCGACCGACGTGCTCATCGAGGCGAATATCCGCCGTTCCGAGGCGGTCGACACCGTTCCGGTAGAGCCGCGCGAGACCGCCCCGCGTATCGCGGCGGAGGCTCCGCCACGCGTGGCCATTGCCGCAGCACGCGCCGATGTGCCCGAGGCAGACGACATCACCAAAGAAATCCCGGTGCCTGAAGCGGCGAGCTGGCCGCTGCAGCCCGATGCCGTCCCACGCCTGAAGCGCGCCCCGGATCCGGCGGCGGAGCCGTCCGTGCGGCCGGCAGCGCCGGACGCG
Source organism: Xanthobacteraceae bacterium (assembly GCA_019241285.1). Taxonomy (GTDB): domain Bacteria; phylum Pseudomonadota; class Alphaproteobacteria; order Rhizobiales; family Xanthobacteraceae; genus JAFAXD01. The sequence goes on along the minus strand of JAFAXD010000544.1, from coordinate 21,641 downwards.
CATCCCGCAGAATCGCCTGCGCTTCGTGCTCCGATTGTCGAGCCTATGCGCGCTGTCCTCGAAGAGCCGGCCCCATCGCTGGCTGCCGAGCCGGTCAAGGAGCAGCCCGCCAACGTACCGATGGATCATTTTGCGGAGCTTGCGGCCGCATTGCAGCGGCCGACCGGGTCGGACAACAAGGGGCCGCCTGCCCGTCCGGGCGCCGCCGCGACCGACACTGACGACCAGAACCTGACCGACATGGCGCACCGCCTCGAGGCGGCGTTGCGGCGGCCAGTCTCGTCCTCCGGCCCAGGCTTTGTCTCAATGCGATCGGAGCCGCGCCGGCCCTTCCAGCCGTCGGCAGCAAGCCAGCGCCTCAACCCGTCCGTCGATCTCCCCCGCGCATCGCTCCGGGGCGGCTCGGAACCGCGCCTGGCATCCGAGCCACGGATTATGTCGGAACCGCGGGGTACGACCGCCGAACCGCGCATCGCGCCTGAGCCGCGTATCGCACCTGAGCCTCGGGTGAGCGCCGAGCCCAAGCTCGACCCGAGCGAAGACAAGCCCGCGTTTGAAAATCTCGAACGCGAGATGGCAAGCTTGCTCGGCCGCGCGCCGCGATAGCCAAAGCGGTTCGCAAGATGGCTCGGGCGTGACACGCCCGAGAGGACTAATCGTCGCGGTAAACCCGCTCGCGGCGCTCGTGGCGCTCCTGTGCCTCGAGCGACAGGGTCGCAATAGGGCGCGCTTCGAGCCGTTTCAGGGCGATCGGCTCGCCGGTCTCCTCGCAATACCCGTAGGTCCCGTCGTCGATACGTTGGATCGCCGCATCGATCTTGGCGATCAGCTTGCGTTGCCGATCACGCGCGCGCAACTCGATCGCCCGGTCGGTCTCCGAAGAGGCGCGGTCGGCCAAGTCAGAGTGATTTTGATTCTCGTCCTGCAGATGTTGCAGGGTCTCCTTGGCTTCCTTGAGGATATCCTCTTTCCAGGCGAGCAGCTTCTGTCGGAAATATTCCCGCTGGCGCTCGTTCATGAAGGGTTCTTTTTGGGAAGGCCGATAGTTGGGCTCCTTAGGCAGGCTCATCCAAGTCCAACTCCATGCACTTGATTCTGCCCCTTGCGCGGTGTTTCCGCGCGCGCCTTATATCGGCGAGCTTTCTGACTTACAACACCGACCTAGTGCGGCCATTGGGGCAATAATCCCAGTCTCCGGATCCCCGGTAACCAAGCCAATGAGGCAAGGACGTGACGCGTTTTGAAGGTACCAGTTCCTACGTGGCGACCGCCGACCTCAAGGTCGCCGTAAACGCCGCCATCAGCCTCGAACGCCCGCTCCTGGTCAAGGGCGAGCCCGGTACCGGCAAAACCATCCTGGCCCTCGAAATCGCCAAGAGCCTGGGCGCGCCGCTACTTGAATGGCACGTCAAATCCACCACCAAGGCGCAACAGGGGCTCTATGAGTACGACGCCGTGTCGCGCCTGCGCGACAGCCAGCTCGGGGACGAGCGGGTGCGCGACATCCGCAACTATATCAAACGCGGCAAGCTGTGGGACGCGTTCGTCGCCGACGAGCGTCCGGTGCTGTTGATCGATGAGATCGACAAGGCCGACATCGAGTTTCCCAATGACCTGCTGCAGGAACTCGACCGCATGGAGTTCTATGTTTATGAGACCGGCGAGACCGTGCACGCGCGCCGGCGCCCGATCGTGATCATCACGTCAAACAACGAGAAGGAACTTCCCGACGCGTTCCTGCGCCGCTGCTTTTTTCACTACATCCGGTTCCCGGATGCCGACACGATGCGGGCGATCATCGCCGTTCACTTTCCTGCCATCAAGCAACGGCTCGTGTCCGAAGCGCTGACCTTGTTCTACGAAATTCGTGACGTGCCCGGCTTGAAGAAAAAGCCGTCGACGTCCGAACTGCTTGATTGGCTGAAACTATTGATGGTCGAAGACATTGGTCCGGAGATCTTGCGCGAGCGCGATTCCAAGAAGCTGATCCCGCCGCTGCATGGCGCGCTGCTCAAGAACGAGCAGGATGTCCATTTGTTTGAACGTCTCGCTTTTATGGCGAGACGCGAGGGGCGTTAAATCAGAACGGCAGGCCGGTCATGGCGAATGAATAGATCACGCCAACCCCGAAGATCCATTGATTCTCGCTGCCTCCCGGCCCGTTCACGATCGGCGAGTTGGCAGTCGATCCGATCAGCCTTTGGTACTCCACAAACCCGTAGGTCGCCCAGACGGGATTGAAGCGATACTTGAGCTGGGTGCCGGCTCCGACTGATTGCCAGCCGGTCCCGACATGGTACTGGGGCAATCCGGACGCGAGCGATTGGGCCGGCGTAATGCTGAAATAAGGAGCCGCAGTTTCGCTCGTGACGTAGCGTGCGCGTGGCCCCCCCGACAGCGTCAGAGCCGAGGACAGGGGGAGTATGGCATCCATGAACAGGTTCGCGGTGATTCCATCGCCCGCGCCAACGCCCTGCATCACTTCGGCCCGGGTGCGCAGCCAGGGCATTGCCCAATAATCGACGTACCCACCGAGGTTCAACGTCATCCCGACATTGCCGAGCCCGTTGATTTTCTGGCTTTGTGACCACACCAATGAACCAACGGGGCCGATCCCGAACACGCCGTTGTCAAACAGCGCAAACCCAATGCCGTCCAGAGGCCCGTGAAAGCGCTCCGGCGATCCTGGCTTGGACAGGTCGAAATACGGCACCGGCAGCACGACGAAGTCGTTCGAGCCCGGATAGCGGGGAACAGCGCGGACATCGGCACCGATCGTGACAATCCAGGTGGACGGCGCCGCCGCACCCGGCTGAACCGCCAAATCCGCCGCCTGGCTCGCGGACGCGAACATCAAGCCAAGCAGCAGCACGACCGAACCGAACTTGCGCCCCATTGCACTACCCCTGCCCCCAAGGTCCCGATATGGCCATAACAGGTGGGACCGGTAAACGCCTTTGACCTGTTTTGCGCTGGGCGCGCAATTGCTTTTGGCAGTCTGTGGCACTTTTGCACCGACCTGGGGTGGCGCCCCGGAGGAATCAGGCCGCTTCGCGGTTAATATCAAGCTAATACCGGGCGGAGAGCCTCATTGGCCCTTTGCATCAACCCGGGAAGAGCGACTGCCGGTGCGTTTGGCCGAGCGCGCATACTCCAGGCCACGGTGCGCCCAGGTGCCGATCTGAACCGCCGCGCGCCCCAAAGATCCGCCGGCCCAAACCAGCTCATAGGGAAGGAACAGGCGCCACGTATCGTCACGGTCCACCACGGCCCGGGCGATCAGTTGGCCCGCCATCGCGGTCGTATTGATCCCATGTCCACCGAACCCGCTCGCCACCCAGAGACCCGGCGAGATCTCCCCGATGAGGGGCATTCGGTGCACCGCAAACCCCATCGTGCCGGACCACATATGCTCGATCTCGACTTGCCCCAATTGCGGGTAAGTCCGGGCGATTGCCCTCTTGATTCGTTGCGCCTGGCGGCGCGGATTACCCGCCCAGGCCGTCGCGCCGCCACTCCACATGAGCCGGTTCGAATCAACGATGCGATAGTGGAAATCGGAGCCGCGCGAATCGCTGACCGCACCCGCAAACGCAATGGCATCCGCCAAATCGGGGAGCGGATGCGTCACCGCGACGTAGGTCGTCATTGGCAGGATCGTCGTGGCGAGCGCGGACGCACTCTGCTGAAGTTGGACATTGCCGGCGAGCACGATGTGGTTTGCGCGGATTTTCCCCTTCGGCGTACTCACCCGCTTGCGCACGCCGATCGGATCGATGTGCAGCGCAGGGGTCTGCTCGAACAGCCGGGCTCCGCGTCGTTGCACATCGGTCGCCAGCCCGAGCGCGTAGTTGAGCGGGTGGATATGGAAAGCGTGTGGAAAATAGAGCCCGTGGAAGTAGGTGTCGCTCTTGAGCCGTTCGCGCACCTGCTCCGCCGGCCAGCCCTCGACCACTACTCCGAAATCATGGGCCAGCAACGTCAGCGTGCGCATCATCGCATCGGGGTTGTCGATTTTGGCGACGTCGAGCCAGCCTTCGACCGGATCAACACCTGGCATGGCCAGCCCAAGGACTGTGTTGCGGACATAGGCAACGCCATCTTCGGCAAGCGCCCAAAGCGCCTTGGCGTGAGCGAGACCGCAGCGCTCCACCAGCCGCTCAGCGCTCTGAGCAAAACCAGGCAACACGAAACCGAGATTGCGGCCGGAAGCCTGCCCGGCAATATGGCTGGTTTCGATCAGAGCAACCGACCAGTCGCGTCGTGCGACTTCCCGAGCCACTGTCAGCCCGGCAAGCCCGCCGCCGATGACGCAAACGTCGACGTCGAGATCGAACGTCAATGTCGGAAATTCCGGCGGTGCGACGGCGGTCCGACCGTACCAGACAGCCCTCCGATCTGGCGGCGCGGTGATCTCGGCTATACTCTCATGCGTCATGCGTCGTCTCATGCTTCTGCGCCACGCCAAGTCCGACCGGCCGCCCGGAGTCGCCGATCACGATCGCCCGCTCAATCGGCGCGGGACGCGGGATGCCGGCGTGGTCGGTACCTACCTCGCGCACAACGCGCTCCTCCCCGAGCAGGTGTTGTGCTCGACCGCCAATCGCACACGTGAAACCTGGGACCTCGCCCGCCATCAATTGCCGGAATCGCCGCCGGTGAATTTCGAGGAACGGCTTTACGAAGCCGAACCGGAAGCGATCCTTACGCTGCTCCGCGGCACGGCGCAAAAGGTGCATTCGCTCCTGGTGGTCGGCCACAACCCGGGAATTCAGCGCGTAGCCCTCGCCTTGGTCGCTTCAGGCGACGTGGAGGCGCGCGAGCGCCTGCACGAGAAGTTCCCAACCGGCGCTTTGGCGGTCATCGACTTCGCACTCGACGAGTGGTCCAAGCTGCACCCCCGCTCCGGCCGGCTCGACCGCTTCGTTGCCCCGCGGCAATTGGAGGCTGAGCCGGATTAACGATTCGATTCATTTCTACGTACCGGACGGTTGGCAAGCCTTCGTCGATTTGCTTGTTCATGGCAATATGTGAACTTGGGAAGACCTGGGAGGAGGTCGTGCCATGTTCAAACGTATTCTGGTGCCGGTTGATCTAACTGAACCCGAGTTCGCCAGGCCGGCCATCGACACGGCGGTGGAGATGGCCCGGGCGTCCGGAGGCGTGGTTCGCGTCGTCAACGTGCTGCCAATGACGCCGGTGATGCTCGCCGAATATGTGCCGGCGGATTTCGACGCGCAGCAGCGGCAGTCGGCCGAGGAAGCACTCGCAGCGCTCGCCCGTGAGAGCGGGTTCGAAGCGTCCCGCCTGTCCACGGTGGTCCGTCAGGGCGGCATCTATCACGAGGTGCTCGAGGAAGCGAAGCTGCTGCCGGCCGATCTCATCGTCATGAGCTCGCATCGCCCGGCCATGAAGACCTACTTCCTCGGATCCAACGCCGGCCACGTTGTGCGTTACGCCAGGTGCTCGGTGCTGGTCGTGAGGCGATAGAGCTCTACAGCGGAATGGCCAGCAGCGTATCGATCACGCGACTGTCGAGGATCACTGTTTTCTCCGCGAACTGCGCGCCGGTGCCATCGAGGATGATGCGATCCTCGTAACACCCGGTCGCGAACAACGTAGTCTCGCCGGTGTGCATGATGCGAGCAACCATGAAGCTCGTGCGGGCGCGTAGCGTGCCGTTCACGGCCTCGATCCGCGGCGTCCCCAGAACATGCCGGTATCGCTGGGCTTCATAGACATTCGCCTGGCGTAGCGCCTTGATGCGATCGCGCAGCATCGCCCGCGATGTCGCCGATATGATCCCGAGCGGCAATCCTTGAGCGACGTTTTCCGCCGTGGTGACGAGATAACGCCCGTCCGAGCTGAAGAAGTCGGGCCAGGCCTCCAGGCGATCTTCGTCGATCGCCTCGGCGTAGCGTGTGTTGAGGTCCTCGACCGCGAGTTTTTGCTCGATATTCATCACATGCGCATCTGTTCGCGGTACGCTTTCCAGAAGCCGCGCACCGCTGCCTCGGAAACGCGGCTCTCTTCCGAGGAGGTCCCCTGTCCGCCCATCTCGAGAACCGAGAGCTCACGCGGCGCCCCGCGGCTGCCGCGTTGCACGAAGCCGGTTGCGGCACCGTCCTCCATGGAGATGAACCCCGCCGGGCCGATCAGATTGGCCTGGCGCAGGCGCAATTCGTTGAGCCGGTCGTCGTCGCCGGTGAACCCGAAGCAGGTCCACACCAATTCGCTGCGCTCGAGCCCTTGCGGCACAATGCGGCGCACCGCGAGGCTGTTGCGGATCTGCTGCAATACGAAGCCGGGAAAGATCGCCAGGATCTGCAGGCCGATCCCGTCGCCGAACTCGTCGACCGACTGCAGTAGCTCCGGGGCATCCAGCGAATAGCCATCCTGCGCGCTACGCATCTTGGCCTGCTCGTATTCGGAGCCGGCGACGTCGGCCGCCATGGAATAACTGATGTGGCCGGCGCCATTGTGGTTCACCACGAGGCCGCCCTTCTGCGACAGCCGGTTGAGGCGAAAGGTGGTGAAGAACATGTGCAACAGAGAGGCGTGATAGGAATCCTTCGTGTTCTCCATATAGAGTTTCCAGTTGCTGGGCAGCGACTGGCTATAGCCGCCGAGCAGCCGCACCGGGGCGCGCATGACGCGCCGGATGCCGCTCACGATCTCGGGGCCGAGGTATGTTTCCAGTGACGGCGGATCGGTCCCGAGCGTCCCGAACACAAGCCCGGCCAGCACTTCTACGCGCAGCTTGCGCGGTGCGTGGCGCTCGGGCTTTGCCTCAGGCGACATCCCACCTTTGCCCCCGATACCACGCCGGAACGCAACCCCGGTGAGGTTGCCGGCGAGATCGTATGTCCAGTTGTGATACACGCAGGCAAATTCCTTGCGCTCGCCCCGCGGCACCAGACACAGCAGCGCGCCGCGATGCGCGCACCGGTTCTCGAATGCGTGGATGGCGCCATTAGCGTCGCGCGTGACCACGACCGACATGTCACCGAGATTGGACGTGCGGAACGTGTTCGGCTGCGGCAGCTCTGCCTCGAGGCACAGGAAATTCCAGGTATTGCCGCGAAAAATGCGTTCCTGCTCGAGCGCGTACAAATCCGGATCGGAATAGATCCAATATGGCACGCGGCTGAGGCCTTCAGCAGGCCATTGATGCGGGCTTGTGTGCGCCGTCATGGGTTGCTCCCCGAGTTGGCCCATGCGCCAACTCATTGCACGCTGATCTTGGCCTCGCGGATCACGGATTTCCAGCGTTCGCTTTCTTTGCGAATGAAGGCCGCCGTGGCTTGTGGCGTCCAGCCGCCCGGCTCACAGGCGAGGTCGGCCAAGGTCTTCTCGATCTGCGGCTCGCGCAGCGCCTGCGCGAACTGCTCGCTCAGCCATTGCACGAGCGATGGCGATGTGTCGGGTGGCGCCACGAGGGCGACCCAGGACAAGGTGGCAAAGCCCGGTAAGTTCTCCGCAATGGTCGGCACATTCGCCAACAGTGGTTCCGGTTTGGCCGAGGCCACCGCGAGTGCTTTCACCTCGCCATTGCGGATCGGCTGCAGCGAACTCCCCAGATTGTCGAAGAACACATCAACACGTCCATCACCAAGCGCTCGCAACCCAGCCACCGATCCTCGAAAGGGAACGTTGAAGATCTGGATTTGCGCCAAGCTGGCAAACCACTGGGCGGCAAGATGCGAACTCGAGCCGATGCCATGATTGGCGACGCGCAGTTGGCCGGAATGCGCTCGCGCGTAGGCGATCAGCTCTGCGATGTTGTTGACCGACAGATGCGGCGAGGCCACCAACACGATCGGGCTTGTTTCCAGCATGGTGATCGGGACGAAGCGATCCGGATCGTAATCGAGCGTCTGCAGATGCTGCGCCACCGTCAGCGCGCCGGCCGGCGTCACCAGCAACGTGTAGCCGTCGGGCGGCGCTCGATACGCGGCCGAGGCTCCTACCACACCGGTGGAACCCGGCACATTGTCCACCGTGACCGGCTGTCCCCATTTGCGCGTAAAGTATTCGCCGAGGGCGCGCGCCACCGCATCCGCAGTGCCGGAGCCGGCGGGAAAATTCACGATCAGTCGCACCGGTCGAGTGGGAAAGTTTGGCGCAGGCGTATCGGCGGCCACCGCAACGCGAGTGATGGCCGCTGCCCCGATGATCTGCACCGCAGCGCGCAGGAGCACACGCCGTGGGTATTCCAACCCTGGTCGCTGCGGAAGCCCTTTATATTGAGCACTCGGCTCCATTCATTGGTCTCCGCTTCCACGAACCGCGCCATCGCTTCCGGGCCCATGCCAACCGGCTCGCACCCGTTCTGCCGGACCGGGGCCGCGATCTCCGGCTGCGCCCGTCCCGCCAAATCACCCGTTAGTTTACCTGTAATTTCGTACGCCGTCTGTGGCGGCGCCATGACGGCGCCTCCAGTTGCCGAGATTACTCCCGGGAGCCGCTCCACCATTCGGGCACATTGGGAAGTGCAACTGCCGGTTCAGCAGAAGGCACCGCGCTTCCTACTCGAGCTTGATGCCGGCCGCGACAATGACCGCGCGCCAGCGCTCCACCTCCTCATGCATGAACTTGCCCGCCGCCGCGCTCGTGCCCCCGACTGGCTCTGCGGACAGATCCTTCAATCGCGCCACGATCTCCGGCTGGCGCAGTGCTGCATCGATATCGGCATTGATCTTGTCGGCGATCGGCTGTGGCGTCCGCGGCGGGGCAACGACTGCGAACCAGGCCGAAGACACAAAGCCCGGGAGCGTCTCGGCGATCGTCGGAACGTCAGGCAGCGACGCCAAGCGGCGCTCGGTTCCAACGGCGATGAGTTTCAATTGCTTGCTTTGCACCAGTGCGAGCGAAACGCCGAGATTGTCAAACATGATATCCACGTCACCCGCCACCAAACCCTGCAAGGCCGGCGCAGAGCCGCGATAAGGGACCTGAACGAATTTGACGTTGGCCAGCATCTGAAACATCTCCGACGTGAGATGCGACGTGGTGCCGTTGCCCTGGGTGGCGGCCGTGATCTTGCCGGGACTGGCGCGCGCCATCGCAATGAAATCGGGAACCGTATTGGCCGCGATGCGCGCCGGATTGACCACGAGCGCGGTCGGCACGACGGCCATGACCGAGATCGGCACGAACGCGCTCGGGTCAAATCCGAGCTTGGGGTAGAGGTTCTGGTTGACGACAAGCGGCGGCGGCGGCGACGATAGGAGGGTGTAGCCATCAGGATCAGCATTGGCGACCGCTTCGGCTCCGATGTTGCCTGCGGCACCGGCCTTGTTCTCGATCACGACCGGCTGGCCCCATTTGCGCGACAGCCAGTCGCCGACGAGGCGCGGTATGGCATCGGCCGTTCCTCCGGCCGGGAATGGCACGACGATGCGCACCGAGCGGCTCGGGTAATCGTCGGCGCCAGCCGGCATGGCGACAAGCGCCATTGTAACAATGACGGCGCCGCATAGCCTGATCAGATCATTCACGCCTGTCCTCGCCACGTTCCCTCACTCGGATTGTTGTTGTTCTTACGCCTAGGCATCATGTCTCAGGTGCCAGGGTCGCGGTTCGCCGCAGCGCCGGGAATAGCAACATCCACAACACCACGATCGCGAGTGCGCCGACACCGCCGACCAACGCGGAGGTCACGGTACCGAACCAGGCGGCGAGCAACCCTGACTCGAATTCGCCGAGCGTGCCCGAGCTTCCGGTCCCGAGCGAGTTCACCGCCATCACGCGGCCGAGCATATCCTGCGGCGTGCGGGTCTGCACCAGCGAATGACGGATGACGACGCTGATCGCGTCGGCCATGCCGTAGATCGTCAGCGCAACCAGCGACAGAGCAAATGAAGTCGACAGGGCGAACACGATGATGGCGACGCCGAACACGACGACCGATGCAAATAGGGTCCGACCAACCTGGCGATCGAGCGAACGATGCGCCAACATGACCGACATGCACAATGCGCCGACAGCCGGCGCTGCGCGCAAGAGCCCGAGCCCCCACGGACCGGTTTGCAGAATATCACGCGCGTAGATCGGCAGCAGCGCCGTAACGCCGCCCAGCATGACGGCAAAGAAATCGAGCGAGATCGCACCAAGCAGCACCGGCCGGCTGCGAATATAAGCAAATCCCGCGAACAGCGACGCTAACGTCACGGGCTTGCGTTCACTCGGGCGCGGGGCCGTTTTGATCAAACTCACCAGCACACTGGCGAGAAGAAATACGACCGTGCAGGTGACGTAAACAGTCGTCGGGCCGAAGGCGTAGATCAATCCGCCCAGCGCCGGTCCGCCGATGGTCGCCGCCTGGTTCGCGGTCGCGGATGCAGCAATTGCCCGCGGCAGCAGCGTGGACGGCACGATCCCGGGCAGCAGTGCGTGCAGGGTCGGCGTTTCGAATGCGCGCGCAGTACCGATCACAAACAGAATCGCAAAGATCGTTTCGCGTCCCAGCCAGCCCGAGGAGGTGCCGAGCGCGAGCAACAGCGCGCACAGCGCCTTCACGATCTGACAGGTGCGCGCGAGCGTGCGCCGATCGAAATGGTCTGCCGCCTGCCCGATGACGAGCGACATGGCAACGATCGGCACGAACTGCACGAGTCCCACGAGCCCGAGATCGAGCGCATCGCCGGTCATGGCGTAGATCTGCCAACCGACTGCCACCGCCAGCATCTGGTAGGCGGTCGTGGTCGCGGTGCGGCCGCACCAGAAATAAGCAAACGAGCGATGAGCAACGAGTGTTGAGAGAGGAACGTCGGTCATGTGGTGAGGGATGAATTGCGCGGGACAGCCAACATAGCACGATCAGCGCAAATGCCATGTGACCGGTGAGCGGAACCCACATAGAGCCGCGCCGTTGCCCCGCTATGGGTTGACGCGTGATCTTGGAGTGCAAAACATGAAGGCCCACCTCGCCATGCTTTCAGCGATATTTCTCACCGCCAGCTCGGCGCTTGTGATGGCACAGGGCGGAGGTGGAGGCGGCGGTGGTGGGGGCGGCGGCGCCGGAGGTGGTGCCGCGGGTGGCGCGGCCGGCGGCGCGGCGGGAGCCTCGGGCGGCGCTGGCGGAGCAACCGGAGTAAGCCCGGGCACTGGCGGCGGAACTGGTACCAGCCCGAACGCCGGATTTGGCAGCAGTGCTTCTGGTGGCTCCGGCGGCACGGCCACCGGACCAACAAATCCGAACACGTCATTAGCCCCGAGTGCGGGGACGAGCGCATCGGGCGGCTCCGGGGGTAGCCCGACGGGACCCACCAGCCCGAACACCGGTTCAGGTACTGGTACGACGTCCAGTCCGAACACGGCAGGCGCAAATCCCGGGACGACATCCAGTCCCGGTAGCTCGGCGAGCGCCGCCAACCCGAACGGCCCCAATTCTCAGTCGCGATGCGGCGGCTCAATCGCCGCGACGGGGACCCCACAAATCGCCACGGGCGTGACCGGCGGGACCAATCAAACCGGCGGCAGCGCGGGTTGCTGATTGCACCATAGGACAAGGCCATTGCCGTTCACGGCTGGGCGAGGCGGCCTTGCCGTATCCGGCGCGCGGCTTATGTTTGCTGTGCGGCAAGGCGCTGTGTTGGAGGCCTTGTGGGTCGGGACGCAACAGGAGACCTGCCATGCACGGACAGCGCCGCATCCACACCCTTATCGGCTCCACCGCCATCTTTGCCGCGATCTGCACCGCAGCCGTACCCGCCAGCGCCCAGATCGGCGGCTTCGGCACCAGTAGCGCCGGAGGTTCCGGCGGTACGCCCACCGGACCGACCAATTTCACCGGGATCTATGGACAAAGCTCATCCGGTGGCTCGGGTGGTTTCTCCACCGGGCCGACCAATCTCAGTACGTCGGGGTTCGGGCTCAGCACAGGTGCTGGCTCGGGCGGCCGCGCCACCGGTCCGACCAATCCGGCCCTGCCTCAATACGGTGGTACTCCGCCGGGCGGGTTCGGCAGTACTGCCCAGTCACGGGCATTTGGCGGGGGCCCTGTCTCCGGCAACTCGTTCGGCATCCCAAACATTATGGTGCCCGAGGGGTCTGCGAGCTCGCAACCAAGTCCGCCCGGCACGGGCCGCTGATTTCAGCATGATCCCGAAAAGTGGATACCGGTTTTCGGAAAAGATCATGCTCAAAAAACAGGCTAAAGCGTGCTGACGTTTCGAAGAAAAGTCATGACGCTTTAGCGCACCAGCTCCCGCATGGCGCGATCGAGCCCTTCCAACGTGAGCGGATACATCCGCCCGGCGAACAGCTGGCGCACCATGCGGATGGATTGCGTGTAATCCCACTGATTCTCCGGGACCGGATTGAGCCACACGCAGGCCGGATAGGTGCGCGTCACACGGTCGAGCCAGACTTGGCCCGGCTCATCGTTCATGTGCTCGACCGATCCGCCCGGCATTGCCAGCTCGTACGGTGACATCGAGGCGTCGCCGACGAAGATCACTTTGTAGTCGTGCGGGAACGTGTGCAGCACGTCCCACGTCGGCGTGGTGTGGTCATAGCGGCGGCCGTTCTCCTTCCATACCCGCTCATAGAGGCAATTGTGGAAGTAGAAATGCTCCATGTGCTTAAACTCGGTGCGGGTCGCCGAGAACAACTCCTGCGTTGCCTGCACGTGCCAGTCCATCGAGCCGCCGACGTCGAAGAATAGCAACACCTTCACGGCGTTGTGCCGCTCGGGCCGCATGACAATGTCGAGATAGCCTTTGTGCGCGGTGCCTTTGATGGTGCCGTCGAGATCAAGCTCGTCGGGCGCGCCGGTGCGGGCGAATTTGCGCAACCGCCGCAGCGCGATCTTGATGTTGCGCGTGCCGAGCTCGACCTCATCGTCGAGGTCCTTGAACTCGCGCCGGTCCCAAACCTTCACGGCGCGGAAATTGCGGTTCTTGTCCTGGCCGATGCGCACGCCTTCCGGATTGTAGCCATAAGCTCCGAAGGGCGAGGTGCCGGCGGTGCCGATCCACTTCGAACCGCCCTGGTGGCGCCCCTTCTGCTCGGCCAATCGCTGGCGCAAGGTCTCCAGCAACTTGTCGAGGCCGCCCATGGCCTCGATCTGCTTCTTTTCTTCCTCGGTGAGATACTTCTCGGCGAGCTTCTTGAGCCACTCGACCGGGATCTCGGCGGCAAGCTCGGCGCCCTGTTCCAAGCCCTTGAACACGTGGCCGAAGACGCGGTCGAACTTGTCGAGGTTGCGCTCGTCCTTCACCAGGGTGGCGCGCGACAGATAATAGAAATCCTCAACCCGGCGCGAGGCGAGGTCGCGCTCCATCGCTTCCATCAGGGTCAGGTATTCGCGCAAGGTGACCGGCAGGCCCGCTTGCTTGAGCTCCTGGAAGAACGTCACGAACATGCGCGCAGCATCGGGACAAGCGCAGCTTAGGTCAAGCGTCAGGCCGCCTGGACCTCGCGGCTGCGCGTCGAAATGCGCCGCAGATGCGTGATGAACTGCTTCGCACTCGTCTCCCACGAGCGGGTCAGGGCGTACTCGCGGCAGGCCGTGCGGGAGACGTTCAACGCCTCCAGACAGGCGATCCGCAGATCCTCGTTGAGCACGCCGATCGGATGATCTGCGATCACGTCGCGCGGACCGGTCACCGGGTAGGCCGCGACCGGCACACCGCAGGCGAGCGCCTCGAGTTGCACGACACCGAACGTATCGGTGAGCGAAGGGAACACGAACACGTCGGCCGCGGCGAGATGCGCGGCGAGGCGCTCGTCCTTGAGCGCCCCGAGAAACACCGCCTCAGGAAACCGGCGCCGCAGCTCGGCATCCTCCGGCCCGGTGCCGATCACAACCTTGCTCCCCGGCAGATCGAGCGCGAGGAATGCGGCGAGGTTCTTCTCCACCGCCACCCGCCCCACAGTCGCAAAAATCGGGCGTGGCAGCCCGAGGTCGATCGCCCGCTCGGGCCGGAACAGGTCGGTGTCGACCCCGCGCGTCCACATCCCCAGGTTCTTGAACCCGCGGCCGGCAAGCTCGGCCATCAGCGACGGCGTGGACACCATGGTGACCCGCGCGGCGGCATGGAAATAGCGCAGCACGGCGTAGCTCCACGCCTCCGGGATCGGCACCCGGGCAGCGATGTATTCGGGAAAGCGCGTGGTGAAGCTCGTCGTAAACGGCAGGCCGCGCTTGACGCAATACTGCCGGACCACGGCGCCGATCGGCCCCTCGGTTGCAATATGGATCGCGTCCGGCGCGACGCGCTCGATGCGCTGGGCGACCTCGCGCGGGCGCGGCAGCGCGCAGCGCAGGCCCGGATAGGTGGGCACCGCGACGGACGGGAAGCCGTCCGGCGTCAGGAACGTGATGGCGGCATCGAACTTGCGCACCGCGTTGGCGAGCGATTTCAGCGTACGGACAACGCCATTGACTTGAGGCTCCCAAGCATCCGTCGCGACCAGGATATTCATGCTGGCCGCGCCTCGCTCACCATCACGGTGCGGTCTTGGTGCGTGCCGCGGTCGTGCCAGGTGACGATCTCGAACGAGCCATTGCCGTGCTCGGCGACCGCCGTGCAGCTTTCGATCCAATCGCCACAGTTGATGTAGCGGACGCCCAGATCCTCGTGGATTGTCGCATGGTGCACGTGCCCGCAGATCACGCCGTCGGCGTGATGCCGATGCGCCAGTGCCGCCAAGCCCTGCTCATAATCGCTCAGATAGTTGGTGGCGCTCTTTACTTTGAGCTTTGCCCATTGCGACAGCGACCAGTGCGAGAGCCCGAGCAGCCGGCGCGCGAAGTTGAGCCCGGCGTTGACGGCGGTCGTGGCCCGTACTGCCGATCCGCCCAGGAAGGCGAGCCTTTGTGTGTGCTTGAGTGCGGCGTCGAATGTGTCGCCGTGGATCACCAAGTATCGGCGGCCGTCGGCGGCGACGTGGACGGTCTGCTCGACCACCTCGATCCCGCCGAAATGAGTGCCGTAGAAGTCGCGTAGGAACGCATCGTGATTGCCCGGGATGTAGACGATGCGTACGCCGCGACGAGCCGCCCGCAGCAGGATCTGCACGATCTCGTTGTGGGTCGAGGGCCAGTACCATTTCGAGCCCAGGCGCCAGCCGTCGACGATGTCGCCGACAAGATAGATTGTCTCAGCTTCGTGGTTGCGCAGAAAGTCCGCCAGCCGGTCGCCCTGGCACCCTCGGCTGCCCAGATGCATGTCCGAGAGGAACAACGCGCGATACCGGCGCGGGCGAGTGGGCAACCAGTCGTTGTCTATCTCAAAGCCGAATCGCATGCTTCGACATTGACCAAG
Source organism: Xanthobacteraceae bacterium (assembly GCA_019241285.1). GTDB lineage: Bacteria > Pseudomonadota > Alphaproteobacteria > Rhizobiales > Xanthobacteraceae > JAFAXD01. The sequence continues at coordinate 6,366 of JAFAXD010000544.1, read as the reverse complement.
TCGTGTCTCAGATTCATGACGAGCCCTTCATGGCGGCCCGATTTTCGCGATATTTTGGACGTTGGACGTGCCCCGCCAGATTTCCTTGGAGGGAACTAGCACGATTCCGGCCAGTTTTCGGAGCAAGCTGATGCCGTCAGCATTCTGTTGCACCCTCCTGGGATAATTTACTTAGGCGAATCAGAGACCGGGATCGGCGGTCAAGGCAGGATTGAATGCGAAGACCGCTGGCGAAAGCCGTCGATTTCGTACGAGCGCGCGTAACCTGGCATTTTGTGGGCATCGTGCTCAGCTGCGGCATTATCGCCGTCGCCGGCTACACCCTGTTCCACCTCCTGCGCGACGTCGAGGTTGCCAAAGTCACCGCAGCGCTGCGCGACACCCCCCCACATCAAATCGCGATTGCGGCCCTGTTCGTCGCCCTGGCCTATCTGACCCTGACCTTCTACGACCTGTTCGCCCTGCGCACGATCGGCAAGCTCGATGTTCCGTATCGGGTCGCCGCCTTTGCGAGCTTCACCAGCTATTCCATTGGGCACAACATCGGGGCCACGGTTTTCACCGGCGGCGCCGTCCGCTTTCGCATCTACTCCGCCTGGGGCCTTGACGTCATCGACGTCACCAAGATCGCCTTCGTGACCGGCCTGACCTTCTGGCTCGGCAATGCCTTCGTGCTGGGCGGCGGCATGATCTACGAGCCGGCTGTCGCCAGCGTCATTGACCAGCTGCCGGCGTGGGCGAACCGCCTGTTGGGTTTCACCGGGCTCGCTGCCATCATCGCGTATCTGATCTGGCTGCTGCCCCGCAAACGCGTCGTCAGTATCACCAGCGGCTGGGTGGTTACGCTGCCCAATGCGCAGCTTACCCTGGTGCAGATCGGCCTCGGTATCCTCGACCTCGGCTGCAGCGCGCTCGCCATGTATGTGCTGGTTCCCGATGACCCCCATCTCGACTTTATCAATGTGATGGTGGCGTTCGTCCTCGCCACGCTACTCGGCTTCGCAAGCCACGCCCCGGGTGGGGTCGGCGTGTTTGATGCCGCCATGCTGGTCGGCCTGCATCAATACGCCAAGGAGGAGTTGCTCGCCGCGCTGCTGCTGTTCCGCCTGCTCTACTACATCGTGCCATTTGCGACCGCGCTCGTATTCCTTGGCTGTCGCGAACTGTGGATGAGCGCGCGCGCGGCCGCTGCGCGCAAGCGCATCGATCACCGCAACCTACGCGACGGGGTTACGCCACCGCAGTGAGCCATCATAGTGCGGCCCCAATGAGCCCGGCATTCAAGCCGGGCAACAGGGGGAACCGCCGCCTCCGGCGCAGAAATTCGCCGAGACCGAGATCAGGAAAGGCAAACTGCTGGCCTTTAGCGCGCACCAGCGTCAGGCGTGCGCACGTGCTCACGCCGCACGCCGAGACCAACAATTCGCGCAGGAATCCGCTGCAGCGGCGGTATCCAATCGAGCAAACGCACTGCCAAGGGTGGCTTTGGTGACTCGGTCGATGCCAGGACCCGGGTGATGATCCGGTTCTGCACCAGCACCTGGATGCCCTGGATGACCCGCATCGGATATTCGCGCCGGCGCTGCACTGCCGCCAGTTCCTCGGTTGTGGGCGGGCCGCGGCGCAATGGCTCGTAAAGAATATTTGCTGCTGCGACCGCATCCTGCACCGCAAGGTTCACGCCGACGCCGCCGATCGGCGACATCGCATGCGCGGCATCGCCGATGCACAGGAGCCCGGGGCAATACCACTGCTTGAGCCGGTCGACCGCGACCGTGAGCAACTTGACGTCGTCCCAGGTGCGCAGCTCCTCAACTCGGTCGCCGAGAAGCGGCGCAAATTTGAGGACTGAGGCGCGGAACGCCGGCAAGCCCTGGCGACGGATCTCGTCAGCCCCGCCCTTACGGATCACATAGGCACACTGCCAATAGTCGCCTCGGTTAAGCATGATGAAGATGTGTCCGACGTCGACCCGGCCAAGCGTTTCGAATTGGTCATCTGGACGGCGTGACACCCGCATCCACAATACATCCATCGGCGCGCCGATGTCCTGGACGGCGAGGCCGGCTTTGGCGCGCACGGTGGAGTGGCGTCCGTCGGTGCCGACCACGAGGTCGGCCCGGATCTCGCGCAGTCCGTCCGGACCAGTCGCCCGAACGCCAACGACGCGGCCGCCGGCCCGGATGATGTCGATCGCCTCCGTATTCATCAACAATTTGAAATTCGGATAGCGCTGTCCCTGCGCAGCAAGGAAATTGAGAAAATCCCACTGCGGCATGAGTGCGACGAATTTGCACATGGTCGGCAGGTGACTGAAATCGCCCGCGGTGACCCGGCTTTCGCCGATCTGCACTGTGAGCTTGCGGACTTCCTGATGCGGCAGGGTCAGGAATTGATCGAGCAGGCCGAGCTCATGCATGAACTCGAGGGTCGAGGGGTGAATCGTGTCGCCGCGGAAATCGCGCAGGAAATCGCCGTGCTTCTCCAGCACCACCACATCGACGCCGGCGCGCGCCAATAGGAATCCAAGCATCATTCCGGCGGGTCCGCCACCGACCACACAGCATCGCGTCGTCAGCGTCTGTGTTCCCGGCTCTTGCCGACTGAGACTTTCCTCCATGACGTCCACTCCCTTTACGAGATGGTCATGCGAGCGCCGCGATCTTGGTCTCTCTCCTCATTCTAAAGCAACGCCAAGCTCCCTGGATCCCGCATGTACGAATTGATCGGCCGTCGCATCGCGGCCTGTGTTCTGGTATTGGGCTGCGTCATTGTCACCGACATGGCGCGCGCCCAACCCACTGATCTCAAAATCACTTGGGAGGTGCGCAACCGCTTTCGCCTGTTCCGCGAAGAAAAGGATTTCCTGCTTCACCTCGAGGCGCTGGCGGGCCGCAGCGTGCTCGAATCGGAAGAAATTCTTGCGCGGCAGAGCGATGGGCGCGGCTGGGCGCGCAACATGATTGGCCGACTTTGTATTGACGGTGCCGGCCGCATCGCCGAGCCGTGCGTGCGTGACGGCACCAGCGAGAACTATCTCGGACCAAGCGATCACGCGATTACCGTGCGGCTTTCCGGAGCCGACGGCACGCCCTGCGCCTGGCATTTCGAGTCCGGCGACGATCCGCCGCAGAGCCTCAACGCTGATTGTGGCGATGCGGTCGATCTGCGGGTCCGTTACGGGCGCCCGACGTCCGTGAGTGTCGACGTCGGCCGTGCTGAAAGCAGTACACATGTCACCGAAGAGATCCTCGTCCGCGATGTGCTGATCGCCGGGGTCGGCGACTCGGTCGCGGCCGGCGAAGGCAATCCGGACCGGCCGATCCCCCTCGCCAACACGGGCTTCTGCTTCCGCCAGCTCGCCGGCAGCGAGCGCACCGAATATTTCCGTCCCGCACGCGCGGGTTATCGCGGCAACCGCTCCTGCGAAGGCAGCGGCGGCGACGAGGAATGGAACAAAATCTCGGCGCGGTGGCTCAATGCCGCCTGTCACCGCTCGCTCTACAGTTATCAGGTGCGCACGGCGCTGGCGCTTGCCGTGGAGAACCCGCACATCGCGGTGACCTACCTGCCGCTCGCCTGCACCGGTGCCTCGATCGATGCCGGGCTGCTCAATGGTCAGGCCGCACGCGAGATCAATTGCGGGACCACACGATGCCCGACGTCGGTCCCGGCACAACTCGCACGGCTGCAGACGCTCCTCCAAACCGCGCGCCGGCAGGATCCTTCGCGCCATGTGGACGCGCTGCTGCTGACGATCGGCGCAAACGACATCAACTTCTCCGGACTCGTGGCAGACGTGATGATCGACGGTCCGGCGGTGCGCGAGATGCTGAGTCGCTCCGGCACGTTCGCCAGCGTCGAGCAGGCGGCCGCAGCGCTTGAGCAGAAGCTGCCGCGCGATTTCGTGCGCCTGCGCGCGGCGTTGCGCCCGCTGGTGGGTGACCTCTCGCACGTCGTCTACGTGGCCTACGCCAACCCGGCGCTCGATGCCTCCGGCGCGCCCTGCCCCGGCGGCCACCTTGGCTTTGACGTGCACCCCGCGTTCGGCGTGGACGCCGCACGGCTGCGGCGTGCATCTGACTTTGTGCAACGCCGGTTCTTGCCCGGGTTGCTGGCGCTTGCGACCTGCGCCGGTGGAACAATCTGCAACGACGCCAGCGAACGCATGACCTTCGTCGATGCGCACCAGCCGCAATTCGCCGGCCACGGCATCTGCGCGCGCGCCGCAAGCGACCCTGATTTCGACAATGACTGCTTCTCGCCGACAGGCGACAGCTTCACGCCGAACCTGGTGCAGGGAGCAAACAAACCGCTTGTCTGCGACAGGAGCCCGAGCGAGTTTCGCGCTTATGCGCCGCGCGCGCGCTGGATCAGGACCGCAAATGACAGCTACTTTGCCGCGATGACCTATCCGCACGGAACCGGCGGCCTGCAGCCGAGCGATATCCATGACGCGACCTGGGGCCTGCTCTCGGCGGTCTATGGTGGCGCCGTGCACCCGAGTGCCGAGGGCCACGCCGCCATGGCAGATGCCGCACTCCCCGCGCTGCGCGATGTGCTGCACATCGTTCCGCCGTCGGCCGCGGTGGTAGCGAAGCCCTTGGCCGATCCGGAGCAGTGAGATGATTGCTTCTCGTCGAGACTATGGGTTCGTGTTGTTGATCGTTGTGGCTCTTGGTCTCACTTTCGCCCATACCGACGTGGTAGGCGCACAACCGCGCGTGGTCGAAATTGCTGAAGGCCAGAACGGGACCACGACGACAATCGGCAAGGATCAAATCATCGAAATTCGCTTACCCGCACAGGCGGGCACCGGCTATTCCTGGACGCTTGCGGCTCATCCAACAGCACCGCTGAAGCTCGCACGATCAGACACGACTTCGGCGGACCGGCCGGGCGGGCCGCAGACACAATTTTTCCTGCTGCAGCCAACGAACACAGGGGCGAGCGACGTCGTGATCAACTACAGCCGACCGTGGGAAAAGGACAAACCGCCAGCGCGGACGTTTACTTTGCATGTGGTGGTGCGGTGAGCTGGGGCCCGCATCAACATCACGAACCTCGTCCTGAGGAGCGTGACCGGAGGTCACGCGTCCCGAAGGACGGCAACGAGGAAAAGCCTCCACCTTGGCCATCCTTCGAGACGCCCACGAGCTAACGCTCGTGGGCTCCTCAGGATGAGGCCCGAGGATTAGGATGAGGGCCCACGATTAGGAAACCCCGAGCTTCTTCTGCAGGCTCGTGGACGAGGTCGTGTATTGGAACACGAGACGCTTGTCCGGATAGACGTAGTGATAGGCCTTCTGCGCCATCAGGGCGCCTTCGTGGAAGCCTGAGAGAATGAGCTTGAGCTTGCCCGGATACGTGTTGATGTCGCCGATGGCGAACACGCCGGGCACGTTGGTCTCGAATGCCGCGGTATCAACCGGGATCAGCTCGCCGTCGAGCTTGATGCCCCAGTCGGCGACCGGGCCGAGCTTCATGGTGAGGCCGAAAAACGGGAGCACCGCGTCGCACTCGATGCGATACGGCTCACCCTTGTCCGGCTTCACCTGCGCGGCAACGACGTTGCCGTCCTCACCCTCGAGCGAAGTCACCTGGCCGAGCTTGAGATCCATCGCGCCGTCGGCGACCAGGGCGCGCATTTTGTTGACGCTGTCGGGGGCGGCGCGGAACTGGTCACGCCGGTGCAGCAAGATGACGCGCTTCGCCACGGGATGCAGGTTGAGCGTCCAGTCGAGGGCGCTGTCTCCGCCGCCGACGATCAGCAGACGCTTGTCGCGGAACGCCTCCATCTTGCGCACCGCGTAGAACACGGACTTACCCTCGAAAGCCTCGATGCCCGGCACCGGCGGGCGCTTGGGCTGGAACGAGCCGCCGCCGGCCGCGATCACGACAATCTTGGCCTCGAACACCTTGCCCTGGTCGGTACGCACCCGGAACAGCGGGTCACCGATCTTCTCGACGCTCTCCACCATCTCGCCGAGGTGGAAGGTCGGCCCGAACGGCTTGATCTGCGCCAGCAATGAGTCCGTCAGCCCGGCGCCGGTGATGAATGGAATGCCGGGAATGTCGTAGATCGGCTTTTCGGGATAGAGTTCGGCGCACTGGCCGCCGATCTTGTCGAGAATGTCGATGAGGTGGACCTTCATGTCGAGCAGGCCCAGCTCGAACACGGCAAACAAACCGCAGGGTCCTGCCCCGATAACCAGCACGTCGGTCTTGATCGGCTCGGTCACGCTCAACATCGGCAAAATCCAGCTTTCAGCGGTTTCTCATCAATCGTTGGGCAGGGTCTAGCGGCCGGGATTTACGACCGCAATTGTCAATATTGCGCAATTGCGGAAAGGTTCATCCCCGGAA
>JAFAXD010000518.1 GCA_019241285.1 Xanthobacteraceae bacterium | reverse complement strand
GATATTCACGAAATTGTACGGCGGCACCGGTCCGACATATTTGAATATCAACCGGTCATTTAGCTCTTCATCAAGCTTGCGCACGGCTTCGTCCACCTCAGGCCCGTGCTCCCGGTCGACCAGAAAGGCGGCGTTCAGCACCATGCGATCGCTGACGATCTTGTTTGCCCGCGTCTTGTGAACGAACGGCCGGATGCGTGACAGGATCGTCTCCTCGTCACGCGCCCGCTTCTGCGCAAGGGCCTTCTCGACCGCTTCGCCGAGACGAATACGGTCATAATAGCTTTCCGCAGGCGAACGCCCATTCAGGGAGTCGCGCAGGCGGCGGATCGGCTCGCTGTCGCGCACCACCTCTTCGAGAGCAGTCCCCTCGTGCCAGAAAGCCTTGAGACCGAGCTCAACACGGTCGCGCATTTGCTCAAGCAGCATGGTGAGCTCGTCGTAGCGTGGCATGAGCAGGCGCTGCTCGAGCTCCTCTGCGTTGGCAGCCACCGTACCGAACCGCACCGGCAACAGGGTGAAGTGCTCCATGGCCTCTTCGAGCACGAGCATATGCGCCATCATGTTGCGGCGGCTGTTGTCATATTCCACGACGGCGGAGTCGCTCACGACTGCCGCGATGCGCCTGTAGTTGATGGTTCGCACGAGATCGCCACGTTCGCCGATGCCGCGCGTCTTGAATTCGTGCGGCTCCTCGCAAGCCACAATGGCGTACAAATATTGCGCCTCAGCCGGCCCCGTCTCTTTCATTGCCGCTCCTCAGCAGAGCCTCAGCTTGCTGCAATCAGGATACCTGGATCAGAAGCAATACGGCGAACCGTCGGTGCCGCCTCCTGTCTTCAGACCTTGCGTACGCGCAGCTCCAGCACGCCGTTGTTGTACTTCTTCTGTATCGTCCCGGGATCGACCGCGCCGGGCAACTGAACGTCTTTCGCATAGCGCCGTTCGCCACTCGATTTGATTACCAGGATGTCGTCGAGCAGTTCGGCCGTGATTTCCTCCTCACTGGCACCGGGAAGCTCCGCGGTGATGACGACCTCACCGCCTTCATCGAACACATCGACCAGGGGTTCGCGGGCCTCATCGACCACAAGGCCATCCTCGGTCGCATGCACGTTGCCAAACGGCTCGACTCGCGCAGTCCTTTCCCCGCCAAGGCCCGTGCGAATGCTGAAGCCGTAGACACCGCGCGCCTTGTCACCCAAGCCTCTGACAGTGAATTCGCCCTGCTGCTCGACATTCCGCGTCCCGACTTCGACGAGCTTGCCGAGGAGGTCCACGGCATCGCCCAGGCTGCGAAACAAGCCGCCGAGTTCGATGTCCACCCCGGCTTCGCCGGTCCCATGTGTGCTCTTTTTCACCACTGCAAACCTCCCAGCCTCGAGTGCACGGTCAATGCGGTTGCTGCCACTATCCCCCAACCTAGATCGTCAGTATTCCAACGGGATCGCCCGGCCGCGAAGGGCTGTTGGCCCCGCCACGGGCGTTTCGGCTGGAGCGGGTCGTTGGCCGCGCCCTTTTCGGAACGCCGCGCGCCTGCTCGGCACATCGAACAGCCGCGCGCGAATGGCCGCGATCTCCTGGTTGACCTTGGCCAGTTTGATCGTGGCTGCGTGCACGCAGTTTTCCCACGCACCGAGCTCGCGTTCGAGGCGCGCGCGCTCGTTTTCCAGGCGCGCGAAGCGGTTCGCCAACTGGTGCCGCTCGCGCGGCTTGGCGCCATTGGCAAGCGTCTGCAGCGTCGCAACGTTACGCAAGCCGGAGGGTTTCTCCTGGTGGGTTGCTCGCTCGTTCGGCATGCGACATCTCCTTGCGCGCGGCCGTTACCTTCGTGGATCACGCATTCCGATCAGCCTGCGTCGCCAGTTCTTCACTGGCCGTCGCGGCCGCCATACTGGGGCAATGGTGCTCGAGCAGGCTCAACAACATCTTGCGTTGCTGCGCGCGTTTGTTGTCCATCTTCCCGGTAAACGTCGACTTGGAGCCGAGGATGTCGAGGCACAGCTGAACGAAGTGGGGATCATCAACGCTCGGCTGGAAACCCTCTTGCGCCATCATGCGACAAATCATGATCGTGGTGCGCAGGGTTGGCGTCTGATCATACTCGCCCGTCTCGCGGAACTCGCGCACGAGGGCGACGATCGGCGCGACCGCGGCAGGCGAAAGGCCGGAGCGCGCGGCTGCGACGGAGACTTCCAGGTCGGAGTCGGCGTGGCCGACATCGATGGTGATGATGCGGTCGCCAAGGGCATCCTGGGCTTCGTGAACGCCGGCATATTCTTGCGGGTTGCTGGTGAAGATCACGCGGAAGTTGGGATGCACCTTGATGTAGGGCTCATCCTGATTCTGCGCTGGCAGCACCAGCAGGCCTTCCTCCAGCACGCTCAGAAGAACATTGTTGGCCTCCGGCCGTGAGCGCGTGAACTCGTCATAGATGAGCGTATAGCCCTCGCGGCAGGCGGTGGTGAGACGGTGGTCCGCCCAGCATTTGTCGGCAGACTCCTCGAGCTTCGTCACCGTATGAATGAAACGATCGACGACCTTGCGATAGTTGTAGCCGTGCTGGGTGCCGACGAGGGTCGAGGTCATCATGTCCTCGTCGCCCGTAATCATGACGGTCGGACGATTGAGCAGCGCGGCCGCATGCAGCGCAAGGGTGGTCTTGCCGGTGCCCGCCGGACCGCGGAAGTGGATGGAGAACCCCGCCCTGAGATAGGAGAGCGCGCGACTGGTGATGGCTTCGACGGATCGAGTCTGGACAAATCCCGGGCGGGCCTTTGGGGCTAGCGTTGTAACGACGCTTAGATCGGGCGAATACGCGGCGGCGGACATTTGATAGCTCCTGCTTCACCCGATTGTGCACGGTGCTTCGGCGGCTAGATCGACCTGGACCGCCCCCGGTGCGCCGGCGAACGCCGCGCCGGCCGCCCAGCAGTGCCGAGCAAATAGCCCCGTATCGATCCGCCTAGTTTGCGAACGAACCCACGCTGTCCGTCACGACTACCTCGCTCTGGGCGTACGGGT
>JAFAXD010000430.1 GCA_019241285.1 Xanthobacteraceae bacterium | reverse complement strand
CGCCTTGCGGGTGATGACGGTCACGAGCGGCACCGTTGCCTGCGAATAGGCAAACAGGAGCTTGGCGCCGTGCTTGATCAGCCCGCCATATTCCTGATCGGTGCCGGGCAGGAATCCCGGCACGTCCACGAATGTCACGATCGGGATGCCGAAGGCATCGCAGAAGCGCACAAAACGCGCAGCCTTGCGCGAGGCGTCGCTGTCGAGCACGCCGGCGAGCACCATCGGCTGGTTGGCGACGAAGCCGACCGTTCGGCCGGCCATGCGTCCGAACCCGATGACGATATTGCGGGCGAAGGCCGGCGACAGCTCGAAGAAATCGCCCTCATCGGCGACCTTCACGATCAGCTCGCGGATGTCGTAGGGCTTGTTTGGATTCTCCGGGACCAAGGTGTCGAGCGAGCGGTCCTCGCGCTCGATGTCATCATAGGTCGGCCATTCCGGCACGCCGGACGCGCTGTTCGCGGGCAGGAAATCGATCAACCGGCGCATCTGCAGCAGCGTCTCGAGATCGTTCTCAAACGCACCGTCGGCGATCGATGATTTGGTGGCGTGCACCGAGGCGCCGCCCAGCCCCTCGGCGGTCACGACCTCATTGGTCACGGTCTTCACGACGTCAGGGCCGGTGACGAACATGTAGCTCGTGTCCTTCACCATGAAGATGAAGTCGGTCATCGCCGGCGAATAGACGTCACCGCCCGCACACGGGCCCATGATCACGGAGATCTGCGGGATCACCCCGGAGGCGAGCACGTTGCGCTTGAAAACCTCGCCGTAGCCGCCGAGCGCCGCCACACCCTCCTGGATGCGGGCCCCGCCGGCGTCGAACAGCCCAATGATCGGCGCGCGCGCCTTCACGGCCATGTCCTGGATCTTGATGATCTTCTGGGCGTGGGTTTCCGACAGCGACCCGCCGAAGACCGTAAAGTCTTTAGCGAAGACGAACACGGTGCGGCCGTTGACTGTGCCCCAGCCGGTGACCACGCCGTCGCCCGGAATCTTGGGCTGCTTGTCCATGCCAAACTCGGTCGCGCGGTGCTCGACGAACATGTCGAACTCCTCGAACGAGTCCTTGTCCAGCAGAAGATCGATGCGCTCGCGCGCGGTCAGCTTGCCGCGCTTGTGCTGCGCTTCGATACGCGCCTTGCCGCCGCCAAGCCTGGCATTGCCGCGGCGTACTTCGAGTTTTTCCAGGATGTCTTTCATGGCCCTGCCGTGATGGGGTCCGGCAGGAAACGGATAGCAGGAATTGCCCCGCTTACAAAAGCTTCTCCAGCCGGATCGGCAGCTGGCGAATGCGCCGCCCGGTAGCGTGGTAGACTGCGTTGGACACGGCGGCGGCGGTGCCGACATTGCCCAGCTCACCGAGCCCCTTCACCCCGGCTGGGTTTACGTCGGGGTCAACTTCGGGGACCAGGATCACATCCACGGCCTGCACGTCGGCGTTCACCGGCACCAGGTAGTCGGCAAGATTGTCATTGACGTAGCGTGCCCGTACCGGATCGATCTCAGTCGCCTCGTGCAGGGCTGAGCTGATGCCCCAGATCATCCCACCCATCAGCTGGCTGTGTGCGGTGCGAGTATTCATGATGCGGCCGCCGGCAAAAGCCCCAACCGCACGCGGCACCCGGATCTCGCAGGTGTCCTTGTGGACCCGAACCTCGACGAATTCGGCACCGAACGCGTACATGAGCTTCTTGCCATGCGCACCGCCACTCAGGGTGGGCTTGCCGGCATAGAGCGAGGCAATCGCGTCAGCCGGCGCACCCGGCGGCGCGGACTCGGCATATTCCTCAATCGCGCCCACGCCCAGACGCTTGAACGTCTCCGCGAGCGGCTCCTCGGCGCCCTCGGCCGCCACCTTGCCGTCGCGCAGGGTGAGCCCGGAGATTTGCTGCCCAGCGAGCGGCCCCTCATTGGCCGTCGCGGCTGCGTGAAACAGTTTGGCGCGGATCGCGTGGCAGGCCTTCATGACCGCCGAGCAGCAGCTTGCGGTCGTGTTCGACCCACCCGCAACCGAGGCCGGCGGCAGCTCGCTGTCGCCCAGCTCCGTCTTCACGGCAGAGAACGGGACGCCCAACCGCTCCGCGGCCATCTGCCCGATCACCGTGTAGGCCCCCGTGCCGAGATCATGGGCTGCGGTCTGCACCCGCACGTCACCATTGGCGAGCAGCCGCACCCGCGCCGTCGCGCTACCGAAGTGGGTGGGATAGACCGCAGTAGCGCAACCCCAACCGATCAGCCAGTCGCCATCCCGCATGGAGCCGGGGTGCGGATCGCGTGCCATCCAGCGGAAGGCGGCCGCCGCCTGATCGTAGCACTGCATCAGCGAGCGGCTGGAATAGGGTTTGCCGCTGATCGGGTCCGTCGTGGTGTCGTTGACGCGCCGGAACTCAACCGGGTCCATGCCGAGCTTGGCGGCCAATTCGTCCATCGCGGTCTCGATGGCGTAGATATAGGGCACAACCGGTGGCGAACGCATGAAGCCCGGTGTGTTGCGGTCGGCATGCACGATGTTGACCTTCGTCTTCACCGCCCCGTAGGCGTAAAGGCGGGCGGCATCCTCAACCCCGGCGACGAAATACTTGTCCGGTCGCGAGGTGATCTCGAACCCCTCGTGTTCATAGCCGACGAGCTTGCCGTCACGCCGGGCACCGAGGCGAATGCGGTGGCGCGTTTCTGCCCGGTAAGTCGCGATAGTGAACCCCTGGTCGCGCGTCGCAACGAGCTTGACCGGGCGGTGGAGCTTGCGTGCCGCGAACGCCACGAGACCCGTACGGGGGGTCAACTGCGCCTTCGACCCGAACGCGCCGCCGACGAAATGGCTGATCGTGCGTACCTGCTCCGGCCCAACATCGAGTTTGCGGGCGACATTGTTCTTGAGCCCGTACATGAACTGGCTCGGCTCATGCACGGTGAGCCGATCGCCATTCCAGACACAGGTGGTGGTGAACAACTCGATCGGATTGTGATGCTGTGTCGGGGTGCCGTACTGAGCATCAACAACAACATCCGCTCCGGCCAAGGCGGCTTCTACATCGCCGACGCTGGGAATATCCTTGGCGCTGTCATGCAGTTGCGTGACGTCTTCGGTCTCCACGCCCGGTGAGTCAAAACTTGGTGCAGCTGGAGCTTCCGCATAGTCCACTTTGAGGGCGTAGGCGGCTTCGCGCGCAGCCTCGAACGTATCGGCCACGACCATCGCGATGATCTGGCCGTCGTGGAAGACCTCAGGGCCGAGTTGCTGAATCGAGGTAGACGCGCCCGCCCCGCCGGAGGCGAATTTGATCTCTTTCAAGTCGCCCGTGTTCTCGTGCGTAAAGATGTCGAGCACGCCCGGCACCGCGCGAGCGCGCATTTGGTCAATCGCGTTGATGCGCCCTTTGGCGATAGCGCTGGTGACCAGAAAGGCGAAAGCCGGGTTGCTGACCGGCATGTCGGACGGATACCGCGCCTCGCCGGTGACCTTGGCACGCCCATCCATGCGCGGTTCCGGGGCGCCCATGTTGGCGAGCGGTTGCGGAGCGGCAGCCGACATGGTCAGGCCTCCATCGCGGCGACTTCGGTGAGCGCCCGCTTGAGCGTACGTTTACCGAGCTCGACCTTGAATGCGTTGTGCTCACGGGTGCGCGCGCCGGCAAAGGCGGCGTCCGCCGCGGCCTGCGCGTTCGCCTCGCTGAACAACTGGTCGCGCAGCAGCGCCTCGGCGGCCTGCGCGCGCCATGGCACGGTCGCTACTCCACCGAGCGCAATGCGGGCCTCGCGTACGCGGCCATCTTCGAGATCCATGGCCACCGCCGCGGAGGCCAGCGCAAATTCGTAGGACCCGCGATCACGGATTTTCAGATAAAGCGATCGCCGCATCCACGGCGCGGGCTTAATGACAAACGCTGTAATCATCTCGCCGGGTGCGAGCGTCGTCTCCAAATCGGGGCGATCGCCGGGCCGCCGGTGCAGAGCACCAACACTGATCGCGCGGGTGCCGTTTGCGCCTTGCAGCTCAACCTGGGCGTCAAGCGCGATCAGCGCCTGCGCGAAATCGCCCGGGTAGGTCGCGATACATTGGTCACTCGTGCCGAGCACTGCGTGCATGCGATTGAAGCCGTCGAGGGCGGCGCAACCCGACCCGGGCCGGCGTTTGTTGCACTGGCTGTAGCTCACGTCGCGGTAATAGGGACAGCGCGTCCGCTGCAGCACATTGCCGCCAAGGCTTGCCATGTTGCGCAGCTGCTGGCTCGCCGCGAGCCGGAGCGATTGTGCGATCACCGGGACAGCGCGGTTGATTTCGGGATGGTCGGCGGCGTCGGCCATGTGCACGAGCGCGCCCAGGCGCAGCTCCTGCGCATTGGTGCTGATGATGCCGAGCGGCGAGGAGGCAAGCGCGTTAATGTCGATTACATGCTGCGGCCGCAGCACGTCGATCTTCATCAGATCGATGAGGTTGGTGCCGCCGGCCAGGTACTGGCCGGGGCTCTCCACGTCGGGACCCGCGGACCCGGATGGGAATGTCTGAACAGCAAAGCTCGGCGAGTTGGCGCGCGTGTAGATGAACGGGCGCATGTCACGTCTCCTTGCTGGCGAGACGCGACTGGGTTGCCGCCTTGGCCTGTTTGATAGCGGCGACGATATTTGGATAAGCGGCGCAGCGGCAGAGATTTCCGCTCATGTACTCGCGGATATCGGCATCGTTCTCGGCATGACCTTCATGCACGCAGCCGATCGCGGACATGATCTGCCCTGACGTACAGTACCCACACTGGAAGGCATCCTGATCAACAAACGCTTGTTGCATCGGGTGCAGTTCTTGCCCCGGCGACGTCAGGCCCTCGATGGTCGTGATCGACCGGCCATCGACGCTCGCGGCCAATGTCAGGCAGCCGAGGACGCGGCGACCGTCGACCAGGACCGTGCAGGCGCCGCACTGCCCCTGATCGCACCCCTTCTTGCTGCCGGTCAGCCCGAGATGTTCACGCAAGGCATCGAGCAAAGTCGTACGCACATCGAGCGAGAGATCCTGCACGTGGCCATTGACTTCCAATCTGACGCCGACAGGCTCGCGCTGATTTCTGGGCGCGCTCTGGGCGCGTGCTTCGCCGGTGAAGGCGCGCGCGATGACCGGCCCGGCGGCCGACGAAGCGGTGGTCATGAGAAACTTTCTGCGACTGGGCGTAAACGAGGCGCGGTTATTCGACATGATTGTGTCGGTGTATGTAGATGCAGGCGGACGATCCACACTGGGTCCGCTCGTGCTAACGGCCGATCGCGCACGCGAGTTCCAGCGCCGCGCGGGGCTATTCCGGGCAGAACAATTTGTGCGGAGGATCCTGATCAGGTCAGCGCCAGGATGGTAGCTGCGGCCTTCATCTCGCCCAGCCGTTGCTCGCGGCGCTCGAGCGCGAGCGTGTCGCGCCCCCAGAGTTCCATGTTCCAATCTTCGTCGATATGCGCGGCAGTCCAAGCCGCGTCGGGGCTGATTGCCTTGTGGGCGAGAGCGAGCGCGATCAGGGCGGAGCCGGTCAGCGTGGTGATGCTATGCACCGCGCCAAGCCGCCAGGCGTCGCGGGGGATCGCCGCGCCGGCGGCTTTGATCGATTCAAGCGGCTGGGCCACGTGCATCACGCCTTCCACCAGCTCGAAGCGCGCGCCGAGCGCGGTACGGGCCCAGGCGACGACCGGATCCCAGAGTTCGCTTTGACGCGCCACCAGGCGCTCCGGACCATCGGCGCGATAGAACAGCAGATCGCTGCCGAGATATTTCTCAACCTCGGCTGCGACTGCGCTCGCGGCGGCTGCAACCCCATCGATGATGCTGTTGGACAAGCGGGTGAGCGGCATCCGGGCGGGATCGATCACCGTCTGTTGATCTCGCCATTCCGCGGCGACGGCATCCGCCAGTGCCTGGTTCGGCAGGATGAGCGCCTGCCGCGCTGGGGTGCGCACGACCTTACCATCGAGCAGAACGGCGTATCCGCCGGCCTCCGGTTTACTCGCCGCGGTCTCGTAGAAGCGCTGGCGCAAATTGGGCCGCATGTTGCGGCGCGCCGCCTCCATCGGGTCAAGCGGCTGATTAGCGAACAGCTCTTCAAGAATCTCGCGCATTTCGTCTCAGTGTCCTGCAGCGCACCAAATTACTTGCCTTGGAAACCGGCACCCCCACAGCCCTGAGCAACACATAGGCAGTTGGCGCGTTTTCTGCACGAGCACAGCGAGGTTTTTTTGCAATGCAGCAGCGCTTGTCACAGGGGCAGTGGCGTTATGCGACGGAAGTGGTGGCATTCACGGGTGTTGTCCATTATAAAAAATGGCGGATTCGGCGCCACAAGCCGACCGGGGGAAGGGTTTCGCAACGGGTTCACGATGACTTGGCATCAAGCCAAAATCGGGACGATGGGGCGCCTGCACGAGGAGTAGATGCAATCCACTGACATTGCGGCGCCGGATTACTTCCACAAGGTCGTTGACTGCCAATGGGCCTGCCCGGCGCACACGCCTGTTCCTGAGTACATCCGACTGATCGCCGCCGGTCGCTACAGCGACGCCTACATGATCAATTGGCGATCCAATGTGTTCCCTGGAATTCTTGGGCGCACCTGTGATCGGCCCTGCGAGCCGGCCTGCCGGCGCGGCCGCGTGGAAAAGGATCCGGTCGCGATCTGCCGTCTCAAGCGCGTCGCCGCCGATTTCAAGGACGACATCCGCGGGCGCTTGCCTAAGCCCGTCGCACACCGGAATGGCAAGCGCATCGCGCTTATCGGCGGAGGCCCCGCGTCACTGGCGGTCGCACGCGATCTCGCACCACTTGGTTATCACTGCGTCGTGTTCGACCAGGATCCCAAGGCCGGCGGGATGATGCGCACGCAGATCCCCAAGTTTCGCCTGCCTGACGCGGTTATCGACGAGGAATGCGATTACATTCTCAACCTCGGGATTGAGTTTGTTGGTGGTCGGCGCATCGACAGCATGAAGGCGCTGCTCGCGGAAAACTTCGATGCGATCTTCGTCGGCTCCGGCGCGCCACGCGGGCGCGAGCTGGATATTCCCGGGCGCCAGGAAGCCGCCAAGAACATCCACATCGGCATCGACTGGCTGTCTTCGGTTTCGTTTGGTCACATCGACAAGATCGGCAAGCGCGTGATCGTGCTTGGCGGCGGCAACACCGCCATGGATTGCTGCCGATCCTCGCGCCGCCTCGGCGGTGAAGATGTCAAAGTGATCGTGCGCTCCGGGTTCGAGGAGATGAAGGCGTCGCCTTGGGAAAAGGAAGACGCCATGCACGAGGGCATTCCGATCCTCAACTACCTCGTGCCGAAGGAATTCACGCACGAGAACGGCCGTCTCACCGGCGTCGTGTTTGAAAAGGTCAAGGCGGAGTACGACGACAAAGGCCGGCGCAAGCTGGTCCCGACCGGCGAGCCGGATGAGCACATCGCCTGCGACGACGTGCTGGTCGCGGTCGGCCAGGAAAACGCGTTCCCATGGATCGAACGCGACCTCGGCATCGAGTTCGACAAATGGGACATGCCCAAGGTCGACCCGAAGACCATGGCGTCGACCAACCCGAAAATCTTCTTCGGCGGTGATGCGGCGTTCGGGCCCAAGAACATCATCTGGGCGGTGGCGCACGGCCACGAAGCTGCGCTGTCGATCGACAAGTTCTGCTCCGGCGAGGACATCAACGACCGGCCACAGCCGATGGTCGACATCGTCAGCCAGAAGATGGGCATCCACGAGTGGAGCTACGACAACGACATCTCGGCCGACAAACGCTATCGCGTGCCGCTGCGCGACAAGGTCGTCGCGCTGCGCGATATCAAGGCCGAAGTCGAGCTCGGGTACGACGTCGAACTCGCGCTGAAGGAAGCAGAACGCTGCCTCAACTGCGACGTCCAGACCGTGTTCACCGGCTCGCTGTGCATCGAATGCGACGCCTGCGTCGATATCTGCCCGATGGATTGCATCACCTTCACGGACAATGGCGACGAGGCCGAGCTACGGACCCGGCTGAAGGCGCCATCCAGGAATGTGACGCAGGATCTCTATGTCGCGGACGGCCTGAAAACCGGCCGTGTCATGGTGAAGGACGAGGACGTGTGCCTGCACTGCGGGTTGTGCGCCGAGCGCTGCCCGACCGGCGCCTGGGACATGCAGAAATATCTGATTGATATGACACAAGCGGAAGACCGATGCCGAGCGCCAGCCCGATCAGCAGCGTAAACGATTTCGTCATTCGTTTCGCCAACGTCAACGGTTCCGGTTCGGCCAGCGCCAACGAGCTGTTTGCTCGCGCCATCCTGCGCATGGGCGTACCGGTCAGCCCGCGCAATATCTTTCCATCAAACATTCAGGGCCTACCGACTTGGTACGAGGTGCGCGTCACCGAGGCCGGTCACCTGGGCGCGCGCGGCGGCATCGACATGATGGTGGCGATGAATCCGCAGACGTTCGACCGCGACGTCGCCTCGATCGAGCCGGGCGGGTATCTGCTCTATGACTCGACGAAGCCGATTCCGATGGCGCGTTTCCGCGAGGACATCACCGTCATCGGGGTGCCGCTCACCGCGATCTGCAATCGGACCTATACGGATCCCCGTCAGCGCCAACTGTTCAAGAACATCATCTACATCGGCGTTCTGTCAGCGCTGCTGGAAATGGATGTGCCCGGGATCGAAAAGTTGCTGGGCGAGCAATACAAGGGCAAGGAGAAATTGCTTCAGCCTAACGTTCACGCCCTGCATCTCGGCCGCGATTGGGCGCTGGAAAATCTCAAGTGCCCCATCGGACTGCGGCTCAAGCCAGCCAATGCCGTCGGTGACCGCATCTTCATGGAGGGCAACGCGGCGGCAGCACTGGGCGCGGTCTATGGCGGCGCCACGGTTTGCGCCTGGTACCCGATCACACCATCCTCATCGCTGGCGGAAGCCTTTACGCGCTACTGCTCGCGCCTGCGCGTCGATGCCGACAGCAAGAAGAGTAAATACGCGATCGTACAGGCGGAGGATGAGCTCGCGT
The DNA here is from genome assembly GCA_019241285.1 of Xanthobacteraceae bacterium. Lineage (GTDB taxonomy): Bacteria > Pseudomonadota > Alphaproteobacteria > Rhizobiales > Xanthobacteraceae > JAFAXD01. The sequence continues at coordinate 21,541 of JAFAXD010000430.1, read as the reverse complement.
CGATCGGCCTTGTGATCGGTGCGGCCTGGAACGGCGCGCGCGCCTTCACGGCGACCTCCGGACCCGGCATCTCGCTGATGCAGGAATTCGTCGGGCTCGCCTACTTCGCCGAGATCCCGGCCGTCATCTTCGACGTGCAACGCGCCGGCCCATCGACCGGGATGCCGACCCGCACGCAGCAAGCCGATCTTCTGAGCGCCGCCTATGCGTCGCACGGCGACACCAAGCACATATTGCTGTTGCCGGAGGATCCGACCGAGACCTTCGAATTCGCCGCCGACGCTTTCGACCTTGCTGATCGGTTGCAAACGCCGGTGTTCGTGATGCTCGATCTCGACATCGGCATGAACCATCGCCTCTGCCGGCCGCTCGCCTGGGACGATCAGCGCAAGTATGACCGCGGCAAGGTGATGGCGGCCCCCGATCTCGAGACGGGCAAGGAATTCGGGCGCTACCTCGATGTCGATGGCGACGGCATTCCGTTTCGCACCTATCCGGGCACGCATCCATCCAAGGGATCGTTCTTCACCCGCGGCACGTCGCGCGACCGCTATGCGCGCTACACCGAGGAAGGCGGCGCCTACGCCGACAACATGCAGCGGCTCTTGCGCAAGTTCGACACCGCCAAGGATTTGGTGCCGCGTCCTTTGCAGGCGAACGCGGACAAGCCGACGAAGTTCGGGGTGATCTACTACGGCTCGACCTCGCCGGCGATGGACGAGGCAATCCATCTCCTCAGCGCAAAGGGTCATGTACTCGACCGCATGCGGGTGCGGGCATTTCCGTTCCACTCCAGTGTCACCAGCTTCCTTGCCGACCACGATTTCGTGTTCGTGGTCGAGCAGAACCGGGATGCGCAGCTGCGCACCATGATCGTGAATGAGTGCGGCGTCGATCCGGTGCGGCTGGTGCCGATCCTGCACTATGACGGCACGCCGATCACGGCGCGATTCATTTCCCAGTCGATCGGCGAGCACCTGACCGCCCTGAACGTTGCGCCGCTGCGCAAGGTGGTGTCATGACCTACATCGCAAAACCCAAATTCCATCACCCTGGTCTGCCGACCAACGAGCTCGGCTATACGCACCGCGACTACGAGGGCAAGATCTCGACGCTCTGTGCCGGCTGCGGGCATGACTCAATTACGGCTTCGATCATCGAAGCTTGTTTCGAGCTCTCGATCGAGCCGCACCGGGTGGCGAAGATTTCCGGCATCGGCTGCTCGTCAAAGACGCCGGACTATTTCCTCGGCAATTCGCACGGCTTCAATTCCGTGCACGGCCGCATGCCCTCAGTGCTGACCGGTGCCAACCTCGCCAACCGCGAGCTGATCTATCTCGGCGTATCCGGCGACGGCGACTCCGCCTCGATCGGGTTCGGCCAGTTCGCGCACGCGATCCGCCGCGCCGTCAACATGGTCTACATCGTTGAGAACAACGGCGTGTATGGCCTCACCAAAGGCCAGTTCTCGGCCACCGCCGATCGCGGTTCGAAATCGAAGCGCGGCGTCGTCAACACGGACAGCTCGATCGATCTCGTCGCCATCGCGCTGCAACTCGGCGCGACCTACGTGGCGCGCAGCTTCTCCGGCGACAAGCGTCAGCTGGTGCCGCTCATCAAGGGCGCGATCGAGCATCAGGGCGCCGCTTTCCTCGATGTGATATCGCCGTGCGTGGCGTTCAACAATCATGTCGGCTCGACTAAGAGCTTCGATTACGTGCGTGAGCACAACGAAGCGGTGAACCGCCTCGACGTGATCACCGGCCGCGCCCCGATCAAGATCGATTACGAGCCCGGCAAAGTCGAGGTGGTCGAGCAGCACGACGGCACCAAGCTCGCCTTACGCAAGCTCAAGGACGAATATGACCCACACGACCGGCTGGCGGCGATGAACTTCCTCCAGCAGCACGCCGCGAAGGGGCAGGTCGTTACGGGATTGCTGTATGTGGATACAGAGCCCGAGGACCTGCACGCCCATCTCAACACGGTTGAAGCCCCGCTGAACACGCTGAGCGAGCGTGAGCTTTGCCCGGGCGCTGGCGTGCTGGAGAAGATCAACGCCGGGCTGCGGTAAGAGGTTTTTTAGAACTTGTCATTGCGAGGAGCGAAGCGACGAAGCAATCTAGAGCCTCGTGTTGTGGCCCCTGCATTGGTTCGCTTCGCTCGCAATGACGATCTATTTGCTGGTATTTTGATTTAACCTCAGCGCATCACGCTTTAGCGGCCCTCTCACTGAACCGTCGGCCGGCCGTCGCTCATGGTAATGCAGCGATCGAACAGATCGACGCAGCGCAGGTCGTGCGTCACCACACAGATCGCAATCCGCTCCTGATCGGCGAGCCGGCGGAAGGTTTCCATCACCTGCCGCCCACGTGCGCTGTCGAGGTTGGCCGTCGGCTCATCGGCCAGGATCAGCTCCGGCTGATTGGCAAGCGCGCGGGCGATGGCGACCCGCTGCTGCTCCCCGCCCGAGAGCTGGCTCGGCAGGTTCTTGGCTCGATTACCGATGCCGAACTGCTCGAGCAGAAGCCGCGAACGCTGCGCAGCGTATCTACGCCGTGCACCATTGATCTGCAGCGCGATCTGCACGTTCTGGGTGGCATTCAAGAACGGAATGAGATTGGCCTTTTGAAACACAAATCCAAGATGCTTGCGCCGAAAATCGCGAAGCTGATTGAGGTTCGTCTCGGGTTTTGAAATCACCCGGCCGTTGAACAGAACGCGGCCCGATGTCGGCGTATCAAGCAGTCCGGCGATCATCAGGAAGGTTGTCTTACCCGACCCGCTCGGTCCGAGAATGCCGACCAGTTCGCCGGCTCTGATTTCAACGCTCGCCTCGTCCAGCGCTCGGACCTGGGCATCGCCGATCCGATAGACCTTACTGGCCTGCGACACCGAGATCAGCGGCGCGGCGCTCATGAGAGAACTTCCTGCGCCCGTACGCTCAGCGCTTTACGAATTCCAAACCAGCTTGCGGCCGCGCAGAGGACGATCGCCATTGCGCCTTCGACCGCGAGATCGGAGGGCAGCAGCAGCACGGTGCGCGGGAAATGCGGGAATATAACGTAAGACTGCAGCAGCGCCGATGCGAACGACTTCACCCCGATCAGCAGGGCTTGTTGCAGGATCATCGCCACGATGATGCTGTCGCGCGCGCCGAGCAGCTTGAGCAGCGCGATCTGGTGCGTCTTCTCCACCGTCATGGTGTAGATCGAAAGACTCACCACGACCGTGGTGACGAGCAACGTCATTCCGACGAAGGCCAGGATCTGGATGCGCAGCCGCCAAAGTCGGCCGTTGAGCATGATATCTTCCTGGTCGTCGCGGGTGAGAACCTCGACATCGCCCCAGTTGCGAATGTAGTTCCGCACCTGCTCCTGATCAGCGCCCGGCCGCAGCGCGACCATCACCGCGCCGACACGTCCGGCGGAATATCCGGAGCGCCCGGGCGCCGTCTTGTTCATGCGGTTCAGCAGGATTGCTTCGCTGGGTGCGAATGTGTTGAGAGTCTGGGCGTCCGGGATGGTAACGTACAAGATGCCGTCGCCCGCCATATCGACCTGGCCGGCCGCAACGCCGATGATGGTGTAATCGTCGTGCCCGAGACGGATCTGATCGCCGACCGTAAAGCCCAATGATTGATCGGCGATAGCCTCGTAGTGACCGGCGTAGAAGTGGCGACCGGCGATCAACGGGATCCAATTGCCCTTGTCCTTGGGGAAATCGAGCCCGGTCACGGCCATGCGCAGGCGCCGGCCGTTGATCTCGTATTGCTGATTGAACTGAATGAAGCGCCGGACTTGGCTGACGCCCGGAACGCCTTCCAGACGCCGGTCAAGCGTGCCCGACACTTCGGACAGTTCGGCGAATGGCCCAGCCCGGTGACCCTGCGCAACCCAGATATCGGCGCCGACGTCGTTGATGATCAGCAACGTCTCGTAAACAACGCCACGATAAAGGCCGATCATTCCGATGGTTGCCGTGAACAGGGCACCCACCCCGATCGTCGTGAGAAAGAAGCGCAGCACGTGATGACGGATGTCGGCCCAGGCGAGATTCACTTTGCGTCACTCGCCACGCTAATCGGCTGCAGCCAATAGCGACCCGTCGGAGGAAGCACGACATCCCCTTCGCGCAAACCCTTGACCACCTGCATCGACGTCCCGGCCGGATAACCCAAAGTCAGCGGCATCCACTCGGCGCGATTGTGTTGGTCTACCCACACGCCGGCGCGGCGATCCTGAGGAACCACAAACGCTTGCGGCACGGTGATGATCGGCGTCGGACTCGGTGCCTCGATGACGACGTTCGCGCGCTGCCCAATGGCCCAATGATCGGGCAGCTGGTCCAACGTGATGTCGACCGTGAACTCGCGTGTTTCCTGATCGACTTGACGGATGAGCCGCAGCACCCGTCCCTTGAAATCGCGATCGGGGCTCGATGCGAAACGCACAATCGCATTTTGACCGGGCTCGATCGTGTCCATCACCGATTCATCAAACCGAGCCGAGACGATAATCGTCGCAGGATCGACGAGTTGCATGAGTGACGTCCCGGGAGACAGGAGATCGCCGACGTTGCGATCGCGCATCACGACGACGCCATTGAGCGGAGAACGGATCGTCGCGTAGTCAAGGCGCGCCTGCAGCACCTTCACGTTGGCTGCCGCCGAGGCCGCCTGTGCGATCGCGCGGTCGACCATCACGGCGGCGCGCACGAGATCCGCCTTGGTTTCCCGGTAGGCCGCTTCGGTTGCGAGCCAGTCGGCTTCGGTGATGATGTGCCCGGCGATCAGGCTCTTCTTGCGTTCAAAATCGGATTGCGCCTTTTCGGCGCTGGCTTTGGTGCGGTCCTGCTCGCTGCGCGCCTGGGCGATGGCCCGTTGCGCCGCGTCCGCGTCTGCCTTCGCGGCCACCAGCTGGTTGTCGAGATCCTCGGCCTCCAGCTCCGCCAAGACCTGCTGCTCCGCGACGGGGTCGTTGCGATCAACCGCGATGCTCTTCAAATATCCCTGGACGCGCGCGGTGATCACCACTTTGTTGCGAGCGTCAAGCAGCCCCGGCCCGCTGATCTCCAAGGTTGCGCGTGTTGGCGCGACGCGCAGCGCCTCAACCCGCGCCGGCATGACGTAGTACCAAATGCCGTAGAAGAGCAGCGCCGCCCCTAACAGTCCGGCGACCATCGTTCGCACAAAGCGCCGGGGAAATCGCGCTGGAGCCGGTGCGTGCGCGTCCGCGACATGCTCCGGAAGCCGCTCCTCCAACAATACCTCCGTTCAAACCGGTCCCCGGGTCAAGATTAGCCCGACACCAGCCCGCCGCGCGAGGACTATGTTGATACCTCTGCGTGGCAGGAAGTCCCATCTAAAGTTCGGGTGTGATGATAATCACCGCTCTTGCTGGCGCGTTTTGCCAACCTTGCTGATCATGGGCCGCGCGCATCCCTCGGGCAACCGCTATCCTCGCCATGCTTTCCGGATCTGGCACGGGATGCTGGCGTCGGCGTGGTTCCGGATCCTGTGGCACAACGGCTTCGCCATATCCCCCTCACGCCTCCCCTTCGCGGCGGTCATAACTTTCTATGCGATCATCAATTCGGGTCTGGGCTTGATCCAGAAATTGGTGTTTGGGAGGCGGATCTCAAACACCAGCATCGATAGCTCACCGATCTTCATTGTCGGCCATTGGCGCGCTGGAACCACGCTGATTCACGAATTGCTCGCGCTCGACCCAAGGCTCGCGGCGCCCACTACGGTTGACTGCTTCGCGCCAAGTCACGTCCTGCTGACAGGGTGGCTTTTACGGCGACTTCCGTTCCTGCTGCCGAAGGGCCGGCCGATGGACAACATGCGGGTCGGATGGGACAGGCCCCAGGAGGACGAGTTCGCCCTGATCAACCTGGGATACGGCTCGCCCTACGAGATGCTCGTGTTCCCCAACCGGCGCGGCGCCGGTCATCCGTTCCTTGGCTTGCGGGACCTCCCGCCATCGCAGGTTGCGGCGTGGAAGTCTGGCCTTTTACACTTCATCCGGCAGGTCACCTTGCGTGCCTGCAGAGAACGTTCCGGCTCGAGCCTCCCGCGCCTCGTCCTGAAATCCCCGCCGCACACGGCTCGGCTGCGCATCCTGAAGGAGCTCTTTCCCAATGCCCGGTTCGTTCACGTGGTGCGGCATCCGGTCGATCTTTTCGTCTCGACCATGGGATTGTGGCACGCGCTTTGCCGCACACATGGCCTGCAACGCCCCGAGTTCGGCGCGATCGGAAGCACCCCTGCGATGCGGGATCACGTGCTGGAGACCATGAACCTGCTCTATCGCGACTTTTCCGCGGCGGTCGCCGAAATTCCGCCACGTCATTTCTGCGAAGTGAGATACGAGGATCTCGTGCAAGCACCCATGCGGGAACTGCGCCGCATTTATGAGCAACTGGAACTTGGATCATTCACCAAGGTTGAAACGAGGGTCACCGCTCACCTTGAGACGATTGCGGAGTACAGGCGCAATGACCATCTGATTTCCGATCGCGACAGAATGGATGTCGTCAAACACTGGGCGTGGTACTTCGAGCGTTACGGATATGAATATCCCAATCCCTCGCTTCAGCGTCATCGCAGGACGCGCTGACAGGAACCTGAGGCATCGCGATGGCATCTCTGTCGGACACCTCCGTTAATCGCTCCGCCAGGCCAAAGCGGCGCTGGAACTTGCGAGCCCATGTCTGGCGGATTGTGCTGATCCTGTCGTTTCTGTTTGTCAGTAACCGCGTCGTCCTTTCGCTGGTGGGCGCAGTCAATCGATACCTGGGTCTGATCAAGGTCATTTTCCTGGTCTACCCGGGATCCGACGAGATGTACCGCCGCTACTCTTATTTCGGCATGCGGGATTGGGCGCGTTGGCGACCCACCTTGATCGGCGTTTTTGATCAACAAGGCTCCTGGGGCCTGATGTTTGCTGTTGCGGCGACCGAAAAGAATTTCGAGGGGCGCGACGCGCCCCGGCGATTGCAACGGCTCTACGCCCGCATGGAGTCAATCCGCAAAATCATCGGTGCCGAGGAGGTCCGGTTCGCCGGCGTGCTCCCCGGACGACTTTCTGCTCACGGGGTGGCGGTCCAGGAAGCTGAGGTCGATTCCGCAATGGCAGCCATGGCGCGAGGGGAAGCGATGGTGAGAGAACAGGAACACATGGACCTGGAGACCCCCGTCATCGTCCTCGACGCAAACACGTTCGTCGGACAAAAGCTGCTGCGGCAATTGGCTGGACGCAACGTTTATCCGGTGGAGGGCAACCGGCTCGGCGCCGGTGCGGTCAACAAGGAGGCTTGGCCGGCCCATCTTGCTGGTAAGCCCGCATTGCTGCTCAACGTCGCCCGTACGCGCACGCCCGCCGCCTATCTCGATTTGTTGTGGGACTCGGTTGTGATCCTGAATGAGGCCTATCCGCAGCCCGCGCGTCCGGTGCTGGAGCAATTTGCGGCACGCCAGTGCCGGTTCTATCACTTGGCGGGCGCCGCCGGGACTGCCTATCCGGATTTCCCATGGCCTTACACGGATGCGGTGCCTTGCTGCGCGGCGCGCATCAACAACGATACGGAACTCGTCGTCCGCAAATTGGTTTGACCGATTCGCTCCTCAGGCAACGAACAAACTCACGGATCCAGGCGTCCGCGCAACTCATCAAACGGGCGCATCACCCACGTCCGGTAGGCAGGATGCGCCTGAAGCCGGCGGTACCACGCCCGGACATTCAGGACGGACGGGCGCTCGATATCGAGCTCAAAATAACGGTAAAGCGCGGTTCCCGCCGGGATATCGGCCAGGCTGATGATGTCGCCGCACAAGTAGGGGCGATCTGATAGGATGCTGTCCAGCAGCTGGAAATGCTCCGTGCACCGGGCGACTTTGGCGCGAATGGCCTCCCAATTCCGAGCATGTTCAGGTGTGCGATAAAAGGCCCAAAATACACCGAGCAGGAAGTCGGGCTGCAGGCTCGTCTGCGCCCAATCCATCCAGGCCTCAACGCGGGCGCGCACTCCCGGATCGTCGGACCAGAATTGATGTTTGCCATAACGCGCCGCCAAGTAACGCAAGATCGCATGCGACTCCCAGACGACCGTGCCGTTGTCATCGATGACTGGGACGTGCCCGTGCGGATTCATCGCCAGGAACTGCGGTGAGTCGAGACCCCCGAACGAGCCGCCCGCTGGGATGTGCTTGTAATCGAGACTCAGCTCGTCAGCGAGCCACAACACCTTCTGGGTGTTGAAGGAGCTGGGCCGTCCCCAGATGGTCAACATCTCAGCCTTCGGGCGCGTCGACGATCGGGTCATAGCGCGTCGTATCAAATCCGAGCAGGTTGAACGACTGCTGCATATGTGGCGGCAGCGGCGCTGTCACATCGATAACCCCGCCGCGCGGATGCGGCACGGCGATGCGGCGCGCCAGCAAGTGCAGGCGGTTCTGAAGGCCACCCGGCAGCTCCCAGTTTTCTATCTTGAAGTATTTCTGGTCGCCGATAATGGGGTGGCCGATATGGGCCATGTGAGCGCGCAGCTGGTGGGTGCGGCCGGTGACCGGCTTGAGGGAAACGAACGCGAGTTGTTGGGCCGCGGTATCCACCACCGCGTAGTACGTCACGGCGTGGCTCGCCCCCTCCTCGCCGTGCCGCGCAATGCGCATGACCGACTCGTCCTCGCGTTCATCCTTCGCGAGAAAGGTGGAAATCCGACCCTGCTTGGGCTTCGGCACCCCGGCGACTACCGCCCAGTAGATCTTCCGCGCCGCCCGTGAGCGAAACGTCTTGGCCAGTGCGGAAGCCGCAAAGCGCGTTTTGGCGACCAGCAGGCAACCGGAGGTATCGCGGTCGAGCCGGTGAACGAGACGCGGGCGCTGACCGTGGGCATCACGCAGGCTGTCGAGCAGGCCGTCGACGTGACGCGTCATGCCGGAGCCGCCCTGCACCGCAAGCCCCATGGGCTTATCGAGCACGAGCACGTCATCGTCTTCGTAAAGCGTGATCGATTTGAGAAACGCCCGGGTCTTGGCGTCGCCGCTGTCATCGCGGTCCGGTCGCGCCTCAAGCCGCAGCGGCGGGATCCGGACCGATTGCCCGGCCGCCAGGCGGTCCTTGCCGTCGACGCGCTTGCCGTCGACGCGCAGCTCGCCTTTTCGGATGACCCGCTGGATATGTGAGAACGACAGCCCGGGAAACTTCGCCTCGAGAAAGCGGTCCACCCGCATCCCGGCTTCGTCCGCAGAAACCGGGACGGTCTGCACCTTGGTCGGCATTTCGGCGAGGACTGGCGCTGCAGCCTGAGGCTCAGGGCTTCTTTTGGATGCGGGATCCGGCTCGAACCTGCGTGGTTTCCCGCCCCGGGACGTGGCGCGTCCCGGCCTCCCGCTCGCGGCGGGACCAAACGAGCCGCGCTGCTGGCGGCGCGGGCCCGTCCTCGGCTTGTGCTGTTTCATGACGGCACGGGTAGCTGAAAAATACCCGACCGTCACCTGCCGGCCTTCGGAAGCCGAAGTCTCGATGGCCCCGTCCCAGAGGCCAGGTCGTTACGCCGGACCCGTTTTGATAGGATGTCGCCGCCTCACGGGACAGGCCAACACCGATGCGAACTGCGCTCTACCAGCTTGGCGAAGATTTCCTGTCGACGATCGTTTTTCTGATCGTCTACTTCGTAAGTGGCAAGCTCTATCTGGCGATCGGTGTCGCCATGGCCGGCGGTATCGGGCAGTTTTTGCTGCTCAAGCGGCGCGGACGCACGCCGGACATCATGGCCTGGCTCAGTCTTGTGATGGTGATCGCGCTCGGCGGCGCATCGCTCATGACGAAGGACAGCCGTTTCATCATGGCAAAGCCGAGCGTCGTTCATTTCGCGATCGGGGTGGTCATGCTGCGTCGCGGCTGGCTGGCCCGCTACATGCCGGAGTTTGTCAAACAGAATGTTCCCGAGAGCGTGCTGGTCGGCTCCGGCTACGCATGGGCGGCGCTGATGTTTGCTCTCGGATTGATCAATCTTTACGTCGCCAACCGATTTAGCATCGACGTCTGGGCCTGGTTCATTTCCGTGTATGCGGTGGGCGCAAAAGTGTTGGCGTTCCTAATCCAGTATGCAGTGATCTGGGTGATGATCCGCCGCAAGCTGAGGGCCGCGGCCATTGTCAATTCAACCGCCCCGCTCCCGCCGTAGCTTTGCCCAGTAGTCCAGCCGTTTCCTGATCTCGCGCTCGAACCCACGATCGGGCGGATCGTAGAATGTCTGGCGGCCAAGCGCCTCCGGGAAGTAATCCTGACCGGAGAAGGCATCCGGTGCGTCGTGGTCGTAGTCATAGCCGGTCCCGTAGCCTTCTTCCTTCATCAAGCGGGTCGGCGCATTGAGAATGTGTTTGGGGGGGAGCAGCGACCCGGCGTCTTTCGCCGTGCGCTTGGCTGCCCCGAAGGCCATATAAGCGGCGTTCGATTTGGGCGCGGTCGCGACGTAGATCACCGCCTCCGCGATCGCCAGCTCACCCTCCGGGCTGCCAAGAAAATCGTAGGCGTCCTTCGCGGCGTTGGTGATCACGAGTGCCTGCGGGTCGGCAAGCCCGATGTCCTCAATCGCCATGCGCACCACGCGGCGGGCGATGTAGAGCGGATCCTCGCCGGCATCGAGCATCCGCGCCAGATAGTAGAGCGCCGCGTCGGGATCGGACCCGCGCACGGATTTGTGCAGCGCCGAGATCAGGTTGTAGTGCCCGTCCTGCGCCTTGTCGTAGATCGGGGCGCGGCGTTGGACGATGTCCTGCAGCGCCGCCGCGCTGAATACCTCGCCGGTACGTGCTGCGCGCCAGACCTCCTCTGTGAGCGTCAGCGCTGCACGCCCGTCGCCGTCCGCCATGCGGATCAGGGACGCGCGCGCCTCCGGGTCGAGCGGCAATGGCTTGCCTTCGATTGCTTCGGCTCGCGCCAGCAGCTTTTCCAGGGCGCTTGCATCGAGTGACTTGAACACCAGAACGCGGGCGCGCGAGAGCATCGGGGCAATCAGCTCAAAGGAGGGGTTCTCGGTGGTGGCGCCGACGAGCACAATCGTGCCGTCCTCCATGACCGGGAGAAACGAATCCTGCTGGGCGCGATTGAAGCGATGGATCTCATCAACAAATAGCAGCGTCCCCTGCCCGACCTCGCGCCGGGCGCGTGCCGCGTCAAACACCTTCTTGAGATCAGCAACACCGGAGAAGATCGCCGAGATCTGCTCGAACTGCAGTTCGGTGGCGTCAGCGAGAAGCCGGGCCACGGTTGTCTTGCCGGTGCCGGGAGGACCCCAGAAGATGAGCGAGCCGAGCGTACGCGTCTCGAGCATGCGGGTGAGCACGCCGTCAGGGCCAAGCAAATGGTCCTGACCGACGACTTCGTCGAGGCGGTTGGGCCGCAGCTTGTCGGCAAGCGGACGCGGCGCGGTGCGCTCGAGTCCAGCTGCCGAAAACAGACTTGCCCCTCGCGATTTCGGCCGAGAGGTCATCGCTTGGATCTTTCTCCGCCATCAACAACTGACTGCGGCGCAAATTTACCCGCCGAAAACGACCGACATCTCCTGGCCGTTGCGGGACACACTGATACGCCACAGCGGGCTTTGCGTTTTCGTCGCCCGCTCGAGATCGCTCGTGTGCAGGATATTGGTACCGTTGACGTTCAGCACAATATCCCCGCGCTGGAATCCGAGACTCTGCGCAATCGACCCGTCAGCGATTTCGACAATGACGACGCCGTCGGTCGCTGGATCGAGCTTGAGCTCTTCGGCCAGCGCCGGGGACACTTTGGCGACCTTGGCTCCCAGGAACGGCGAGCGCGACTGGATCACGAGCTCTTCGCGCGGCGCGTCCGGTGCGCTCTGCAATGCAATTGTCACCTTGGTTTCCCGGCCGCCGCGCAGCACCGCGATCTGCGTCTGACCGCCCAGCGGCTTGGTGGCGAAGCGATAGTCGAAGGCATTGGGATCCTCGACGGGTTGCGTATCGACGGCAGTGATCAGGTCGCCGGTGCGCAGGCCGGCGCGTGCGGCTGGGCTGCCGTTGATGATGCTGGCGACGAGCGCGCCTGCCGGGCGTTTAAGGCCGAGGCTGTCGGCAATCTCCGGTGTCACGGCCTGGAGCTTGGCGCCGAGCCACGGCCGGCGCACGACGCTGCCGCCGCCCTTCGCCGATGCGATCACGACCCGCACCATGTTCACAGGAATCGCAAAACCAATCCCCTGCGAGCCGCCCGAACGCGAATAGATCGCGGTGTTGATACCGACCAGGCGACCATTCAGATCGACCAGCGCACCGCCCGAATTGCCCGGATTGATCGCCGCATCGGTCTGAATGAAGAACTGGTAGTCGGTAATGCCGACCTGGGTGCGAGCGACCGCGGATACGATTCCGTGCGTCACGGTCTGGCCGACCGCGAACGGATTGCCGAGCGCCAGCACGACATCACCAACTTGAAGCGCATCGGAGTCGCCAAGCTCAATCGACGGGAAACGCTCGCTGTCCTTCAGGCGCAGCACGGCAAGATCGGAGCGCGCGTCGCGCAACACCACCTCGGCAGCAATCTCCCGCTTGTCGGCGAGGGAAACCTTCACCTCGTCGGCCCCCTCAATGACGTGGTGATTGGTGACGACCAACCCGGATGGATCGACGATCACCCCCGAACCGAGCGAGCGCTGCACCTGCGGACCGTCAGAACCGCCAAAGAACCGGCGGAACAGCGGGTCTTCGAACAGCGGATTGCGGTTGCTGACCGTCTTGGCGGCGTAGACGTTGACCACCGAAGGCGCCACCCGCTTGACCACGGGGGCGTAGGAGAGTGTCAGTTGCGCCGGCGATGCAGGGACGACTCGATCCTCCGCCGAACCAGGGCTGACGAGCGACACAGCAACGAGCGGCAGGAAAGCAAGCGCCAAGGCGCGTGGAGCAAGGGACATCGGCTGATCCCGGTTGAGAACCATGGCTATATACCGGCCCGATCTGGCCAATTGAAAGGCAACGGCGCCCCACAATCGTGCCCGTCGACAGCAAAAAGGGGGCCGAAGCCCCCTGAAATTGCCTGGAATTACGGCCGATCAGGCGGCCGTAGCCTCGGTTTCCACGCCCTGCACCGGCCCCGAATCCACACCCTTGGCATCAACATCGCGGTCTACGAACTCGATCACGGCCACGGGTGCCGAGTCTCCATAGCGGAAGCCGGCCTTGAGCACGCGAGTGTAACCGCCGTTGCGATCCTTGTAGCGGGGCCCGAGAACCGCGAACAACTTCTTGACCATGGCGACGTCGCGGATTTCCGCGATCGCCTGACGGCGCGCGTGCAGATCGCCGCGCTTACCCAGCGTGACGAGCTTCTCGACGATCGGCCGCAGGTCCTTGGCCTTGGGCAAGGTGGTGGTGATCTGCTCGTGCTTGATCAGCGCCGCCGCCATGTTGGCGAACATGGCGCGGCGATGCTCCGCCGTGCGGTTGAGCTTGCGATGGGCGTTACCGTGACGCATGTGGTCGAACTCCAGACGACGGACGACAGAGCAACAGACAGAACGGACCAACAAATAGGTCGGCGTCGTCCGCCCTCTGTCCTCCGATCAATAATGATCTTCGAAACGCTTGGCGAGCTCGTCGATGTTCTCGGGCGGCCAGCCGGGCACTTCCATGCCGAGGTGCAAGCCCATCTGAGCGAGCACTTCCTTGATCTCGTTAAGCGACTTGCGCCCGAAGTTCGGCGTGCGCAGCATCTCGGCCTCGGACTTCTGCACCAGGTCGCCGATATAGACGATGTTATCGTTCTTCAGACAGTTGGCCGAGCGCACCGAGAGCTCGAGCTCATCCACCTTCTTGAGGAAGGCCGGATTGAACGCCAGATCCGGGATTGCTTCTGCGGCGCTGATCTCTTTGTGCGGCTCAACGAAGTTGACGAAGACGTTGAGCTGATCCTGCAGGATACGCGCCGCGTAAGCGAGCGCATCCTCGGGCGATACCGCGCCATTGGTCTCGATCTGCATGGTCAGCTTGTCGTAGTCGAGGATCTGGCCTTCGCGGGTATTCTCGACCCGATACGAAACTTTCTTGACCGGAGAATAGAGGCTGTCGACCGGGATCAATCCGATCGGCGCATCTTCGGGGCGGTTGCGATCGGCGGCTACATAGCCCTTGCCCGTGTTGACGGTGAACTCCATGCGGATTTCCGCACCCTCGTCGAGGTGGCAGATCACCAACTCCGGATTGAGCACGACGATGTCGCCAACGGTTTGAATATCGGCCGCGGTGACAATCGCCGGGCCCTGCTTCTTCACCACCATGCGCTTGGGCCCTTCGCCCTGCATCTTGATGGCGATATCTTTGATGTTGAGGACGATGTCGGTCACGTCCTCGCGCACGCCGGCGATGGAAGAAAACTCATGAAGAACGCCGTCAATGTGCACCGACTGCACGCTTGCGCCCTGCAGCGACGAGAGCAGGATGCGCCGCAGCGCGTTGCCCAGCGTGAGCCCAAACCCGCGTTCCAGAGGTTCCGCCACAACGGTGGCGATCCGCTTGGGATCTGAACCGGGTGTTACCTGCAGTTTGTTCGGACGGATCAGTTCTTGCCAATTCTTTTGAATCGTCACGGTCATCACCTAGAGCCCTCGCGGCTCGATCACGGGACCACGCCGCTCCGTGGAGATCAGCGGCGGCGGAGGCCTGCGCGCCATCCGCCGGAAAATACTCTCAAACACGCCGACGCTTGCGCGGCCGGCAACCATTATGCGGAATGGGCGTCACGTCGCGGATCGACGTGACCATGAACCCGGCGGACTGCAACGCGCGCAGCGCCGATTCACGTCCCGAGCCGGGGCCTGCGACCTCGACCTCGAGCGTGCGCATGCCATGTTCCTGCGCCTTGCGGGCCGCGTCCTCGCCGGCGACCTGCGCCGCATAAGGGGTGGACTTGCGCGATCCCTTGAAGCCCATGGTCCCCGCGGAGGACCACGCGATGGTGTTGCCCTGAGCGTCGGTGATCGTAATCATAGTGTTGTTGAACGTGGCGTTCACATGCGCGACGCCTGACGCGATGTTCTTTTTTTCGCGTCGGCGGACGCGGGTAGCTTCCTTGCCCATACTGATCCTCGTTGTACCCGTTCGCTCCGGGAGCCGTCAGGCTTTTGACTCGCGTTATTTCTTCTTGCCAGCGATTGCCTTGGCCGGCCCCTTACGGGTGCGCGCGTTCGTGTGCGTGCGCTGGCCGCGAACAGGCAGACCACGGCGGTGGCGCAGCCCGCGATAGCAGCCAAGATCCATCAACCGCTTGATGTTCATCGACACCTCGCGGCGCAGGTCACCTTCCACGACGAAGTCGCGGTCGATCACCTCGCGGATCTGAAGCACTTCCTGATCACTGAGCTGGGACACCCGACGCGCCTCGTCGATGTGCACCTTCTCCATGATCTCCTGGGCCGTCTTGGGCCCGATTCCGTGGATGTATTGAAGCGCGATAACGACACGCTTGTTAGTCGGTATGTTTACACCGGCGATACGGGCCAAATCTCGTCACTCCTGCCGCCGACCGGACCTGCCGGTCTAATTGGTTGTAAAAACCCGATAAACGCGCACACGCCACCCTCCCCTTCCGGGGCCGGCACCGTTGCAGCGTCTCTCGCATACTGGGTGACGGGTATTTACGGATTCCACCCCGGCTCGTCAACCTTTTGTCACCATTTTTTGCCGTGGACAGAGCTGGTTCCCCCACTCCCGACGCCTCTGGCAGGATTGTCAATCAGGGTCAGCACCTTCCAGAGGCGGCTCTCCACCCTCCCGGGCAAGCTGATGCAGAATCCGTCGGCCGACGGCGGTTGCGTTCTGCCGGCCCCGGTTGGCGAGAATCACGATCCCGGTCTGGATCGAAGGCGCAAAGCCGATATAGGTCGAGGTGTTCGGCAGGCCGCCATTTTTATCAATGATCACCAAGTCACCGCGATTGACGATCTGCCAGGCGAGCCCCTGGGTGAAATGCGGGTTCACGGTGAAAACACCCCGCTGGGCGAACGCCATCGCATCCTGCAAGTCCCGATGATCGGGTAGCTCTCCCATATTGGCAGCAAGGAAGGTGGCCATATCGCGGGGCGAGGAAAAGATCTGCCCGGCGACCGAAAAATCGAGGTTGCTGGACTCGCCGATCCCCGGAATGCCGATTGGACGCCCTGCCGGCCCGTAACCCTGGACCGCCCGGGCTCGCAGCGCGGGTGAGAGCCTAAGTGCCGTCGAATCCATCGCCAGCGGTCCGGTGATCCGCTCACGCATCAATGTCTCGAACGGCTGATGCAAGGCCCCTTCGAGCGCAAGGCGCAACAGGATCATCGCCAAGTTGGAGTAGATGTCCTGCTTGCCGGGCTCATGCCCAGGACTGGCCTTCCAGGAATTGAGAAAACGGATGAGATCGGGAAGCGTGTAACGGCCGCGATGCCAAGGCTCGTACTCCTCGGGTTCGCGCGGCAGCCCGGAGGTGTGGCTTGCAATCTCCCCTAGCGTCACGTCGCGAATATCGCCGCCCTGGCGCAGCTCTGTCACATAATTTGCGACGGGATCGTCGAGCCGCACCTCGCCACGTTTGACGGCCTGCGCCAGGAGCGTTGTGGCGAACAGTTTTCCAACCGAGGCGAGGTTGAAAATGGCGTCAGGGCGAATCGGCCGATCGAGCCGGGCATTGGCTTTGCCGTAGTTGTAGAACAGCGTCCGCCCACCGGTGCGCAACGCCACGGCCACACCGCCATGGCCGTCGTCAGACAACATGCTCTGTACGTTGCGCGCGACGACCCGCTCGAGATCGCCGCCATCAGTCTGGGCACGCCCTGCGCTGAGACCAAGAATACTGATGACCGCCGCGAGGAGAGCCGAACGGATCAACCTCATCGCCGGGCGCTAGCGATTTTCGGCCGGTTCTGCAGCAGCCAACACGCGCTCGATCGCGTTCGCGACATCCTCGATTTCGGCCATGCCGTCGACCGAGTGCAGTGTGCCCTTGCGTGCATAAAACGCGATCAACGGGGCGGTTTGAGCCCGATAGGCCTCGAGCCGTTTATGCAACGCCTCGGCATTGTCATCGGCGCGCAGGGGTTCGCCCCGGGCCGTCATGTCGGCGATGCGTTTCTCGACGCGCTTGAGCAGAATGCCCTCGTCGACCTTCAATTCAATGACTGCATCGAGGTCGAGTGCTCGCTGGTGCAGCATGCGGTCGAGCGCTTCGGCCTGCGGTACCGTGCGGGGGAATCCATCGAGAATGAATCCCTTCTTAGCGTCGGGTTGAGCGATACGATCGGCCACGATGGCGACCACAATGTCATCAGGCACCAACTCGCCGCGCGCCATGATGTCCTTGGCGCGCTGGCCGACGGGTGTACCCGCCGCAACGGCAGCCCGTAACATGTCACCAGTAGAGAGTTGAACGATACCGAATTTGTCGACCAGATGCTTAGCTTGCGTGCCCTTTCCGGCCCCCGGCGGACCAAGCAGGATCAGCCTCATCTGCGTCTCCCCCTTAATTTTGATTTTTTGATCAACCCTTCGTACTGATGCGCCAGTAGATAGCCTTGAACCTGAGCCACCGTATCCATGGTGACGCTGACCACGATCAGCAGCGACGTGCCGCCGAAATAGAATGGCACCGACGCATAGGAGATCAAGATCTCCGGAATGAGACAGACCAGCGCCAGGTAGGCCGCGCCAATGACCGTGATGCGCGAGAGCACGTAGTCGATATATTCAGCCGTACGTTCGCCGGGGCGGATGCCCGGAATAAAACCGCCGTGCTTTTTGAGATTGTCGGCCGTCTCGGTCGGGTTGAACACAACCGCGGTATAGAAGAATGCGAAAAAGATGATCAGTCCGACGTAGAGAACCAGGAACAGCGGCCTACCATGGGCGAGTTGCGTGGTAACTGTAGTCATCCAGTCCGGAAGTTGACCGGCATTGAAGTTGGCGACCGTCGTCGGCAATAACAGCAATGACGATGCGAAAATCGGCGGGATGACACCTGACGTGTTGAGCTTGAGCGGCAGGTGCGAGGACTGTCCCTCAAACATGCGGTTCCCGACCTGTCGCTTGGGATACTGAATGAGCAGCCGGCGCTGGGCACGCTCCATGAACACGATGAACATGATCACCGCGACCGCCATGACGATGACCACCAGGATGAGGCCGGTGGAGAGCGCGCCCTGCCGTCCCAACTCAAGCATATTGTAGAGCGCCGTCGGCAGTTCAGCGACGATGCCGGACAGGATGATCAACGAGATGCCATTGCCGATGCCGCGCGAGGTCACCTGCTCACCGAGCCACATCAGGAACACGGTGCCGCCGGTCAGCGTGATGACGGTAGAGAGCCGAAAGAACATGCCCGGATCAGTGACC
The DNA here is from genome assembly GCA_019241285.1 of Xanthobacteraceae bacterium. Lineage (GTDB taxonomy): Bacteria > Pseudomonadota > Alphaproteobacteria > Rhizobiales > Xanthobacteraceae > JAFAXD01. Next base: position 3,153 of record JAFAXD010000430.1, on the reverse strand, counting down.
GCCTGCCCGGCGCTCTCAAGACCGACCGCGATTCCATACGCCTGAAATGCCGCCAGCACGACCGTCAGGTAACGGGTGTACTGGTTCATCAGCTTGCGGCCCTGCTCACCCTCTTTCTTGAGCTGCTCGAGCGACTTGGAAACCGTCGTCATCAGCTGGATGATGATGGACGCCGAGATGTACGGCATGATGTTCAAGGCGAAAATCGCCATGCGGTGAATGCCACCGCCGGAGAACATGTTGAACATGCCGAGGATGCCGCCGGACTGCGTGCGGAAAATCTGCTCCCATGCCGCGGGGTCAATGCCCGGGAGCGGGATATACGTGCCGAGCCGATAAACCAGCAGCGCCCCGAGCGTGAACCAAATGCGGGCCTTCAGCTCCTGGGCTTTGGCGAGAGCTGAGAAATTGAGATTGGCTGCCAGTTGTTCTGCTGCCGAGACCATGCCCTTGGCTCCGATCTGCGCTTTACGCGCTTACTTGCCTGACCCCATAGCGCGGCAAGGTGATCACCATATAGGAATCACTCCGGGCTTTTACCCTTCTCGGGCTTGCCACCCTTGCCCGACGTCTGGGGCTTTTTGTCGCCCTTTGGAGCGGCTTCCTGTGCGGCCGGTTTCTTGCCTTCGGCAGGTGCTTTGGATTTCTCGCCTTTCGGCTTCTCGGCCGGCGCCGCAGCGGGCTCTCCCTTCGGCTTTTCGCCGCGTGCTTCCGCCAACAAGCGCTGTGCGTTCTTGCCCTTGGGCTCCGCTGGCGCTTCCGGCTTTTTGGCCAGCACCCGGACACTGCCGCCAAGCTTCTCGACAGCTGCGATTGCCGACTTGGAGGCACCGTAGACGACGAAACTGACTTTGGTCTTGAGTTCGCCGTCACCGAGCAGCCGCACACCGTCGTGAGCGCGACGCAGCACGCCGGCGTTCACCAGAAGCGCTGCGTCAACCTCGGCGCCGTCCTCCACGCGCAAATGACCAGAGTCGATGGCGGCCTGAACCCGGCCCAAATTGACCTCGTTCAGCTTCTTGGCGAAGATGTTGTTGAAGCCGCGCTTCGGCAAACGCCGATGCAGCGGCATCTGACCGCCTTCGAAGCCTTTGATGCGTACGCCGGAGCGCGCGGTCTGACCCTTGCCACCGCGCCCACCGGTCTTGCCCACGCCGGATCCGATGCCGCGGCCGATGCGCTGACGCGTTTTACGCGCTCCCGGCCGGTCGGCAATCTGGTTGAGCTTCATCGCAATCTCCTTGACCTGTCCGCCTCGCGCACGGATGCGCGCGCCGGCGGCCCACCATTCACTTGTTGTCGAGCACGCGCACGAGGTGCGCGACCTTGCTCACCATTCCGCGCACCGCTGGCGTGTCGGGAAGTTCCGCAACCCGACCGATGCGGTTAAGCCTCAGCCCGATCAACGTCTCGCGCTGCGTATGTTCGCGGCGGATCGGGCTTCCGATCTGTTCGACCTTGATGGTCTTGCTTGCCTTGCTCATCAGCACTCTCGCAATCACTCGGTGGCGGCGGCTTGCTCGCCGTCGCTATCGCGGCGACGCGCTTGCAGCGCGGACACCTTGATGTTGCGGCGGCCGGCGACGGAACGGGGGCTATCCTGATGCTTGAGCGCATCGAAGGTCGCCCGAACCATGTTGTACGGGTTGGACGACCCGATGGACTTGGCCACCACGTCCTGCATCCCGAGCGTCTCGAACACGGCACGCATCGGCCCACCGGCGATGATACCAGTGCCGGGAGGTGCCGCTCGCAGGAAGACTTTGCCCGCGCCATGACGACCAAGGACGTCATGATGCAGGGTGCGGCCCTCGCGCAGTGGCACGCGCATCAGATTGCGCTTGGCGGAGTCGGTCGCCTTCCGGATGGCTTCCGGGACTTCACGGGCTTTGCCGTGACCAAACCCGACCCGCCCCTTCTGATCGCCGACGACGACCAGAGCGGCAAAGCCGAAACGCCGGCCACCCTTCACCACTTTGGCGACACGGTTGATGTGGACGAGCTTGTCAGTGAACTCGCTGTCGCGCTCTTCCGGCTTGCGTTCTTTTTCGCGCTCGCGTGGGGCACGTGCCATTGGTCAATCCTGTCCGATCATCTCTGCGAAGGCCTCCGGCCCTGGGCAGATTCTGGTTTTGCGCATGTCCTCTTCGGAAAACCGGTAGCCACTTTTCCGGGACATGCGCTTAAAACTTCAATCCGCCTTCACGCGCCGCGTCAGCCAGGGCCTTGACGCGCCCATGATACTGGTAGCTGCCACGATCGAAGACGAGATCCTTGATTCCTTTGGACGCAGCGCGCTCGGCGAGCAGCTTTCCGACCGCTTTGGCCGCCTCGATGTCTGCCCCGGTCTTCAAGCCACCGCGCATGTCCTTTTCGATCGATGACGCCGAGACGAGCGTCTCGCCTTTCAGGTCATCAATCACCTGTGCGTAGATATGCTTCGAGGAACGGAACACTGACAGCCGCACGCGGCCGCTCGTGACCTTCCTGATCGTGCCACGCACGCGACTCTTGCGGCGCGCTGCCTGCTTCTTTGGATCGGCCATCGCCGGGCTCCTACTTCTTCTTGCCTTCCTTGCGGAAGATGAACTCACCAGCGTACTTCACGCCCTTGCCCTTGTAGGGCTCAGGCTTGCGGAACCCGCGAATCTCGGCCGCGACCTGGCCGACCTTCTGTTTGTCGATCCCCGTCACCACCACTTCCGTGGGCTTGGGCGTGGCAATCGCGATGCCCTCGGGAATCGGGTAGATCACGTCGTGGCTGTAGCCGAGCGCGATCTGCAGATTCTTGCCCTGCACTGCCGCGCGATAGCCGACGCCGCTGATCTCAAGCTTGCTTTCGAAGCCCTTGGTGACACCGGTCATCAAGTTGGCGACGAGCGTGCGCGAGGTCCCCCACATGGCCCGCGCGCGATCGGTCTCGGTGCGCGGATCGACCTTCACGCTGCTCTTGTCCATCTTCGCCGTGACGTCGTCGGGCAACACGACCTGCAAGGCGCCCTTGGGCCCCTTCACCTTCACGGTTTGGCCTTCCACCGTCGCGGTAACCCCCGACGGGATCGGCACCGGTCTTTTCCCAATACGTGACATGTCCGTTCTCGCTCAGAACACCGTAAAGAGGATTTCGCCGCCGACATTGGCGTCGCGCGCCTC
>JAFAXD010000143.1 GCA_019241285.1 Xanthobacteraceae bacterium | reverse complement strand
CTGCGCGATCGGCGTCTCGGCCGCCGACCAGCAGCCCGACATGCCGGTGACGCCGGCGACGATCTCGGTCGGAAAGCGCGCGGCAAGGCGGACATGCAGATGCATGTAGGAGCCGTAGAACAACGGATCGCCTTCGCAGATCACCGCGACGGTCCGGCCAGCATCGAGATGAGCCGAAATCTCCGCGGCAGAGTTGTTGTAGAAGGCGGTCATGGCGTCTCGATAGGCGGCGCAGTCTTTCGCAACTTCCGTGGTGAGTGGGTAGCGCAGCGCCAACTCGGTGATGCCCTCACGAAGATGCCCCCTCGCGATCGTGCGCGCATTACCGGCGCCAGCGCCGTTCTTGGCAAAATGCACGACAACGTCTGCGGTCTTCAGGACGCGTACGGCTTTGAGCGTGATCAGCTCTGGATCGCCAGGCCCCACACCTATTCCGATCAACCGGCCGACTGGCACCCGTGCGTTCATGCGTTCTCCCGCGCAAGCGAGTTGATCGCCGCCGCCGTCATGGCGCTGCCGCCGAGCCGGCCGCGTACGATCAGGAACGGGATCTTCTGCTTGTTGACCGCCAGCGCCTCTTTCGACTCTGCCGCTCCGACAAAGCCGACCGGTATGCCGAGAATCGCTGCTGGCCGCGGCGCGCCCCGATCAAGCATTTCAAGCAGATGAAACAGCGCTGTCGGCGCGTTGCCGATCGCAACCACGGCTCCGGCGAGCTGCTCGCCCCACAGCTCAAGCGCAGCGGCGGAACGGGTGGTTTCGAGCTTGGCCGCAAGCTGCGCGACCCGCGCGTCATTAAGCGTGCAGACCACGTCGTTCTTGGCCGGCAAGAAACGCCGGATTATTCCATGCGCCACCATCTCGGCATCGCAAAAGATCGGTGCGCCGCGGGTGAGCGCCGCGCGGGCGGCGGCTACGAAGTCTGGGCTGAACTCGATCGCGCCCGCCGCTTCAACCAGGCCGCAGGCGTGGATCATGCGTACAGCGATTGTCGCTTCCGCGTCGGAGAAGCGCGCGAGATCGGCCTCCTGGCGGATGATCGAGAAAGACCGCGCATAGATCGCGGCCCCATCGCGCAGGTAGGCGAGGACTTCAGCCATGGACGGGCTCACTAACACGCTCGGCTAGATGTGCCACAAGTTGTTGTGGGGCAACGTAAGTGCGCGGTGGTGCGCGTGCGGTGCCATGTTCGACGATGCCGCAGCCGCGCTCGCTGCCGACAATGGTCAGCGTCGCCGGGCGTGGATGCGCGCAGCCCTTCGGGCAGCCGGAGATGTGGATGAGATCGCGGGCGCGCAAAAAACCTCGGCCCTCATCCTGAGGAGCACGCGCGCTTGCGCGCGTGCGTCTCGAAGGATGGCCCAGCTCTCGTTCGTTGCCGTCCTTCGAGACGCCCTCGCTACCCTCAAGTTCCTCAGGACGAGGGCTGTGGAAGTCTGCAAGCTCTGAAGCAATGGCTCGCGCTGCAATGAAACCGGACGCACAGGCGGGTGCGCCGGGGCAGGCCACGATCCGCCGGCGCGGATCATCGGCGCGCGTCACAAATCCAAGCCGCGCGGCCTCGTGCGCCAATGCGGTGACGTCCTGCTCCGCGATCCCAATCAGCAACAACGCGCGTCCGGGGGCGGGCCGCACAGCGCGCGCGCCATGGGCTGAGGCACACTCAGCGAGCGCGATCAGTATTTCGGCCTCGGCGTGGCCGAAGGCGAGTCCCACCCCCAGCGCGCGACGTGCATCACGCAACGGATGTGCCCCGATAATCTCGATCTGTGCCCGTGGCTGGAGTCGGATGAGGCCAGGGTGCACATGCGGCAACTTGCTGAACGCGTCAAGTCCGTGCGCGCGCAGTACATCGGACGCGCGCGCGTCACCGATGATCCGCAATGCTTCAACAACAATATCGGGCGCTACCTCGAGCGGAACGGAACCGAGGGCCGCCGCCGTGTTTGCGTCGCCCCCGAGCGCGATCGCAAGCCGCGTCTCGCCATTGTCCACATAGGCCCGTAACCGCACGTCCGCGCTGAGCGCATCGAGATGGAGTATGCCGCCGCCATCGACAACGACACATATCTTCGGTGGTAGTACGATGTTTGCATCGGCGATCGCTGCGCGCAAATTGGCTGCAAGCGCCGCCGCGTCGATCAGCGCAGCTGGGTGATCAGGCAAGGGATCGCTCACCACCGGCACCCCAAGTGCCGCAATGCCCAAGGCCGCGACCTCATCTGCAAAGTGCGGCGCGCTTGCGACATTCAGTCCACGCACCTGCAGGCTGCCGCGCGCCGATACCTCGATGGTGCCATTGCCATGCCGTCGCGCCGCTGCGCAAAAAGCGGCGAATGCCGCCGGAGTGATGCCCTCGGCCGGTAGGATGCGCGCCAGCAGCCCGTCCCCGGTCTGCATCGGGGTGAACAACGCCGGACAGGCACCGCGGCGATCGCTCATGGCGCAGTCTCCAGCATGAGCAATGCGTCGACGTCGTTGCGGCGCGGGTGCCAGAGGCCGCGCTGGCGCGCCTGCTCGAAGCGTGCGGCGATCGCGCGCGCTGCGACTGCGTTCTCGCGTTGCAGGAACTCGCGCACCGCTGCGTCGGCAAGGTAAGCGTTGTACAACAAATCGAACAGGGCGCTATCGACCGCGCCGGTCGTGTGCGCAAACGCAGACAGCCGGTCCACCGTTTCAGCGAGTTCCGCGGCCCCGCGCGGGCCGTGCCGCATTTGCCCTGCAATGAAGTGCTCGCTGACGCGCCCGCGCACCAGCCGCGCGAGCGCTGCGTGGAGTGGGCGCGCTCGCGGGCGTTGGGGATCGGTCGTATCAAGCATGATCAGGTCTGCGTCGCGGCCGAGCGCGGTAGCGGCCGCTGCAAAGCCGCCGACGAAAGCCGCATCTTCGGCGCCGTCGAGCAGATCGCGCGCGGGATCATCACCAGTGTGCAACAACAAATCGGCGTCGACAATGCGCCGTGCGAAGGCGCCTGGCTGGGGCGTAGCGACGCCGTCCGCGCCGCCATAGGCATGTGAGGTCGCGGCCAGATACGCCGCGCCGATCTCGTTCGGCTCCGCCGCAGCGGCAATGAGGTCGTCGACACCCGACCCGTAGCTGCCTGGCGCGTTACCGAAAACGCGCACAGGCAACGGCTCGCCCGCGCGCCGGCCCGCCGCAAGCGGGTTCTCCGTATCGATCTCCTCGCGCGCCGCGACTGCGCGCACGGCCGCATCAAATAGCGCGATCTGCGCTGGGAAGAGATCGCGAAAGAGGCCGGAGATGCGCAGCGTCACGTCAACGCGCGCACGCCCAAGGCTCGCGAGCGGCAGCACCTCAACGCCGGTGACCCGCCCGGTCGCGTGATCCCAAACCGGCCGGCACCCCATCAGCCAGAGTGCTTGGCTCAGCTCTTCACCACCGGTGCGCAAGGTTGCGCTGCCCCAGAGATCCAGCACCAAGCTACGCGGCATCTCGCCGTGGGTCTGCAGATGGTTGCGCAGCACCTCCTCGGCGGCGAGGCGGCCGAAATCGACCGCCGTCGGCGAGGGCAGGGCGCGGGGGTCGGTGGCGAAGAGATTGCGTCCAGTAGGGAGTACATCGCGCCGCCCGCGTGCGGGCGCACCGGCTGGTCCCGGGGCGATCCGGCGTCCGTCGAGCGCGGCAAGGAGCGCTTCGCGTTCGGCCGCGGCGCTGGCCTCCCAGGCTGCGTCAGGGCCAGCAACTTGTTCGGAGAGGCGGCCGTACACATGCAGGCCATCCTTGACGGCGAGGTCCTTGAGGTCGCAGAGCCACGCATCGATGCGGCGCAGCGCCTCGTCGGGGCCGGTGTCGCGGGCAAGGTCGGCCTCGCGCGCCAACGCGCTGCCCTGCGCGGTTTCAACAATCAACCCTGCAAGTTTCTCGCGCCGCTTTCGATCAAGCCCGTCGGCCTGCGCGTACTCGTCAACCAGGCGCTCGAGCTCCCGCGCCTCGCCCGACAAGCCGGCGCGAGCGAGCGGCGGCGGCAGGTGACCGATGGTGAGCGCGCCGATGCGGCGCTTGGCTTGCGCCGCTTCCCCGGGATTGCTGACGATGAACGGGTAGACGACGGGGAGGGGACCGACCAGCAATTCCGGGAAGCACGACGCGGTCAGCGCCACGGCCTTGCCGGGAAGCCACTCCAGGGTGCCATGTGCGCCCATGTGGAGGAGCGCGTCGACGTCCGCGACGTGGCGCAGCCACAGCATGAAGGCGACGAGGGCGTGGCGCGGCGGGAGGGTGGCGTCGTGATAATCCGCGCGGCGCTCACCGGCGCCCCCACGATCGGGCGGGAGCGCGACCACCACATTGCCGAGTGCGCGCGCGCGGAAACGAAACGCGCCGTCGCGCACATCCGGATCGGCGGCGGGATCGCCCCAACGGGTCTCAATGGCCGTACGCGCCTCGGCCGGAAGGCAAGCAAACATGCGCTGATAGTCGGCAAGCATGAGCGCGGCGTCGGACGCACCGGCGTTGACCTGATCAAGGAGCGCGCGCGAGTTTGTCGGTGCGTCGGCAATCGTGTAGCCCGCAGCGGCCAGATCATGGAGCAGGGCCACGACGCTCGCCGGTACATCGAGCCCAACCGCATAGCCGCTGCGGCCAGGCGCGCCGGGATAATCGGGCATCAGCACGGCGATGTGCCTGTCACTACGCGGCAGCCGTTGCAATCGTGCCAGTGCGGCGGCGCGGTCAGCAACAAATTCAATTCGGTCCGGCTCCGGCGAGTTGGCAAGCGCCGTGAAGGCGAGCATCGCGTTGGACTTGCGCGGATGCTTGAACGCGATCGCGCCGGCGAGTACGCGGCCGTCCAGCTCGGGAAGCACCACGTGCATGGCGAGATCGGCGGCACCGAGCCCGCGTGCGCTCGCCGCCCAGGCGGCGCGTTTTGTCGTGGCGATCACCGCCTGCAGCACCGGGATGTCGCCGATCCGATCAAACACGTCCCCGGCGGCAAAAGCGGTCGTCGTTATGATCAGCGCCGGGTTGAGCCGCGCGATCGCATCACGCACGAATTCCGCGGCGTCCGCGTCTTTCAGGCTGGTGACCACGAGCGGCGCCGGCGCGAGCCCGCGCGCGGTAAGCGCCCCGCACAGCGCATCGATCGGTGCTGTGTCGGCGGCGAGCAGCGCCGCGCGATAGAAGATGATGGCGACCACGGGGAGGGGGGATGTAAACCGACTCGGCTCGGGTTCAAATTGAGATAGCCTCCCGATCAACTCTTCCACTCCGAGTGTCCCCACGCCAGGCCAGTATGCGGCAAGACGGGGCAGCGGCTGTGGGGCAGGCGCGTCGAGGCGCATCCCGGCATGTCCGGCCAATCTCCGCAACAGGGCGCGCAGGTTGGCTTCGCCACCCTCGCGGAAATAAGCGAGAAGGGTCGCGATCTCCGCGGCCGGCAGGGTGGAGGCTTCGGCGAGGCGTGGATCGTCGCGATCCTCGCCCGGGAGCAGGGCAAGCGCGATGCCCCGCGCGCGGGCAAGCGTCTGGAGTTGCTCAACCCCGTAGCGCCACCAATCGGGTCCGCCGAGGAGCCGCAACACGATCACCTTGGCGTGGGAAGCGACCTTGTCGATCCATAGATCGACCGAGAGCGGGTGGCGCAGCTCACGCAACGGCGTCAATCGCAGGGTCGGGAGCACCTCGCGTTCCGCCGCAAAAGCGGTGGCGAGCGCCGTGAGATCGCTCTCTGCAAACGAGGCGACTACCAGGTCGCCAGGCGTCTGGCCAAGATCGACCGGCTCGACAATCTCATCGAGGCTCGTCGCGGTGGTGGCGAGGAGGTGCATGAGCTATGCGAGCAGCATCGCCGCGATCCCGTCGCGGTCGATATCTTTTTGACCGATGACAACCAAACGACCGTCGCGGGATTCGCGTGCACCCCAGGGCCGGTCGTATTGATGTGTCACGCGTGCGCCGACCGCTTGCACCAGGAGCCGCATCGGTTTGCCGGCCACGGCGACAAAACCCTTCATGCGTAGCACATCGAAGCGTTCGGCGACGCTCGCGATCCGCGTCGCGAGTGCGCCCGGCTCGGCGATCTCCGGCAGCGACACCACGAAGCTCGCAAAATCGTCGTGGTCGTGGTCCAGCTCGAGGTCATGGTGGGTGCGGCGATTCTCGATATCGTCCTCACTCGCCATGCCGATTCCGAGCAGTACGGCGGGATCGACCTTGCCGTCAGCGACGCTAATGATCTTCACCGTACGCGGCAGCGCGCCGGCGACACGCGCCCGCGCGGCGGCGGCGTCCGCTTCGCTGACGAGATCGCGTTTGTTGAGCACCACGAGGTCCGCACAGGCGATCTGATCCTCAAAGACTTCCTCGACCGGATTGTCATGACCGAGCGAATCGTCAGCGGCGCGTTGGCGCGCGAGCGCGGCGAGGTCGTTGGCAACGCGGCCCTCGGCGAGCGCAGCGCCATCCACAACCGCCACCACGCCGTCGACGGTGACGCGGCTTTTGATCGCCGGCCAATGGAATGCCTGCACCAGCGGCTTGGGCAGCGCAAGCCCGGAGGTCTCGATGACGATGTGCTCGACCGCGGGCTGGCGATTGAGGATCTGATCTAGCGCCGGCACGAACTCGTCGGCGACGGTGCAACACAGGCAACCGTTGGCGAGCTCGACAATGTTTTCCTCCGGGCAGGCCGCATCGCCACAGCTTTTGAGAATTTCCCCGTCGATTCCAACATCGCCGAACTCATTGACGATCACTGCGAGCCGGCGGCCGCGTGCATTGGCCAGGACGTGCCGGATCAGCGTCGTCTTGCCGGCGCCCAGAAAGCCGGTGACGATGGTGCAGGGCACACGGGCGAGCGAGTTGGTGTTGTTGCTCATTCGGGTTCCTCAACGAAATCTATTGGCGGTACGCGCGCGATCAGGCGGCCTTTGAGCAATTCCGGGCGCCCGCGCCAGGGCAGGACCCCATCCGCGGCATCGGCCAGCATCCGGGTCCCGGTGATCAACGCGGCGGCGCAGCTCTCATCGAGCCCGCCGAAAATGTAGGTCCAGGAGCCGTTCGCCCGCATGGCCGCGCTGGCGCCGCGATTGCAGTTGGCGAGGCATTTGACCGGGGTCACCGCAACCCCGCTCCCCTGCGCCGCGGCAGCGCTGGCGGCGGCGAGCAACTCGCCCGGCCGCGGTTCATCGGGCTCGCCGGCCCGTCGGCAGGTCACGCATACATACAGAATGGGCTCGCTTGAAACTGGCGGCAAACCGCTGCTTCCCTGGGTGCCGCGCGCATCGGACTTGCGCCGAGGCACCCCGCCCGGCAACGCCCGAACCAACGGCAGGTCTCCTGGCTCGCGGGTCTTGGCCCGTCACCGCCTTCCCGGGTTCCCCCAGTGGCATTGTGGCACAGGCTCGCCGCTTACAGTTGCGGGGGCAGCTGCGGCGTTGGAACTCGCGTTCCGCACCGCATTCCCTGTTCGCTCTCGACGTGAGAGACCGTTGGTCGGGGGACTAAAGCCCCGCGGGGCATAGCTGTCAATGCGGAAGCGCCTGGAGTTACCCGCGGATCGCATGGAGGGTGCACCCGCACAAAGAGAAGCCAAGCTCACGCGGTCTGAGCAGGCGCTCAATGGGCATCGGGATCGTTACCTCGAGAGCGTCGCGCGGAAACGATCCCAAATTTAAGATGCGGGGAACAGGCCCCGTTCAACTTTGCGCCGGAGATCCGTGACGCCCTAGTGATTGAAACAATGCGCGTGCCGGTGATCAAAGCTGGCAGAGTCCCGAGATCAATCAGTAACTGTACCGAGTGCGACATCTAGCAGGGTTGCGATGCAAGTTCCAGTATCGGTGCGAGAGTCAGTCCTCGAATAATGGAGTTCAGTCATGTCCGTTCAGTTGTCTGCTCAAACGGGGCAAGATCTACGCCAATAAATTGTTGCCGCGATTGCGGCACGGCCGGTTACGGCCCAGGCGCAAGCGGCGTCAATTTCTGTACGCTGTGGCCGGAAATCAAGCCGCTGCTTCAGCTACTTTCTACCGTTATTCCAGGTGCTGGCGTGATTACTGGAATCCTGATGACGATAGGCGACCAAATCGTTAGCAATACCTGTCATTGGACCATCTGATGGCGCCTCTACGTGCCTATCCAACGTTGATCTCCGCCGGCGATGTGATGGAAGATCGAGGTTGCCGTGCAATCCGCGAAGTCTTCAAGCGGATTGCTCGAGGCACAATCATCATTCGTTCAACAAGATAATGCACTCCCTAACATTTCCGTCAACAAGAGGTGCATCTCGCTTAGTCGCCGAGGCCTACCGGCGAAATCGGCTGCAACCCGACTGAGGGCTGAACCAGGAGCACATTACTGTCACGCAACAGCCCGTCCATCACGCCAGCAGGGATTAGCGCCGTAAACTGGCGCTCGGTAAGTCTGTTGCGGAGTTCAACGCCTCTGGGCACATAATTGTCCTCGGCCACTTCGATGAAGGCGAGGATCGGTTGCGGGCAGCGCCCCAGTGCCTCGAGAAAAGACCCTGACGCGCGCAGCTTGGCTGGCGTCGTTCGCGACACTTGCATCGATCGCAAAACCATAAGATCCACTGCCTGCAGAAGAAATCGGGCAGCAATTCCAATGCAAGCGCGCCGCGCGCCTGTTCAGCGATTTGCCCGAGGCTTACAAAATAGCAACTACCATCAACTATTCAAGC
>JAFAXD010000036.1 GCA_019241285.1 Xanthobacteraceae bacterium | reverse complement strand
CGCGTGATCACCGGCGCCAACAAGCGGCCGCTCAAGTCGCTCGCCGACATGCTCAAGGGCAAGCAGGGCCGGTTCCGTCAGAACCTTCTCGGCAAGCGCGTCGACTATTCGGGCCGTTCCGTTATCGTCGTCGGTCCCGAGCTCAAGCTGCATCAGTGCGGGCTGCCCAAGAAGATGGCGCTCGAGCTGTTCAAGCCGTTCATCTATTCACGGCTCGATGCCAAAGGGCTGTCGACCACGGTCAAGCAGGCGAAGAAGCTCGTCGAAAAAGAGAAATCCGAAGTCTGGGATATCCTCGATGAGGTCATTCGCGAGCATCCGGTGCTGCTCAATCGCGCCCCGACGCTGCACCGGCTTGGCATTCAGGCATTCGAACCTGTGCTGATCGAAGGCAAGGCAATCCAGCTGCACCCGCTCGTCTGCGCGGCGTTCAACGCCGACTTCGACGGTGACCAGATGGCCGTGCACGTGCCCCTGTCGCTCGAGGCACAGCTCGAGGCGCGCGTGCTGATGATGTCAACCAACAACATCCTGCACCCGGCCAACGGTTCGCCGATCATCGTGCCTAGTCAGGACATCGTGCTTGGTCTCTATTACCTCTCGCTGGTCCGCGAGGGTGGGGCTGAGCAGAAGCACATCTTCGGCGACACGTCATCGATCGAGCATGCGCTCGCCGCCAAGGCGATCGACCTGCACACCAAGATCAAGTTCCGTTGGGAAGGCCTTGACGAGAACGGCGAGCCCGTTCGCCGTTGGTACGACACCACGCCCGGCCGTGTGCTGCTGGGCGAGGTTTTGCCGCGGCACAAGAAGATTTCGTTCGACGTCGTCAACAAGCTGATGACGAAGCGTGAAATCTCCAACATGATCGATACGGTCTACCGCTTCTGCGGCCAGAAGGAGACCGTGATCTTCTGCGACCGCATCATGGCGCTCGGGTTCCACCACGCGTTCAAAGCGGGCATCTCGTTCGGCAAGGACGACATGGTGGTTCCGCATTCCAAGTGGAAGATCGTCGACCGCACGCGCGAGTTCGCCAAGGAATTCGAGCAGCAGTTCAACGAAGGCCTGATCACCCAGGGTGAGAAGTACAACAAGGTCGTCGACGCCTGGTCGAAGTGCACCGAGGAGATCGCCGAAGCGATGATGCGCGAGATCTCGTCGACCAAGAAGGGCGCCGACGGTCGCGATGCTCAGGTCAATTCGATCTACATGATGGCGCATTCCGGTGCACGCGGGTCGCCCGCGCAGATGCGCCAGCTCGCCGGCATGCGCGGCCTGATGGCCAAGCCGTCAGGCGAGATCATCGAGAGCCCGATCATCTCCAACTTCAAGGAAGGGCTCTCGGTGCTCGAGTACTTCAACTCGACGCACGGCGCCCGCAAGGGCCTCGCGGACACCGCGCTCAAGACCGCGAACTCGGGTTATCTGACCCGTCGTCTGGTCGACGTGGCGCAGGATTGCATCATCACCGGCGAAGATTGCGGGACCACGATGGGAATCAAGGTCCGCGCCATCATCGACTCCGGCCAGGTGGTGGCGTCGCTGGCGAGCCGCATTCTCGGACGCACCACGGCCGAGGATGTGCGCGATCCGGCAACCGGCCAGGTCATCGTCGCGAACGGCACGCTGATCGAGGAGAAGCAGGTCGAGCAAATCGTCAACGCTGGCACCCAGGAACTGCGCATTCGTTCGGTGCTCACCTGCGAGTTTTCGAACGGCGTTTGCGGCAAGTGCTACGGACGCGACTTGGCGCGTGGCACGCCCGTGAACATGGGTGAGGCTGTCGGCGTTATCGCCGCACAGTCGATCGGCGAGCCGGGCACGCAGCTCACCATGCGCACGTTCCACATCGGCGGCGCTGCCCAGATCTCGGAGCAGTCGTTCATCGAGTCGAACTTCGATGGCACGATCCGCATCCGCAACAGGGCCTTGCAGCGCAACTCGGATGGCGAGTCGATCGCCATGGCGCGCAACATGGTCATCGTCGTCGTCGATCAGGACGGGACTGAGCGGGCGCTGCATCGCATCCAGTACGGCGCCCGGGTCAAGGTCGATGAAGGCGACCAGATCAAACGTGGCCAGCGCATCGCTGAATGGGACCCGTATACACGGCCGATCATGACCGAGGTCGAAGGCACGGTCGGGTTCGAAGACCTGGTCGAAGGCCAGTCAATGTCGGAGGCGCTCGACGAGTCCACCGGCATTGCCAAGCGTCTCGTCATCGACTGGCGGACCTCGAGCCGCGCGGCCGACCTGCGGCCGGCCATTGTGATCAAGGGGCCGGACGGCGCGGTGCTCAAGCTCAGCCGCGGCGGTGATGCGCGTTACATGCTCGCCGTCGACGCCGTGCTCTCGGTCGAGCCGGGCGGCAAGATCAAGGCGGGCGACGTCATCGCCCGTATTCCGACCGAGGGTGCCAAGACCCGCGACATTACTGGTGGTCTGCCGCGCGTGGCCGAGTTGTTCGAGGCACGTCGGCCGAAGGAATCAGCAGTCATCGCGGAGATCGCCGGTACGGTCCGGTTTGGGCGCGACTACAAGAACAAGCGCCGGATCACGATCGAGCCGACCAACAAGGACGAGGAGGCGCGCGAGTACCTCATCCCGAAGGGCAAGCACATCCACCTTCAGGATGGCGACGTCATCGAGAAAGGCGATTACATCGTCGAGGGCAACCCGGCCCCGCACGACATCCTCGCCATTCGTGGTGTCGAAGACCTCGCCGCTTATCTGGTCAACGAGATCCAGGAGGTCTACCGGCTGCAGGGCGTGGCGATCAACGACAAGCACATCGAGGTGATCGTTCGCCAGATGTTGCAGAAAGTCGAGATCGACGATTCGGGCGAGACCGATCTGATCCAAGGCGAGCAGGTCGACAAGGTCGAGTTCGACGAGATCAACGCCAAGGCACACGAGGAAGGCAAGAAGCCGGCGCAAGCGCATCCGGTTCTGCTTGGTATCACCAAGGCCTCGCTGCAGACACGCTCGTTCATCTCCGCTGCCTCGTTCCAGGAAACGACGCGGGTGTTGACCGAAGCGGCCGTCAACGGCAAGGCGGACACGCTCGACGGCCTGAAGGAGAACGTCATCGTCGGCCGCCTGATCCCGGCTGGAACCGGTGCCGTCATGAACGATCTGCGTGAAGTCGCGGGCAAGCGTGACCAACTCATTCTCGAGGAGCGCGAGAAAGAGGAGGCGGTGCCCAAGACCGAGACGGCGCAATTGCCTGCAGCTGAGTAGCTGATCAGGCAGGGCCTTGAACCCAATCGAGCGGGGTGGCTTGCGTCACCCCGCTCTTCTTTTATCTGACGCCGCCTCTCATCACGGTTTGTCAATTGCCACCAGGCCGAACTTGGCCATCAACATCAGGCCGCGAAGTGCCCGTGTTCGGTCGGCTGGGCGGTAGTGACCAAGAAACGTCTCGACCTCGCAGGGGCCGGTGCGCAGCCGATCTCGCAATTGTTTGAGGGCGGGAAGCGGGTCTCCGCCCATCACGTTGTTCATCGCAATCGACAGCGACAGGCGCTCTTCAAACGCATCGGTCTCTGCATCGGGCAGGAGTCGGATGTGCATTTTTGCTTGCAGCATGGCGCTGGGATAACTTGCGAACAGATCGAACGGATCAAGATGCTCGGCCCAGCGGACCGGTTTGGCTTGCAGAGGATGTTGTCTGATCGCCGCGGTGCGAATCTCCGCGAGCTCTGCCCACAACGTCTCATAGGCCCGAATAACGACCGACCAATCGAACGCTTCGCGTGCACGCCGTGCACCGCTGGCTCCCAGTTGCCGCCGCAGCTCAGGGTCACCGGCCACGCGTTCGAAAGCGGCGGTCGTCGCTTCGCAGTCGACAGCAGTTATCGCCGCTGCGTGCCCGATGTAAGTGCCGTATGGCCTTACGTCGAACACATGTTGAAGGACCAGATCGGCTGCAACCCCGGCAGGCGGTGCGAGCGTTGGCACCCTGAAGCCGTCAAGCCCATCGCGAACCGTATCTCGATAGCCGTCCCAATCGGTGACGATACACGGCAGTCCCGATGCCATGGCTTCGATCGGGGTCAATCCGAAGCTCTCCTGAACGTTGTCCGAGAGCGAGCAGAAGCAGTCCGCGCACGCCCAGGCCCGCGCCACTTCGGTCGCGGACCTGCCATCAAGCACGATCGACCGCACTGACGGACAGATCCTGGCGCGTGCCTCGTTGAACGCCCTGCCCACCCCGATATTGTCCGTCCAACCGCATTCAACCAGGACCACCTTGTGGCGAGCGGCCAGTCGCTGTAGGGCGAGATACATCGGAAACGGATGCGCTTTGGCGTTGAACGCAAGACGTCCAACGAAAAGCACGACGAATTCATCATCGGCAATGCCCAAACTCGCCCGCGCCGCGTCCCGCCCGCGCATGATTTCGGCCTGCCGATCACAGTCCACCCCAAGGGGAATGAGCGGGAGGCGCGGGAGCGGGACCCGCGTAGCCCCGAGTTGCTCGCGAAATTGCGCAACCCGCGCCTCAAGGATGCGTTCGACGGCATCCTTTACCGCCTTTGACGTGCAGACCATCGCGTCCCAGGGCTCAAACCCCGCAAGCGGCCAATCGGCGACAATTTTCATGCCGCGCAGCGATGAGACCGTATGGGTCACCCCGCACAGGCTCCAGGTGCGCGGCGCAAAGTAGCGCCGCATCCAGGCGAGGTCGTTGGGCAGGGGACCCGGAAAATACAGGCAACCGACGTCGGCGAGTTCCCCCATGGCCTCCGGGGTCACCACTATGGCCGGGATTTCGGGGCGTAGCTCCCGTATCGTGGCCAGGAATTCCCCTTGGTTTTGCTGATCGCGAACAACCGCCGTGAACCGATCGGTGCGGGCAAACCGCGCAAAAGCCTTGAGAAATTCCTGGCCCGCAACCCGGCGGCCCATCAGCGGACGCCCTTCGAGACGATAACCGTCGCTCTCGTACCAAATCGCTGCCGTTGCCATTTAAACCTCGGCTCCCTAAAAGGCTTGGCCGAACGGCTTGTACCAGCACCGCTTGCCCGCACGGAATCTGCAAAAGCCCAAAACGGCCGTAATTTCGCGGGTTCTCGGCTTGACTTCGTGGCAGCACGTCGATACATACGCCGCACTTTTTCGGCAGGCGGTGAGCTTCGCTTCGTCGGACGGTTGCCGGGTCCAACCAGCTTTTGGGGACCATGGCAGCAGCCTCGATCATGAGGCCTGACCAATGAAGCTCAGACGCTGCTGATGACCCTAGCGGGTTGAAACTTCGGGTGCACGATCGCGCGCAACGCTTTTGCGCGATCCTCTGCAAAGGAGAGCGTCATCCATCTGGATGGCGCGATTTCGTTTTGCGCGCCAGCCTGCTTGGCATGGTGCGCATGTTTGGGAGAGGGCGGCGCTACCAGGCGCGGCCAATGAGGTGAAGGCGACATGCCGACGATCAACCAGTTGATCCGCAAACCGCGGCTCATCCAAAAGGCACGCAAGAAGGTGCCGGCACTGCAGCAGAGCCCGCAGAAGCGTGGCGTGTGCACCCGCGTTTATACGACGACGCCCAAGAAGCCGAATTCGGCGCTGCGTAAAGTTGCCAAGGTGCGCCTCACCAATGGCTTCGAGGTGATCGGATATATTCCGGGCGAGGGTCACAACCTGCAGGAACATTCGGTCGTGATGATCCGCGGCGGCCGCGTCAAGGATCTGCCCGGTGTGCGCTACCACATCCTGCGCGGCGTGCTCGACACTCAGGGTGTGAAGAACCGCAAGCAGCGGCGCTCCAAGTACGGCGCCAAGCGGCCGAAGTGAGCCGAGATCGCATCGCGTTACGAGAGACAAGAGGCCGGATTTCGATCCGGCTGCAGTAGCAAAGAAAACAAAGCCAGGACTTGATCGATGTCCCGTCGTCACCGTGCCGAGAAGCGCGAAATCCTGCCCGATCCGAAATTCGGGAACGAAGTCGTGACCAAATTCATGAACTCGGTCATGTACGAGGGCAAGAAGTCGGTTGCCGAGAACATCGTTTACGGCGCGTTCGAATTGATTGAAGGCAAGACCCGGCAGAGCCCGATCACGGTGTTCCAGCAGGCGCTCGATAACGTCATGCCGTCGATCGAAGTGCGATCACGTCGTGTTGGCGGCGCAACCTACCAGGTTCCAGTCGAAGTGCGCCCCGATCGCCGGCAGGCACTTGGTATTCGCTGGCTTATTTCCGCGGCCCGCGAGCGCAATGAAAAGACCATGACCGAGCGGCTTTCTGGCGAGTTGCTCGATGCATCAAACAATCGGGGGAACGCCGTTAAGAAGCGCGAGGACACGCACCGTATGGCTGAAGCCAACCGCGCGTTCTCGCATTACCGCTGGTAAGGCGTCGCACGCTTAAGGATTTTCCGCATGCCCCGCAGTCATCCGATCGAGGACTACCGTAACTTCGGCATCATGGCTCACATCGATGCCGGCAAGACCACGACGACCGAGCGCATCCTCTACTACACCGGCAAGAGCCATAAGATCGGCGAAGTCCATGAAGGCGCGGCCACCATGGACTGGATGGAGCAGGAGCAGGAGCGCGGAATCACGATCACGTCCGCAGCAACCACCGCAATCTGGCACGGCAAGCGGCTCAACATCATCGACACGCCCGGGCACGTCGACTTCACGATCGAAGTCGAGCGCTCGTTGCGCGTGCTCGACGGCGCCGTATGCGTTCTTGATTCCAATCAGGGTGTCGAGCCGCAGACTGAAACGGTCTGGCGTCAAGGCGACAAATACCATGTCCCGCGCATCGTCTTCGCCAACAAGATGGACAAGATCGGCGCGGATTTTTTCCGCTGTCTCAGCGACATCGTCGATCGCCTGGGAGCGAAGCCCGTTGCCATTCAGCTGCCGATCGGCGCCGAAAACCAGTTCAAGGGCATCATCGATCTCGTCCGGATGAAGGCTGTCGTCTGGGACGAGGAGACACTCGGCGCAAAGTATAGCGACACCGACATTCCGGCCGATCTGCTCGATCAGGCGAAGGAATATCGCGAGAAGATGATCGAGGCCGCGGTCGAGCTCGATGACGACGCGATGACCGCGTATCTCGAGGGCAATGAGCCTGACGAGGCAACGTTGAAGCGGCTGATCCGCAAGGCGACGATCACGGGCGCCTTCTATCCCGTGCTGTGCGGTTCGGCGTTCAAGAACAAAGGCGTTCAGCCGCTGCTCGATGCCGTTGTCGACTATCTGCCGTCGCCGATCGACGTTCCGCCGATCAAGGGCATCGACGACAAAGGCAACGAGATCGTCCGTCACGCTGATGACAAAGAGCCGATGGCGTTGCTCGCCTTCAAGATCATGGACGATCCGTTCGTCGGCACGATCACGTTCTGCCGGATCTACTCCGGCACGCTGCAGAGCGGCACCGGCGTGTTCAATTCGACCAAGGACCGCAAGGAGCGCATCGGCCGCATGCTGCTGATGCACGCCAACAACCGTGAAGATATCAAGGAAGCCTTTGCGGGTGATATCGTCGCGTTGGCTGGCTTGAAGGAAGTGCGCACCGGAGACACGCTGTGCGATCCGCAGAAGCCCGTGATCTTGGAAAAAATGGAATTCCCAGATCCGGTCATCGAGATCGCGATCGAGCCGAAATCGAAGGCCGATCAGGAAAAGCTCGGCACCGCCCTGGCGAAGCTCGTGGCCGAGGATCCCTCATTCCGGGTTTCGACTGACCAGGAGAGCGGGCAGACCATCATCAAGGGCATGGGCGAGCTGCATCTCGACATCAAGGTCGACATCCTCAAGCGCACCTACAAGGTTGAGGCCAATATCGGCGCGCCGCAGGTCGCCTATCGCGAGAAGATTACGCGGCCGGTGACGGTTGATTACACGCACAAGAAACAGACCGGCGGTTCCGGCCAGTTCGCACGCGTGAAAATCAACGTCGCGCCCGGCGAGCCGACCTCAGGTTTCACGTTCGAGAACGAGATCGTCGGCGGCGTAGTGCCGAAGGAATACATCCCGGGCGTCGAGAAGGGTCTCGAGTCAGTCCTTGGATCTGGCGTCCTGGCCGGGTTCCCGGTCGTCGATTTGAAGGTGGAACTGGTCGACGGCGCCTACCACGACGTTGATTCGTCGGCGCTAGCGTTCGAGATCGCGGCGCGCGCCGCGTTGCGCGAAGCTCTGCAGAAAGGCGGCTCGGTGCTGCTCGAGCCGATCATGAAAGTCGAGGTCGTCACGCCCGAGGATTACACCGGCTCGGTCATCGGCGACCTCAACTCCCGGCGTGGCCAGATTCAGGGCCAGGACATGCGTGGCAATGCCAACGTGATCACCGCGATGGTGCCGCTCGCCAACATGTTCTCATACGTCAACAACCTGCGCTCAATGAGCCAGGGCCGCGCCACCTTCACCATGCAGTTCGATCACTACGAGCAAGTGCCACAGAACGTCGCTCAGGAGGTTCAGGCGAAATACGCCTGAACCCGGCGATCAACCCCGAGTCGGTAAGTTAGGAGAACCCGATGGCCAAGGAAAAATTTAACCGCAACAAGCCGCATTGCAACATCGGCACGATCGGCCATGTCGATCATGGCAAGACGTCGCTGACGGCGGCCATCACCAAGATTTTGGCCGAGCAGGGCAAGGCTCACTACACGGCCTATGACCAGATCGACAAGGCACCGGAAGAGAAGGCGCGCGGCATCACCATCTCGACCGCACACGTCGAGTATGAGACCGACAAGCGGCACTATGCGCACGTCGATTGCCCCGGGCACGCCGACTACGTGAAGAACATGATCACCGGCGCGGCGCAGATGGACGGTGCGATCCTGGTCGTTTCCGCAGCCGACGGCCCGATGCCGCAGACCCGCGAGCACATTCTGCTCGCGCGCCAGGTCGGCGTGCCGGCGCTCGTGGTCTTCATGAACAAGGTCGACATGGTGGACGATCCGGAGCTGCTCGAGCTCGTCGAGCTCGAGGTTCGCGAACTCCTGTCCAAGTACAATTTCCCTGGCGACAAAATCCCGGTGATCAAGGGCTCGGCCCTGATGGCGCTGGAAGACAAGGATGCGAAGCTCGGCAAGGACGCGATCCTGGAGCTGATGAAAGCGGTTGACGAGAACATCCCGCAGCCGGAGCGCCCGAAGGACCAGCCGTTCCTGATGCCGGTGGAAGACGTGTTCTCGATCTCCGGCCGCGGCACCGTGGTGACCGGACGTATCGAGCGCGGCGTCATCAAGGTTGGCGAGGAAGTCGAGATCGTCGGCATCAAGCCGACCACCAAGACCACCGTTACCGGCGTCGAGATGTTCCGCAAGCTGCTCGACCAGGGCGAAGCAGGCGACAACGTCGGTTGCCTGCTGCGCGGCACCAAGCGCGAAGAAGTCGAGCGCGGCCAGGTGCTGTGCAAGCCGGGTTCGGTGAAGCCGCACACCAAGTTCAAGGCCGAGGCCTACATCCTCACCAAGGAAGAGGGTGGGCGCCACACGCCGTTCTTCACCAACTATCGTCCGCAGTTCTACTTCCGCACCACCGACGTGACCGGCGTCGTGCATCTGCCGGAAGGCACCGAGATGGTGATGCCGGGCGACAACATCGCAATGACCATCGAGCTGATCGTGCCGATCGCGATGGAAGAGAAGCTGCGGTTCGCCATTCGCGAGGGTGGCCGCACCGTGGGCGCCGGCGTGGTTGCCAGCATCATCGAGTAACAAGCGACAGACGACGGAAAAGCAACAGAACAGGACGGAGGGCAGACAGACATAATCGAGGCTGACGGCTTTTGCTGTTCGTCATTCCTCTGTCTGTCGTCCGTCGTCCGTTGTCGGAGAGAACTATGAACGGCCAGAATATCCGCATCCGGCTCAAGGCGTACGACCATCGCATCCTGGACGCCTCGACGCGCGAGATCGTGGCGACGGCCAAGCGTACCGGCGCGCAAGTTCGCGGGCCAATTCCGCTGCCGACGAAAATCGAGAAGTTCACCGTGAACCGTTCGCCGCACATCGACAAGAAGAGCCGCGAGCAGTTTGAGATGCGTACCCACAAGCGTCTGCTCGACATCGTCGACCCGACGCCGCAGACGGTCGATGCGCTGATGAAGCTCGACCTGGCGGCAGGCGTCGACGTCGAGATCAAGCTGTAAGGGGTGGAGGAACGACGATGCGCTCCGGCGTGATCGCACAGAAAGTCGGTATGACGCGCCTCTTCACCGAGGCGGGCGAGCACGTGCCTGTCACCGTGCTGCGGCTCGACCAGTGTCAGGTCGTCGGCCACCGCACGACAGACAAGAACGGCTACGTGGCGCTCCAACTCGGGGCAGGCAGTCGCAAGGTGCGCAATGTCAGCAAGGCTGAGCGCGGCAACTTTGCGATCGCGAAGGTCGAGCCAAAGCGCAAGCTCGTTGAGTTTTGCGTGAGCGAGGATGGGATCATCCCGGTTGGGGCGGAGATCACTGCTGATCATTTCGTTGTCGGTCAATTTGTTGATGTGACCGGAACGTCGATCGGCAAGGGCTACGCCGGCGGCATGAAGCGCTGGAATTTCGGCGGCTTGCGTGCGTCGCACGGCGTGTCGATCTCGCATCGCTCGATCGGTTCGACCGGCGGCCGCCAGGATCCCGGCAAGACCTTCAAGAACAAAAAGATGCCGGGACAGATGGGTGTCGAGCGCGTGACGACGCTCAATCTGCGCGTGGTGCAGACCGATGTCGAGCGCGGCCTCGTCTTGGTCGAGGGCGCGGTTCCCGGCGCGAAGGGCGGTTGGATCATGATGCGCGATGCGGTCAAGAAGGCCCTGCCTAAAGACGCACCGAAGCCGGGAAAATTCCGCGCACCCGCCGAGGAGAAGCCGGCAGCGGTGAGCGCCGAGGCTCCGGCCGAGCAAACGCAGGAGGGCGTGTGACATGGAACTAACCGTCACAACGCTCGCCGGTGAGACTGCCGGCTCGATCACGGTGTCGGACGATATTTTCGGGCTGGAGCCGCGTCAGGACCTTATCCAGCGCTACGTGCTGTGGCAGCTCGCCAAGCGTCGCGCCGGCACGCATGACGTGAAGAACCGGGCCGAGATCATGCGCACCGGCAAGAAGATGTATAAGCAGAAAGGCACGGGCGGCGCGCGCCATGGCTCCGCCCGCGCGAACCTGTTCCGCGGCGGTGGGCGCTCGTTCGGGCCGACCCCGCGCGATCACGCCACCGATCTGCCAAAGAAGGTGCGCGCGCTGGCGCTACGTCACGCGCTCTCCGCCAAGGCGCGCGACGGCGGTATCATTGTTGTTGATGCGGCCGCCGCGAAGGATCCGAAGACCAAGGCTTTGCGCGAGCAGCTTGAAAAGCTCGGCATCAACAACGCGTTGTTTGTGGACGGTGCCGAGATCGACAGCAATTTCCGGCTTGCGGCGCGCAACATTCCCGAAATCGACGTGCTGCCGGTGCAGGGTGTGAATGTCTACGACATTCTGCGGCGCTCCAAGCTGGTGCTGACCAAGGCCGCGGTCGAAGCGCTGGAGGCGCGATTCAAATGAGCGTAACCGATCCGCGCCACTACGACGTCATTCTTGCCCCGGTCATCACCGAGAAAGCGACAGCCGCCTCGGAGCAGAACCAAGTGATGTTCCGCGTCGCCCGCAATGCGACCAAGCCGCAGATCAAGGAGGCCGTCGAGAAGCTGTTCGACGTGAAAGTAAAGGCCGTCAATACGTTGGTGCGTAAGGGCAAGGTCAAGGCGTTCCGCGGCACCCGCGGCGTGCAATCGGATGTCAAGAACGCGATCGTGACCCTCGAGGAGGGGCACCGGATCGACGTGACCACGGGATTGTAAGGCACCACCATGGCACTCAAGAGCTTCAAGCCGACGACGCCCGGCCAGCGCCAGCTGGTGCTGGTCGACCGCTCGGCCCTCTACCAAGGCAAGCCGGTCAAGCGGCTGACCGAGGGCAAGATTTCGAGCGGTGGCCGCAACAACAACGGTCGCATCACCGTGCGCTTTCGCGGCGGCGGCCACAAGAAGGCGCTGCGCCTAGTCGATTTCAAGCGTCAGAAGTTCGATAAGCCCGCGAAGGTGGAGCGGATCGAGTACGATCCCAATCGCACCGGCTTCATCGCGTTGATCAAGTATGAGGATGGGGAGCTGGCCTACATCCTGGCGCCGCAGCGCCTGGGTGAGGGGGACACCGTCGTGTCGGGCGAGCATGTCGACGTGAAGCCGGGCAATGCGATGCCGCTCGGCAACATGCCGGTCGGCACCATCGTCCACAATGTGGAGCTCAAGATCGGCAAGGGTGGCCAGCTGGCGCGTTCGGCAGGCACCTACACGCAGATCGTCGGGCGCGATCAGGACTACGTCATCCTGCGGCTCAATTCCGGCGAGCAGCGCCTGGTGCACGGCCGTTGCATGGCGACGGTCGGGGCGGTGTCCAACCCGGACAACATGAACGTGTCGATTGGCAAGGCTGGCCGCACGCGCTGGATGGGACGGCGGCCGCACAATCGCGGCGTCGCCATGAACCCGGTCGACCATCCGCATGGTGGTGGTGAAGGCCGCACCTCTGGTGGACGTCATCCGGTCACGCCGTGGGGCTTCCCGACCAAGGGCAAGAAGACCCGCAACAACAAGTCGACCAACAAATTCATCGTGTCGAGCCGCCACGCTCGCAAGAAGAAGAGCTGAGGACCAACATGTCGCGCTCAGTATGGAAGGGCCCGTTCGTCGACGGCTATCTGCTCAAGAAAGCGGAAGCTGCGCGCTCATCGGGCCGGCATGACGTGATCAAGATCTGGAGTCGCCGGTCGACGATCCTGCCGCAGTTCGTCGGCCTCACGTTCGGGGTCTATAACGGCCACAAGCATCTGCCGGTGATGGTGACCGAGGAAATGGTCGGTCACAAGTTCGGCGAGTTCGCTCCGACCCGCACGTTCTTCGGGCATGCTTCCGACCGCAAGGCGAAGCGCACGGGCGGCGCCCCGGCCGGGGCGGGCAAGAGCTGAGGCGAGGGCGATGAGCAAGAAAAAACATCCGCGTACGCTGTCAGATACGGAAGCGCAGGCCGTCATGCGGACGATCCGTGTGAGCCCGCGCAAGCTCAACCTGGTGGCAGCGCTTATTCGCGGCAAGAAGGTCGCGAGCGCGCTCGCCGATCTCGAGTTTTCGCGCAAGCGCATTGCCAAGGACGTGCGCAAGTGCCTGCAGTCCGCGATTGCGAACGCGGAAAACAATCACGACCTCGACATCGACGATCTCATCGTCGCCGAGGCACATGTCGGCAAGTCGCTGGTGATCAAGCGTTTTCATGCGCGCGCCCGCGGACGTGCTGGACGGATTACGAAGCCGTTCTCGCACCTCACCATTGTGGTGCGGCAGGTCGAAGCGGCGGCGGCGTGACAAAGGTTTTTGGCGCTGTGTTGGATGGCGGTATGGCCGCCAATCCGGCGGGTGCTTGAGGAGGACCGATGGGTCAGAAAGTCAATCCGGTCGGGCTGCGGCTCGGCATCAACCGTACCTGGGACTCGCGCTGGTTCGCCGGCAAGGGCGAGTACGGCAAGCTGTTGCATGAGGACATGCAGATCCGCAAGGAACTGCAGGAGCAGCTCAAGCAGGCGGCGGTGTCGAAGATCGTCATCGAGCGTCCGCACAAGAAATGTCGCGTCACCATCCATTCGGCGCGTCCCGGCGTCGTCATCGGTAAGAAGGGCGCCGACATCGAGAAGCTGCGCCGCAGCGTCGCCAAGATGACGGACTCCGACGTGGTGCTCAACATCATCGAAATCCGCAAGCCGGAGCTCGATGCACGCCTCGTTGCCGAGTCGATTGCCCAGCAGCTGGAGCGCCGCGTCGCATTTCGCCGCGCCATGAAGCGGGCCGTGCAGTCGGCCATGCGTCTTGGCGCTGAGGGCATCCGCATCAACTGTTCGGGGCGGCTCGGCGGCGCCGAAATCGCGCGCATGGAATGGTATCGCGAGGGTCGCGTGCCGCTGCACACGCTGCGCGCCGACGTGGACTACGGCACCGCCACCGCGTTCACCACCTACGGGACCTGCGGCGTGAAGGTCTGGATCTTCAAGGGCGAGATCCTCGAGCATGATCCGATGGCGCAAGACAAGCGGATGGCTGAAGCCGAAGCCGGCCGTCCCCGTCGCGACGCCTGAGCGATCGGCGAGAGTGAAGTCAAGAAAGAGAGCGTGCCATGCTGCAACCGTCGCGCACCAAATTTCGCAAGGCGCATAAAGGCCGGATCAAAGGCGTTGCGACGAGTGCGACCAACCTGGATTTTGGCGAGTATGGCCTCAAGGCCATGGAGC
>JAFAXD010000515.1 GCA_019241285.1 Xanthobacteraceae bacterium | reverse complement strand
AGTGAGGTCCGGCAATCAGCAACACAACGGTCAATGGCATCCTGCGTCTCCGCATCAAGCGCCTGCCCGAGCTTGTGACGAAGAAAGAACGCCCGGCCCGCAGTCGTCGCGGCAATCTGTTCGCGGGCCGCACGGATCGCGGGGGCCTCCGCTCCCAGACGGGAGCGCAGCGCGGCCCGATCGCAAAAGAGTTGAATGCCCCATTCGCGCGCGCCATCAATGCGCTCAAGCGCCGCGCATAGCCGTTCTCGCTGCGCCCCCAGCATGGCGGCCACCCGCTCATCGCTGGAAAATACCGCGCCAAAGCGCAAAGGCAGCACCGTGCAATCATTGGCGACTGTGCGAAGGACACGGTGATGATCGAGCACCATGTGCTTGATACGCTCGGGATCGCGCCAGACATCCTCAATCGCGCCGTCCGCGTGTTGAGGGACGTCACTGATAACGACCGCAAGATCTCCGCAGGATACGGTCCGCAACAAGCTGCCGCTCACCCCCTCAACGGCAGACAGGCTCCCCAGGCTCCCGCTGTCGCGCAGGCGCACGACCCCATAGGCATAGACGAGCGGATCAATGGCGGACATGCGATCCTCCGCTCGATTGCGTGATCGAGCCCGAGCCGCTTGCCGACTCTTGCCGCTCAATCGAGACCAGCACGGCCGGTGTGTCGGGCAGGGCAGCCCCGTATGACGGCTCGTTTTCGCGGGCGCGCGCGTGCCGCAACATGATCTTGTAAGCCTCGCTCAATGCCGCCATCTCGGCACCGCTTCCGCCTGTCGCGTCAGGATGGATCGTTCTGGCCAGACGGTGGTAGGCCGAGCGCACATCCTCGATGCCAACCCCCCCCTCCACGTGCAGGATGCGGCTCGCCCGCTCAATCTCATCAGGTTCAAGAAAGTCGATCAGCACGGTGGCAAAACTGGCGGGAGGCATTGGCCCGATGCAACGGAAACGCAAGCGCCCAGTGTGCTCCGCATCCAGCATCTCAAGGCAGCGCTCGACGGCGGCCCCGGCATTGGTCTTCACCAGCAGCGCCACATCCAAGACGGTACGGTCGGCCGTGACCGGGTTGATGATCAGGTCGATAGCTACGGCGCGGAGTCCATTCAACAGGCTGCTCGCGACGGCCGCCCGGCGCTCCTCGAGGGCGTCTTTGACCAATTTGTCAAACGCGGCTCGCTCCGCCGGGGTCACACCTTCGTTCGCGGCCAGGCGGACCTTGAGTCGGGCGATGGGCTCCTGCGCGGCTATGTCGGCGAAGACTGCATTAAGATCCCAGGTGACGACGATCACGAATTGCGTACAGGATTCCAGTTCGATGAAGGCGGTTTGGAACAGCCGATGTCCTTGTTCAAGCGCCTTTTGCACGCGGATCTCGTCGGGTGCTTGGGTGCCGAATTTCACCGGCAAGACCGGTCCCGCGCTCATCAACTGCTCGACGACCGCCTGGTGCGCCACCAGGAGACGGCCCAATTCGTCGCGGCTTCGGCCTTTCAGGCCGCCACCTGGGCTGCCTCCGACCACGGCAGAGAACGAGTTGCCCTTGATCATTGTGATGCGATCGGTGATGCCGTTCACTCCCGAAATCGTTGCTTCGCCGTGTGCATCCGAAGGAACGATGGCATACAGATAAAGCGGACCGCCGCTTTGCTCGGCTTGCGTCGCGCTCACGCCTGCGGCTCCGGGGCGGGAGCGGGATTGAGGATCCGCTCAAGTCGGTCCAACCGCTGTTGCAGAGCCCGGTTCTGCTCCGCCGAATCCGCGGCTTGCGACGACAGTGTCGGATCGTTCTGCCACCAGTTGATGCCCATCTCCATTG
Organism: Xanthobacteraceae bacterium; assembly: GCA_019241285.1. GTDB lineage: Bacteria > Pseudomonadota > Alphaproteobacteria > Rhizobiales > Xanthobacteraceae > JAFAXD01. The sequence continues at coordinate 1,334 of JAFAXD010000515.1, read as the reverse complement.
CCTTGTCGACCGAACAGATGAGCAGGCGCAGGCGAATATTGAGAAGCTCGACGCCGACCAGACAAACCGTAACGTCGCCGGCGATCACGACCCCCTTGTCGAGAATGCGATCAAGAATGTCGGCCAGCGTGCCAGTCTGTACCGAATGCTCCATCCGAGTTTGCGGCATGTGATTCTCTCGTGTTCACCATCAAGGCTCAACGCACCAATGCAGCCGCTTTCTCGACGAGGGACGCCGTTTTGTCGCGCAGGAGTGCGACCTCACGGCACAATTGGCAGGCGTGGTTGCTTTCATCATAGGCACTGCAACCCAGCAATACTGATACGCTGCGTTGCAGGTCCTGTGCTGCGCGAACCTTATCTGCGACGACTGCAGACGCATTGATCGCAGCCGTGCAGCGGGAGATCTCCTCCTCCTGCTTTTGATAAAGTCCGATTGGACATGGAATGCTCGCCTTCGCGCCAGGCGGGATCACAAAATGTCTCCCACCTGATCGCGGAAATAGCGCTTGCCGCGATGATAGCCGGTGATATTGCCGACCTCATCGAGATCCACTTCGTAGCTGGCAAGAACGTCAGTTGCTGCCGGAATGCGATGCAGCTCGATCACCGTGACCGACAGACGCCACCCGGTATCCGCGCGCTCGAACCCCGATACGCTGTCGATCCCATAGCCCGTAAGATGCTGAAGCTGCGCCTTCGCGCGCGATATAAGCTCAAACGGCTGGCGCCTGTCGGGCGCGGTTGGCTCGCTCAGCCCGAGGTCGGTTGCAAGTTGCTGAGCCGGTGCAGCGCGCATTGCGTGCTCACCAAGGTCTACGTCGTTGGAATCAGTCATTTCTCGCTTCCCGGATCTCTCTCAACCGCTTCAGCAATAGTTCTTCTTGTCTGTCGTATTCGCGCGCGTCGATCTGCTTCAGCTCGAGGGCAAGCTCCAGTTCCGCCAGCTCGCCGCGGATCTTATCCGGATCGTAAAGTTCGCCATTTGCCTGTTCCTCGATCGTCCGGGCAAGCCAGAGCAGGCCTTTGATCGGCCCAAGAACCGGTGCGGTTAGAACAGTCCCCAGAATGCTCATGCCTCACCTGGCCCAGTTGACGACGATATTCACGAAATTGTACGGCGGCACCGGTGCGACATATTTGAACATCAACCGGTCGTTCAGCTCTTCATCAAGCTTGCGCACGGCTTCGTCCACCTCAGGTCCGTGCTCCCGGTCGACCAGAAAGGCCGCGTTCAGCACCATGCGATCGCTGACGACCTTGTTTGCTCGCGTCTTGTGAACGAACGGCCGAATGCGTGACAGGATCGTCTCCTCGTCGCGCGCCCGCTTCTG
>JAFAXD010000489.1 GCA_019241285.1 Xanthobacteraceae bacterium | reverse complement strand
CCAAACTCGATCCCGAGCAGCAGTTTCCGATCAAAGGATACTCCTTGAACGCCGAACGGATCCTCGGCAGCCGTGAACGCGCCGAGCCGTTTCGAAGCGGACCGGTGCTGCTCGCGCGGCTCTCGCCTGTGGACTATCATCACGCGCACTATCCGGACGACGGAAACACGGTCGAAGCCGATCGGCGCGGTGGGCCGCTATGGACCATCAATTGGCGCGCGCTGTTGAATCAACCTGACATCCTGTTTCGCAACCATCGGCAGGTCAACATTCTGCAGACCGCACATTTTGGCCGGTTGGCGTTAGTCGAAATCGGCGCCATGTCGGTTGGGCGAATCGTTCAGGTGCACCGGCTTGATCAGCCATTTTCTCGAGGCGACGAGAAATCGATGTTCAAGTTCGGAGGCTCAGCCATTGTCGCGTTCGGAGAACCTGAAGCCTGGATCCCGTCGCAGGATATCCTCGACAACACCGCGCAAGGCATCGAAACGCTTGTCCGGCTGGGAGAGCCGGTCGCGCGGGCTTCATAAGGAAATGAAACCACGCGTGCAGCGTGAGTTCGGTCGCCAGCAGCCCGGCTTCATCATCAATCCTCGTGCGATCAGTCTGCCGGTGCGCCGTTCAAACAAGGCCGCGCATTGTGCGGCCCGGCCTGCCTGAAGATGATCCTCGCTTATTTTGGCCACCGGATGTCCGAAAAATCTATCGCCAAGCTCTGCCGAACGAGCACGACGACCGGTACCACCGGTCCCAATCTTGTCAGAGCCGCGCGCCGGTTAGGATTGGGCGCCGCAATTGTTGACGGCGCGACTTTCTCCACCATCGAACGATGGCTGGCCCGGGGCATTCCCGTGATAGTGGATTGGATGAGCGTTTTGCGTGTCCGCGGCAGCCGTGAGCACTGGGCTTGCGGCCATTACTCCGTCGTGTACGGCATCAACAAGGCCCATCTTTGGCTCCAAGACCCTGCGATCGGACGAGCCCGGAGGATGTCGCGGCACCATTTCGTCAATGTGTGGTTCGATTTCAAGCGCGTACGTCCAAGACAGCCGGATGATCTCATCATCCGGCGCCTGATCATCGCGGCGCCGTCGGAATATTTGGGGCCAATCCCTGGGGCAGCCAAACGTTTGTGAGCGCGAAGCGTTCCGCTTCAGCTCCGCCACGCGCTTCATGTCTGGGTTGCTTCGCCGCGCCGGCATGCGGCTGAAAATGACACGATTTCAGGAACATAGTTGCCCTTTGAGGCGTTAGAAAACATAGTTGCCCTTTGCGGCGTTAGGAGTGCTGCCAAAACGGAGTGTCATATCAAGTGTGCGGCCTATGCGGTGAAATCAGTTGGGACGGGAGCGCGGACGTTGGCGCTCTCCAGTCGATGGCCGATTCCTTGCGGCCAAGGGGGCCGGACGCCGGAGGCTATTACCTACAGCAACAAGTCGGGTTTGGGCACCGGCGCCTGAGCATCATTGATCTTGCCGGTGCGTCGCAGCAGCCGATGATAGATCCGCACCTCGGGCTCGGTATCGTTTTCAACGGCTGTATCTACAACTATCGCGACCTGAGAAACGAGCTAAAGGCCAAAGGGTACCGGTTCTTCTCAGAAGGCGACACCGAGGTCATCCTGAAGGCGTACCATGCCTGGGGGCTTCGCTGCGTGGAGCACTTCAAAGGCATGTTCGCATTCGCGCTTTGGGAGCGCGACAGCGGCCGCGTCATCCTGGCGCGCGACCGCTTGGGGATCAAGCCGCTCTACTGGACGAGCACAGGCCGCTCGCTGCGGTTTGCCTCGACATTGCCGGCGCTCCTGGCCGCCGGTGACGTGAACACGCGGATCGACCCGGAGGGACTACATCATTATATGAGCTTTCACGCGGTCGTGCCGCGAGACAAAACGATCCTCGCAGGCGTGTGCCGCGTTCCCCCGGCCACGTTGATGATCGTCGAGCCGGACGGACGTTTTCGCCAGCAACGCTACTGGCATGTGCACTTCGGGGCGCACCAAGGCGACGAGCAGCTCGAGGAACCAGAGTGGCGGGCGGCGGTCTTAGAGGCAATGACGACGGCTGTTCGCCGGCGTCTGGTTTCCGATGTGCCGGTGGGCGTTCTTCTGTCAGGTGGGCTCGACAGCTCGCTGATCGTCGCGTTATTGGCGCAGCTCGGCCAGGCAAACCTCAACACGTTCTCGATCGGGTTCGAGAGCGTCGATGACGTCAAGGGCGACGAATTCCGCTATTCCGATCTGGTCGCCAAGCATTTCGGTACCGAACATCATCGGCTGCACGTTGACGGAGGTCGCGCGATCGAGGCCTTGCCTGATGTGATCTCCGCGATGTCAGAGCCGATGATGAGTCATGACGCGATCGGGTTCTATCTATTGAGCGAACAGGTATCGCAGCACATCAAGGTGGTGCAGTGCGGGCAGGGAGCTGACGAGATCTTCGGCGGCTATCACTGGTATCCGCCGATGATGAAGATGGATGCTCCGCTCGATGAGTACAGCCGGCTTTACTTTGACCGCACGCACGACGAAATGAAGCAGGCATTGAGCGCCGAGTATGTGCAGGAGGATTATAGTCGAGACTTTGTCAGCGCGTTCTTCGAAGATTGCAGCGCAAGGGCTGCCATCGACAAAGTACTCCAGATCGATACGGAAATCATGCTCGTGGACGACCCGGTCAAGCGTGTTGACAACATGACTATGGCTTGGGGCCTGGAGGCCCGCGTGCCATTCCTTGACCATGAAGTTGTTGAGCTCGCGGCATGTATTCCCGCCGATTTGAAGGTGCGGGAGGGTGGAAAGTACATTCTTAAGCAAGCGTCCCGCGGCATCGTTCCTGATGCCATCATTGATCGCAAGAAGGGTTACTTTCCCGTGCCGAGCTTGCGCTATCTGCGGGGTCCGTTTTTTGAGTATGTCCGCGACATCCTGGAATCTCCTGCCGCACGCGATCGAGGCATTTTCAACAGGGGCTACGTAGACCGTCTTCTCTCCGATCCCGAGGGCGAATTGACCCCCAAGGGCCATTCAAAGCTCTGGCAAGTCGCCGTGCTTGAGGCTTGGTTGCAAAGCCATGGAATTCATTGAAGCCCTCGCGGACCGATTGCGACTGAAGCCAGGGCCCGGTCCGGTGGGCTTCATCATCAGCTCAAAGGGCCAGGAGAGCAAAGACGAAGCGGATTTCAGCTTCGGAATCGAAGAAGAGTATTTTCTCTCCGACGAGCGCACATTTCAGGTCATCTGCGAGAGTCCCGAGGCATTGTTTGAAGCGGCAAGTCTGCAAACGGGGAGGCTTTCCACCCGTGAATTCCTGCAGGCTCAGATCGAAGTTGGCACGAACGTCCATTCCAATATGGCTGATGCCCGGGAGGAGCTCCGATTTCTGCGCCAGGAGGTGGCCGGAGCGGCGCACCAGTTCGGAATGGCCATACTGGCCTCAGGTACGCACCCCATTGCGGATTGGCGCGCCGTCACGACGGCGCCAAAACCCAGATATGTCGAGATGATGGACGACCTGCAAATGGTGGGCAACCGCGACATGTTGTGCGGCATGCATGTTCATGTGCGGATCCCCGACGCCGACAGGCGCGTCGACGTCATGACGCGGCTCATTCCCTACCTTCCGTTGTTCCTTGCCCTCTCGACGTCTTCCCCATTCTGGGCCTCGCGCAAAACGGGCCTCAAGGGTTACCGGCTCACCGCTTACGACGAGCTGCCGCGCACGGGAGTGCCGCCTCTGTTCC
>JAFAXD010000456.1 GCA_019241285.1 Xanthobacteraceae bacterium | reverse complement strand
GGCCAGTGATCCGATAGCCACCCGGCACCCTCACGCCACGCAGCGCCAGGGGCTCGATGCCGGACAGGGCCTTCATGGGGTTGGAGAGGCCGGTGCCGCCGAGTTGGCGGCCCTGTGCCACCTCGTCCAGGTATCGCTCCCGCGCGCGCGGATTTTCCGCATTGGCCAAGTACCAGACGAGCGCGTCCTGGCACCACACGCAGAAGCCCGTCGAGATACACGCGGCGCTGACCTCCGCCATCGCCTCGATCGCGGCAAACAGTCCATGATCGCCGCTCGCGCCGTCGGCGTGCTGCCGGAATGCGCCGGCCGCGCCGAGCTCGTGCATCACCGCGGCGGGATAGAATCCCTCCTCGTCGATGCGGCGGACCAGTGGGCGCAACGCGCCCGTGACGACGCCGCGTACGGTCGGCGTCGCGTCATTCGATATAGCAAGTTGAACGGCGGCCTGCGTCATCAGCTTCGCGCAACCGTCACCGGCACCGGGTTCTTGACTGTGTTGAGCACCGGCGACCAAGTAGCTGAATGCGCCACCAGTTCGTCGAGCTCTGCCGGAGTGGCGCCATCAGCCTCGACATGTGCCCTGATCCGCACCGCCGTCAGGCCGAGCGGCTTCGGCGAAAGGTCTCCGGTTCCCCATACGGAGGTGATGTTGATGTCGCCTTCGAGCTCGAGCTCGATCGAGCGGATCGCAATTCCGCGCGCCACCGCGTTAGCCTGGATACCGACGGAGACGCAGCTGCCCAGCGCAGCGAGCAGCGCTTCGGTCGGATTGGGCGCGGTATCATCGCCGAGCAGGCCCGGCGGTTCATCAACAATATGCGCCGACAGGTTGCGGATGTAGTTGAGATGACGGAAGCGCTTGCCCTCTGCGACCGTCTTGCAGCGCACGGTGCGCACGGCCGAGGGGTCGGCCTTGCCCTTGTCGGACAGCGTCCTGAGCGCCTCTTTGTCGATCGTCTCGAACGTGGCGACTGTTTTCAGCGTTGCTGTACTCATCAGAACCTCCGGCTTGTTGTTCTCAGGTTGTAGGCGTCCAACGGGTGCGGTGAATCGCATAGGCGATCAGCGCGTCGATCAGGAAACCGATGATGCCGATGAGCAGCACCAGCGCTGCCAACCGGTCGTATGACAGCGTGTCGCGCGCGTCGTTGATGGCGTAGCCGAGCCCGCTCGTGACGCCGAGATACTCGGCGGGGACCAGCACGATCCAGGCGACGCCGAGCGCGAGGCGCAATCCACTGAGGATGTCGCGCGCGACCGCCGGGATCACGACGGTTCGCAGAATGGCGAAGCGGCGCCCACCGAGATTGTTGGCCATGGCGAGCCACACCGGATCGATGTGCCGCACGCCCGCCGCGGTGGAGAAAACAATCGGCCAGATCGCAGCGGCAGCGATCAGGAAGATGATCGCGCCGTCCCAGCTCGCGAACAGCAGCACCGCAATCGGCATCCACGCCAGCGGACTGACCATGCGTAGAATTTGAAACGGCAGCCGCAGCAATGCCTCGAGCAGGCGCAGGCTGCCGATGGCGAGCCCGACCGGCGCGCCGATTACAAACGCCCAAAACAAGCCCTGTCCGATGCGCGCGAGGCTCGGCGCCGCCGCATGCCAGGCGGCCCCCGTCGTGAGCAGGTCGGCGAAGGAGGCCAATGTCGGTCCGATGGTGAAACCGCGAAACGCGACGAGCCGGGACGACGCCTCAAGGGCGAAACCCGCGATCCACCACACGCCAAACACCAGCATGAGCCCCGCGACTGAAACGAGCGCAGGCGCGATACGCGCGACGTTCCATCGCGGACCGGCTTGGAATGCGGGCGTGTCGTAGGCGATCGCCATCACAGCTCCAGCACTTCGGTGCGCACGTAGGGATCGGCCTTGTCGACGCTCGGATCGTTCTTCCAGGCGGGAAAGCGTTCGAGCGCGGATTTCACAAACCGGTAATCGATGAGATCGTCGGCCACGAACGCCGGGTCCAATCCCTTGAGGAACGTCGTGTCGCCTTCGACCACCGTCTTGTTCATGGCGTCGACGATCAGCTTTGTCGCCGATGGGTAGGGCCATGGCTGGAAATCAATGCGGCCGTTGTCCCACGCGCGATGCCGGATGGCGCCGGTTTTCTCATAGTCCGGACCATAGTCGGTCATCGCTTTGACGATCGCATCCGATGGCGTCGGCAGATATCCCTTGCCGTCGCGCGACAGGAGCTTTGCCACCTCGCCCTTATTCTGCGAAGCGAAGATGTGGGCGCGCACCACGGCATCCACGATCTTCTGGGTCCACTCCGGACGATCTTTGGTATTGCTCTCCTGCGTGCAGATCACGCAGCATGGATGATTCTTCCAGATGTCGCCGGTGAAGCGCAGCATGCGGGCGCCGACGCGCAACTCACCCAATGCGTTGAACGGCTCAGCCACGATGTAGCCGTCAATCTTTTTGGCGGCGAGCGCGGTCGGCATATCGGGCGGCGGCAGGATCTGGAGCGCACATTCATTCGCCGCGAGCGTGGCGCTCTCCGGCTTGATGACCGGCACGACATTGGATGCGCGCAACGCGTATTGCAGCACGATGTTGTGCATCGAGTACCAGTACGGCACGGCGATGCGCCGGCCGCCGAGATCGGCGAATTTGTTGATCCCGGTGTCGCCGCCGACCACCAGCCCGGAGCCATTGGTGTGGCCCCAGGCCAAGATCTTGACCGGGAACTTGTTGTTGTAACGCATCCACACCGGCACCGGCTTGAGCAGGTGCACGAGGTTGAACTTGCCGGCGGCGAAGCCTTCCGCCAGCGCCGACCAGCTGCGCACCAATGTCGGCGGCTCGACCTTGAGGCCGGCCTCTTCAAAGTAGCCCTTGGCGTGGGCGACCAGCAGTGAGCTCGCGTCGGTGATCGGAAGGTAGCCGATGCGTACGACGTCATCGGTTTGCGCCCGGGCGGCGTTGAACCCGCTGCTCGCCATCAGCGCGGCGAGGCCGCCGCGCGCCAGGTAATCAAGGGTTTTGCGCCGCGTGAGCGGCCTGGCGAAGCCGATGTCGCAACAGGAGCAGTTCAGATGCCAGGCGGACTGTGAACGTGTCATTTGCGGAATGTTTGTTGTGCTTCTCAGGCGACTTGGCGCAGGTGTGAGAGGCGCGTGCGCAGGCGCAGCTCAGGCTCGGCATCGAGTGCGAAGTCGTCTTTGATTGTTGATGGCGCGCCGTCGAGCACCAGCACGCGATCCGCCATGGCGGCCGCATCAGCAAGATCATGCGTGACGGTGACAAGCGTGATGCCATTGAGGCTGGCGAGCGCGCGGATGTCCTTGCGCAGCGTTGCCCGCGTCTCACCGTCGAGCGCTGAGAAAGGCTCATCGAGCAGCAGCACGGCTGGATTTGCCGCAAGGGCACGTGCCAATGCAACGCGCTGCTGCTGGCCGCCAGACAAATTGACCGGAAGGGCCGCCGCGCGCTCGGCGAGGCCGATTTGTTCGATGAGCGACTCGACTTTCGCGCGGGCAGCGCTTGGATCGCGCCGCGCGAGGCCCGAGTAGCGCAGAGGCAAAAGAATATTGTCGTGCACGGATAGCCAGGGCAGCAGTGCAGGGCGCTGGAACATCAGCACCGGCCTGCGCGCCGACGCCATTACGTCGCGTCCATCGATCAGAATCCGGCCGTGGGTCGGCCGATGAATGCCGGCCAGCAAATAGAGCAGGGTCGACTTGCCCACTCCCGATCGGCCGAGAATGGCGACGTGCTCCGCAGGCGCGATCGTAAACGACACGCGATCGAACACGGTGGTGCTGCCGTGACGGAAACCCGCGTTCTCGACGGTAACCCCGCCGCCGAGGCTGCTGATGCCAATTTGCGCCATGGCCGCAATATGGTGTGGGCGCGATCCGCTTTGAATTCCAAATGTTTCCGGGTCTGGAACAGGATTATGTTGAGCGGCCTTGCCGAAGTAGAAAATTCTCCTTTTGGCGTACCTCTCCGTACGGCTTTTTGGACATTCGCACTATAGTGTGTGTCAGCCAGGCGCCAGGATCACCAGAAGACGCGCCGGCCGGGGAGGAACATGGCTTCAGCGGCATCAGCGTTGGCGGTCTCGAACCCGGTGCAGGGCGCGCCTGCGACATCAACGGAGATTCCGCGCGACTACAACTTCGCGGCCGACATTCTCGACCGCAATCTCGCGGCGGGCCGCGCCAACAAGCCCGTGTTCATCGATCAGCGCGGAAGTTGGACGTACGGGGAGCTAGCGGACCGCGCCAATCGGTTTGGTGCTGTGCTGCGCGCCAAGGGGGTCAGGCGCGAAGAACGCATCTTGATCTGCCTCCTCGATACGATCGACTGGCCGACCGCGTTTCTCGGTGCCCTGAAGGCCGGCGTTGTTGCTGTGCCGGTCAACACGCTGATGACGGAAGCCGACTACGCCTTCATGCTCGCCGACAGCCGGGCGCGCATGCTGGTCGTCTCCGATGTGCTGCTGCCGCGGTTCGAGAAGCTGATCACCTCATCTCCGGACCTTGCCCATGTCGTCGTATCGGGGGCGGACCCGAAGGGGCATGAACGGCTCGAGGATCTGCTCGCTGCCGCGCCGGCTGAGGATGTCACCGCCCCCACGACGCGCGATGACATCGCCTTTTGGCTCTACACCTCAGGCTCGACCGGCAAGCCAAAGGGGGCCGTGCATGTGCACGCGAGTCTGCGGCTCACCAACGATCTCTACGCGGCGCCGATCCTCGGCTTGAATGAGAACGACGTCTGTTATTCAGTCGCCAAGCTGTTCTTCGCCTACGGCCTCGGCAACGCGCTCACGTTTCCGATGTCGGTTGGCGCGACCACCATTTTGCTGGCAGACCGTCCCACGCCCGAGGCGGTCGCGGCGTTGCTGCGCCAGCACCCTGTCAGCGTGTTCTACGGTGTGCCGACGTTCTACGCCGGCTTCCTGGCGAGCGCTGCGGCGCCGGAACTCGGCGCCGTCAAATTCCGCCGCTGCGTGTCGGCCGGGGAGGCGCTGCCGAGCGACGTCGGCCGGCGCTGGCGCGAGCGCTACGGCTGCGACATCCTCGATGGTATCGGCTCGACCGAGATGCTGCACATCTTCCTCTCCAACAGTCCGGGAGATGTGAAATACGGCACCACCGGCAAGCCCGTCCCGGGTTACGAGGTCAGGCTTGTGGATGAGGCCGGCATGCCGGTGAAGCCCGGTGAGATGGGGGAGCTGATCATTCGCGGACCGTCCAGCGCGATCATGTACTGGAACAATCGCGAGCAGTCGCGCACCACGTTCCGCGGCGAATGGACGAAGTCGGGCGACAAGTATGTGCGCGACGCGGACGGCGTCTACACCTACTGCGGCCGCGCCGACGACATGCTCAAGGTGTCGGGCATGTATGTCTCGCCCTTCGAGGTGGAGGGCGCGCTGCTCTCGCATAACGAGGTGCTGGAGGCCGCCGTCGTTGCGTGGCTCGACGAGGAGGGGCTGGTGAAGCCCAAGGCCTTCGTCGTGCTCAAGGCGCAGGACAAGGCGAACGATGCGCTCGCC
>JAFAXD010000432.1 GCA_019241285.1 Xanthobacteraceae bacterium | reverse complement strand
GCGATCCGGTATTTCGGCGATGGCTGGCAGATCTCAAAACGCTTCGGCGGCAGGCACTATTGGCGTATCCCGGTGATGGACGGGGAGTTCCTGTGCGAGGCGACGACCGGGCTGAGCAAAGGCGGCGTTGGCGGCGGCAATTTGCTGATCATGGGGAAGTCCGCGGCCGCAACGTTGCAGGCAACGCAAGCCGCCGTCAAAGCCATCCGTGGCGTGCCGGACGTGATCATGCCGTTTCCCGGCGGCATCGCGCGCTCGGGGTCGAAAGTCGGCTCCAAATACAAATCGCTGCGCGCCTCGACCAACGATGCCTATTGTCCAACGCTCCGCGGCGCTGCGACGACGGCCCTCGACCCCGATGTCGCATCTGTCCTGGAAATCGTGATCGATGGCTTGTCGCCGGATGCGGTGGCGACGGCGATGCGAGCCGGCCTGGCCGCCGTGCTGCGACGTGGCGCCGCCGGCGGCGTGGTGCGCGTCAGTGCCGGCAACTACGGGGGCAAGCTTGGGCCGCACCACTTTCATCTGAAGGAGCTGCTGCCGTGAAGCCGCTCGTGCTCTCGCTGCGCCAGCGGCCGGATCAGCGGCTGGATCTATCAGCGCTCGTGCCCAACCAACTCGCCGGCAAATCGGTGGCCGAGATCGAGCGCATCGATCTCTCGACCTCGCGACACCGCGTTGACGTGGGCGAGGTGTTCCGCGTGCGCGCCGGCAACCTGGAGCAGATCCGGCTCGAAGGCGCATCCGACCGGTTGGATCTCATCGGTCATGGCATGAGCAGCGGCGAGATAATGGTCGAAGGCGACGTCGGCGCCAAAGCCGGTCGCCTGATGAATGGTGGCCGCCTGGTGATCCAGGGCAACGCAGGTCCCTGGGCTGCTTCCGGCATGCGGGCCGGCCACCTGGAGATTACCGGCGGCGTGGGAGACCGGTTAGGCGGCCCGCTTGCCGGCGAGGTCGCGGGCATGCGGGGCGGCGTGGTTCTTGTTGGCGGGGATGCAGGGGAGCGCGCCGGTGATCGCCTGCGCCGGGGCACGATCATCATCCAAGGCGGCGCCGGTCCTTATGCGGGCAGCCGGATGCTTGCCGGAACCCTGATCGTGCGCCACGCCACGGGTGCGCTGCCGGGTTATTTGATGCGACGCGGCACCATGATCTGCGGTGCGCCCGAGACGGTGCTCTCTCCGACATTCGTCGATTGCGGTATCCATCATTTGATGGCGATGCGTTTGCTCGCGGCGTTCGTTCGGTCTTACAATAAACAGGTCGCATCGATTCTTGATCGTCCCCTGCGCCGGTTTGCCGGCGACATGGCTGCGCTGGGAAAAGGCGAGATTTTTTGTTTGCCCAGCTGAAACTCTGATCCGGTTGGTCCGTTGTTGTTGTGCGCTGCGAAGGAGACCGCAATGGGATTGATTGTATTAGTTCTGACTGTCTGTGCGATTGCCCAGCCAACCCAATGTGAGGACGAACATCTGCAATTCGCCGCTAATAGTTCCCCCGCGCAATGCGCCATGGCGGCGCCGCCCTATATTGCCCAATGGATCGGCGAGCACCCGAAATGGACGGCGGTACGTTGGCATTGCGAATATCCGGGCCAGAACAAAGAGATTTGAACCACTATTTGCAGCCGTCGAGTTGTTTCTCCTCGATGGAAAACACCGCGCCATCCTGCACCTCGATATTGCGGACGGTGCAATGCCGGCCGGCTTTATCGGTGAACTTCACGTCGTAACGGCCCGGCGCAATCCCGGTGATGCGTAGCCGCTCATCGTGATCGACCGTTCCGTCGCGGTCGTTCTTGCACTGATCCGGACCCCAGTTGTCGCTGCCGGCGGGCGCCAACTGCAACTGGGTGATCGTGTTCTGCGTCAGGTTCCAGAAGCGCGTTCCCTTGGGGTTCTGTGCAAGTGCATCGAGGGCAGCCGGGAAAAGGGCCACAACGGCCGCGCAGATCGTCAATCGTGCGATACGCATCAGTCCCTCCGGCGGCTGTGCGATTTTCTGTCGGATAGCGTCGCGATTGCATCGGGCAAGTCAACCATCGCGTCAATCACCAAGTCCGCCGCGGCCTGGAGGCGTTCGCGCAAATCCGGAGCTACGTGGCTCGCACCAACAAACCCAATGCTGCGCATTCCCGCGGCGCGGGCCGCCGCGATGCCGAGCGGGGAGTCCTCGATCACGATCGCGTCGGCCGGCGTTTGGCGCAGTGAGTGCGCGGCGAACAGGAATAGATCTGGTGCAGGCTTGCCGCGTTGCACCTGCGACGCGCTGAACACGTCATTTCCGAACAGCGGCGCAAGCCCGGTCACCTCGAGTGAGAGCCGCAGCCGCTCCGGCGCTGATGATGAGCAAACACATCGGCGATAGGGCAGGGAGGTGATCGTCGCCGCAACTCCGGTCACCGGTTGCAGCTCCTGGCGAAAGCGCGCCAGCAAACGCTGCCCCGCCTCCTCACCGCGATCGGCCGGCACGGGGCGGCCGAGGATCTGCTCCGCCTTGGCGAGCACGTCGGTGACGTTGAGGCCGCCGAAGATGCGGCTGCACTCGGCGCCGGTGAGCGGGTGGCCGAGGCTCGTCATCAACTCGGCCAGCGCCGCTCCGGCCAGCACCTCGGAGTCGACCAGGACGCCGTCGCAGTCGTAGATGAGCCAGGTCACCGCGGCGCCATCGCCATGCGGCGGGCGACCTCGGCCTTCACCGCTGCAAGCTCGGCGGCGTCGCGGCGCGACCGCGGGGTGCCGATGTGCAGTTCGGCGAGCATGCGCGCCGGCCGTGCCGAGAGCAAAAACAGCCGGTCGGCCATGCGGACGGCGTCATCGAGATCGTGCGTGACGAGCAACGTGGTGATGCGGCGACTGTCGATCAGCATGGCGAGCTCGTCACGCAATCGCGCCGCCATGGCGGCATCGAGAGAAACGAGCGGCTCGTCCAGCAGAAGCAGCTCCGGCTCGACCGCAAGTGCGCGCGCGAGCGCAACCCGGCGCGCCAACCCGAGCGAGAGCTCGCCCGGGTAGTGGAAGCGGTGCGGCGCGAGCTCGAGGGTTTCAAACAATGCCGCGAGTTTTTGCTCGGGAAAATCCGGTGCGACCAGCCGCACGTTATCCTCGACCGTGCGCCAGGGCAGCAGTCGCGGTTCCTGGAACACCATGGCGAGCTTGCCGCGTTGCGGCGCGCGCAGCGTTCCGGCGAAGTCCGTGTCGAGCCCGGCAATGATGCGCAGCATGGTGGTCTTGCCGCAGCCCGACGGGCCGACTAGAACCCCGACTTGGCCGATCGACACGGCCAAGGTGACGTCGCGGAGCACCTCGAGGGTTTGGCCGCTCGCCGACCGATAGGTTTTGTGCGCAATGCGAACGTCAAGCAGTCCGGGGCCGCCAACGTGACGCGCGTCGTTCAATGGGCTGCACCACCAATGTTTCGATCGCCAAGATTACGACGACGAAGGCCAGCGCATAGGCAAGAATGCGGGTGACGTCAAATAGCTGGAACGCGATGCCGATCTCAAAACCGACGCCGTTGGGGCGGCCGAGCAATTCAACGATCAGCACGATCTTCCATACCAGCGACAAGCCGGTGCGCGCCGCCGCAGCCAGATAGGGAGCAAGCTGCGGCACGACGATATGGCGGAGAGCTTTCAGGCGCGGCAGCGCAAACACCTGCGCCATCTCGTCGAGCGCGGGATCGAGGGCACGCGCACCTTCGCGCACCGTGACAACGGCGGTCGGCAGCTTGTTGATGGCGACGGCGAGGATCGCCGCGAGCTCGGTCAACCCGCCCCACAGGTAGGCCAGCACGATGATCACCAATGCGGGCAGGTTGAGGAGGACGACGAGCCAGGAATCGCCGAGCCGATCAATGAGACGGACGCGGCCCATCAGCAAGCCGATGGCGCTGCCGAGGGTCATGGCCAACGTGAAGGCGACGAACACGCGCGCCAACGTGATGCCGAGTTG
>JAFAXD010000667.1 GCA_019241285.1 Xanthobacteraceae bacterium | reverse complement strand
TCCTTGCAGCGGGGTCAGCACAAGCAGCACGATGACGGCGATGCTGGCCAGGAGCCAGATCGCGAGGTCGATCACGAAGGCGACCGCGCGCTCGCTATGCGACGCGAGTTCAACGGAGAGCGGCACGCCTTCCGGAGTGACGATCTGGCGCTGCGCGCGCACGTTCGGCCGCAGGAACTCGGTGGCGAGGTCAGCATTGGTCATGGCTTCGCTCGCCCCACCTGAGTGTAGTAGGCGAGCCATGCGAGCCCAGTCGCGCCTCCGACGGCGAAACGCCAGGGCGTGCTGGCGATGAGCTGGCGAAAGACCCCTTCCAGGATCGCCGCAACGAACAGCATCAGTACCGCGCCCACTGCGATCTCGGCAGCGCGAGGCCCATAGATCGCGAGGCTGTCGGCGCGGGAATAGCGGTCCGGAAATAGAATCTTCTCGGCGATCAGCAATCCGGCAGCACCGCATAGGACGATGGCGCTGATCTCGGTCACCCCGTGGATGGAAATCCAACCCAGAAAATCAGCGGTCAGGCCGCGATTGTAATGCAAGGCGATGAAGGCGCCGAGCGTGAGCCCCTGGTAGGCGAGCAGCAAGATCGTGGGAACGCCGGCCATGAGTCCGAGGCTGAAGGTGAGGATGCCGACGATTGTGTTGTGGCTGAACAGAAAATTGGCAACGATGCCGAGCGACACCGCAGGCCCCGGCCAAGGCGCGAAGATTTCACTTTTGAGCAAGGATTCGTGCGTGCTCGCAGCTCCGCGCCCGTCGGAGAGCGCCGACGGCACAAAGGTCGAGAACCAGCCCTCGTCGGAGACCGTGAGCCAGAAGCCGACCGCAAGGCCGATCATGAGCGTGGCGAGGGCGATGGCGAAATGCCAGCGCGCGCCACGGACCGCGGCGGGAAGATCGCGTCGCAGGAATTGGCCGGCGGCGTCGAGAAATCCGGTGGGCGGACTATAGATCGCCAGAAATGCGCGCAGCGCCAGATTTTCCAAATAGAGTAGCAAATGCCGGTCGAGGGCGATGGCGCGTGCCACGGAGAGCGAGGAAAGGGTAGCGCGGTAGAGCAGCGGAAGTTGCTGGAGCTGATCCGGACTGAGGCTGCACATGCCGCGCTTCTCGACCGTGTCGATCAGGCGTTCGAGCTCGCGCCATGTTGCCTCGCGCGCACGGCGGAACTCACCACTCTTGAGCACGATTGCGGGCGCGGGTGGAGCGGCGGCAGGCGGATCGCTGAGCTGCGGGGCGGCAGCAAGGTCTTGTAGGGTCATGAAGTCACCTTACGCTGCCGCGAGTGTCGAGGGGTGTTTGCCAGGGCGAACATCACAACAACCCCCGCTGTTTGATCATCAGATATCGGTTGATCAACCCGACCGGGAGGCTGCGGCTGGGCACGTCGAGGCAGTGTACGCCGAGCCGCGCCAGGCGCTCGAACACGGTCGTGCGCTCGCGCAGGAAATCATAGGCGATTACTGCTTTGGCGACGTCGTCGAATTTGTCGGGCGGCGCGTCGGCGAGCCCGTGCAGCACCGCGTCGCGCAAAGTCACGAATACCACCACGTGCTGACGCGCGATCCGGCCCATGGACTCGACCAGCAACTCGGCGGTCACCGTGTCGATGAACTCGGTGAACAAGATGATGAGCGCGCGCCGCTTGAGCCGCGCCGAGAGCTCGGCGAGTCCGAGCGTGAAGTTGGTTTCCGTGTGGTGGTAATCGAGTCGCGCGGTGGCACGCAGGAGCTGGGTGAAGTTGGTAACACCGCGACGCGGTTGCTGATATTGCCGCAGCACCTCGTCGAATCCGTAGAGGCCGACGAGGTCGCCGCCTTGCAGCGAAATCCAGGCGAGCAGCAGCCCAGCATTGATCGCGTGGTCGAGGCGCGGCAACCCGTCCACCGGTTCAACCATCAGGTAGCCGGTGTCGAAGGCGAGCACGACGTGATGGTTGCGCTCAGCGCGGAATTCCTTGCACACGAGCTTGCGGTGACGTGCTGAGCGCTTCCAGTCGATAAAGCGGCTGTCGAGACCGGGCGCGTAGTCGCGCAGTGCGTCGAATTCGGCGCCTTCGCCCTTGTGGGGCTGCACCTTGCTGCCGAACAACGCCTCGCGCGAGAAGAACTCGAGGGTAGCGCTGCGCACCCCGCGCACATTCGGCACCACGTCGACCGTGGTGTTGACCGCAATACGACGCACGAACTCGACAAGGCCGAGCGGGCCGCGCCAGCGCACCCAGATAGCGTCGATCTCGACGCGTCCGCGCCGCTTCGGCGCCAGCATGAAACGGGCCTGCGCATCGGCACCAGGCTTGAGCTGGCAGTGCGCGACCTCGCCGGGCTCGGCCTCGGGGCGGCGCTCGCACAGCAAGCTGAATCGCGCCGTGCGCCCGACGTTGGCATGCGGGATGGTGGCCGTGATTGCCCCGATCTCGCCGATCTGCAGGCTCTCGGGCGATGTGACGCGCAGGGCGAGCCGCCGCGATGGGAATGCCGCCGCAGCATCGCCCGCCATCACCACCAGCATCACCAGCACGTAAGCGAGCGGAAATTCCCAGAGTGCCGGGTTGTAGATCACCAGCAACAACGTCAGCGGAATGCCGGCGGTGAAGACCGCGACTGCGCGCGGCGTCGGCTTGATCATCGCGGCGCCGTGGTGCGGCTCAGGATCTCGCCGACAACCCGGTCGGCGATGAGGCCCTCGATCTCCGCTCCGGCAGATAGGATGACGCGATGGCGCAGTACCGGCAACGCAAGCGTCTTAACGTCGTCCGGGATCACGAAGTCCCGTCCCTGCAGCGCCGCGTAGGCGCGGCTGGCGACGGCCAGCATATTGGCGGCTCGAGTCGAGGCGCCTACATCGAGAGACGCGTGCTCGCGGGTGCCGCGGATCACATCGACGATGTAGTCGAGCAATTCTTCGGAAAGGCGGATACTCGCGACCTGCTCGCGCATCACCGCGAGCGCCTTGGAGTCGGCGACCGAATGCAACCCGAACTCCTCGAGCCGCGGCATGGCCGAGCGGTGCCCGTGCCGGCGAACCACCTCGCGCTCCTCCTCGCGACTTGGATGCGCGACGATGATCTTGAACAGGAAACGGTCGAGCTGTGCCTCCGGCAGCGGATACGTGCCCTGCTGCTCGATCGGGTTCTGCGTCGCGACCACCATAAAATCATCGCCGAGCGAGTAGTCGCGGCCGTCAATCGTGACCTTGCGCTCGTTCATCGCCTGCAGTAGGGCGGCCTGGGTCTTGGGCGGCGCCCGGTTGATTTCGTCAGCGAGCAGCAATTCAGTAAAGATCGGTCCCTTGGTGAGCACGAATGTGTTGGTCTGGAAATTGAACAGGTTGGTGCCGAGCACGTCCCCGGGCATCAGGTCGGGCGTGAACTGGATGCGGCCGAAGTTGATGGCAAGGGTTGCGGCGAACGCTTGTGCCAGCAGCGTCTTGCCGGTGCCGGGCACGCCTTCGAGGAGAATATGCCCGCCCACCAACAGGCTGGTGAGCATGAGATCGATGACGTCATCCTGACCGACCAGGGCCTTGCGCACCTCGCCGCGAATGGCCTCGGTCAGGTCGTGAATCTCGCGCACCTCCATCAACGATCTCCTGTTTCCAGCGGAAAATGTCGCGCGCCAGCGCTGACATGGATGCATACGAACTCTGCGAACTATCGCCCAATTCGCCCGCCGCAGCGAGGATAGCGGCGCAATCAACACCGACATCGCGCGCCTGGCCGGTGCGCTGCAGCCAAGCGATGAGCGCGGAATCGGTCAGGCCCGCGGGCGCGTGCAGCGTGCGGCCAGCGTCGCGGATCATGGCATAGACATAGCGCCGGACGATTACCGGCTGATAACGGGCGAGCGCGAAGAGCTTGGCCGTGTTCTCGATCAGGCGGGCCTTGCCCGAGGGGAGTGCGATGGGGGCCGTGAGCGGCAAGCCGAAGCGCCCCATGGTGGCCCATAGCAGCAGCGCAATGGCGATCAGTCCCTGAATGGTCGCGAGCACGAGCGGCCATTCGAACAGCACGTGGAATGGCGAGGCCGGCTGTTCGGTAAAGCCGTGGATCGTTTCGTCGAAAACGACGTTGCCGTCGGCTTCGCGCAGTTTGTTGATCAGCGCGGCAGCCAAGGCGGCGTTTTTGGTCAATCCGTGATTCTGCAATACGTCCGGATCGGCGAGTATCCACAGCCGGTGCTGGTTGTTGTTGATTTCGCCAATCAGCATCCCGTCAGACGAGCCGAGGATCGGGCGCAGGCGATTGGATTTGATCAGCTGCGGTTTATCGCTGATCTCCGGCGCGCGGCCGATCTCGTTTGTTGTCCAAGCGGGAGCGGAATCGAGCCGCACGATCTCTGCTCCGGGCGCGGCGACGCGGGCGATGCTGCGCGGATTGTCGTCTGGCGCGAGTGAGGCATCGTCGATCCATCCGGGCACCTTCTCGCTCGGCTGTCCGATCCACTTGGGCAAAACCAATAACACCCTGCTGGCGGTGAGCAGAGACCGCAACTGCTGCGACGAAATCGAATGCATCGGCTCGGCGACGACCAGCACCCCATGCCGGTCGAGCTTGGCGAGCGAGCCGCCGCGACTTTTCACCACCGGTGCCCCCAGCCGGTGCATGACATCGGCCAGGCCGGCATAGCCGATCGCCGAATTGGAAAACGATGATGGCCCCGTTGGGCGCTCGGGCGAGCCGAACATCATGAACAGGATCATCGCCACGAATAGCAGCGCCGCCACCGCGACCCAGATCACCAGCACCCGCGGCGAAAAGAGACTGCTTGCGCCGGCACTCATGCGGGATTGCTCGCAAGCGCCTGACGCAGGGCCTCGAAACTCTTGCGGCACGCATTGTAATCCGCAAGTGCCGCCGGATAGCCGCCGAAATAGGTCCACTCCACAGAGGCGACGATCTCGCGCAGCGAAACGCGGCCTTGCGGCGGCAGCCGTGCGCCGCGCAAGATCTCGCGGCTGGTGAGTGAGTCGGCGAACTCAACGCCGAGCCGCCGGCGGATATCGGCGAGGCTTTGCAGCAGGAGTGTGTGCATCGCGTCGACGAAGCGCCCCTGGCGGGCAAGCTCGTCGGCCGATGCGAGCGCATCGGCATCGCTGCGCCCCCCGCCAGCGCCGCCACTCAGGCCGGCTTCGCCCCACTCGTCGCCGGTGCGGCGCCGCCACACCAGGAAATCGCGCATCGCATAGAGCACAAAGGCGGCACCGCAGGCGAGCAGCAGCCACACGACTTCCTGGGGCAGACGCAGGTTGATTGGTTCAATACTGCCTTGGTGGGGAAGGTCGGTCTGCAGGTCGAGGGCTCGGACGGCGTCCCCGGCGGCCTTCTCGGGATCTGGCGATTGCGCCCAGGCCGCCCCAAAAAGGAAACCCCCAGCCAGCAGCCCGGCAAGGCCAGCACGAAAGCGCAGGCGAACCTTCATTTCTCGAGCCTTAATGGGCGATAGCCAGTGCTGGCGGAACGCCATGAAGCGTCATATTAAGTCCCAGCGGTGCCGGCAATCCTCCCACTCGTCCAGAGGTAACGTCGGCTTAGTCCCGGAGTAGGTTCATGTCCGACGTGCCGAAGGCGATTTCGATCCAGGAGGAAGGTCCACGCGAAGGCTTCCAGATTGAGAAAGGGCCGATCGCCACCGCGCGCAAGGTCGAACTGATCGATGCGCTCTCGCAGACCGGGGTCAAGCAAATCCAGGTGGTCTCGTTCGTGAGCCCGAGCGCGGTGCCGCAGATGGCCGACGCCGAAGACGTGGTGCACGCCTTCAAGGCAAGTCCAGGGGTGCGCTACACGGCGCTGTGGCTCAACGACCGCGGCTTTGAGCGCGCGTTAGCCTGCCGGCGCCTTGACCTTGCTGCCAGCGTCACGCTCACCGCGTCGGAGACGTTTCTCAAACGCAACCAACGCCGCACCATGGCGGAGAATCTCGCCGCCCAGCGCGTCAGCATCAGCAACTACAAGACAAAGGGAATTCCGATCGAGAGTGCGGGGATCATGGCCGCGTTTGGGTGCAACTTCGAGGGCCAGGTTCCGCCACAGCGGGTGATCGAACTGATCGGGCAGGTGCTCGAAATTGCGGCTGAACAGGATGTGAAGATCAAAAAACTCACTTTGGCGGACACCATGGCCTGGGCGACGCCGGCCTCGATCAAACGAGTCGTCGGTCTGGTGCGCGAACGCTATCCCGATTTGCGCATCACGCTTCACCTGCATGATACGCGGGGGATGGGGATTGCCAACGCCTACGCTGGATTGGAGATGGGGGTCGATAGTTTCGATGCGGCCGTGGCCGGGCTCGGCGGCTGTCCGTTCGCGGCGCATGCCGGTGCGGCCGGCAATGTCTGTACCGAGGATCTGGTGTTCATGTGCCAGGAGATGGGGATCGACACCGGCATCGATCTCGAGGCGCTGATCGCGGTCGCGCGGCTCGCCGAGGACATCGTTGGCCATCCGCTGCCCGGCTCGGTGATGCGCGGGGGCAGTCTCGACGCGCTGCGGCGGCGCAGGCAGTGAGCTGCCCCGCTCACCGCAGTGCTTCAACAAATCGTTGATCAACAACCACGCCGTTCATGGCGACAATAAGTCATGCCAGAACATGCGTCGGTCGCACGGGAACCTTCGGCGGCGTGACCGGTTATCTGCCCGACGAATAAACGAGGAGATGAACATGGATTGGGATCGGGTTTCCGGAAACTGGAAGCAGGTCAAGGGCAAGGTCAAGGAGCAGTGGGGCAAGCTCACCGACGATGATCTCAATGTCATAGACGGCCGCCGCGACCAGCTCGAAGGCAAAATTCAGGAACGCTACGGTTACGCTAAGGACCAGGTGCGCAAGGATATTGACGATTGGTATAGCTCGCAGCGCTGGTGATCATCGTAACGCAGGCGAGGGCTTCCATGCGCTTCCTAAGTACGGTCCTGGCCGCCGCGGTGTTGATCGCCGGAGGCTTTTCTGCTGGCGCACAAACGACTGGTACGCCGAGTAGCGGAGCCGTGGGGGCGCCGCAAGGCGTCCCCGGGTCGGCAGGCAACAGTTCCCCTGGCTTCGGCAGAAGCAGCACCGGTGGATCCGCGGGCGCCTCCACCGGGCCCAGCACTCCGGCGGCTCCAGGCGCGAGCACAGCGGGAGGCTCAGGCGGCGCGGCAACCGGGCCGACGGCACCTACGAGATCCAAGTAGTATCTGGGGGACACATATCGGCAATGTGATCCTGCACATTGCCCCTGTTGTTGCATGCGGCCGCAGCGGCCCGACTATTTTGAACGTTTCTTCGACCTTCGCGTTAAACAAGTCAGTTCCGCGCGTCTTACTCTTCCGACCTCAGCTAGGAAACCGCGATGGCCAAAGAGCTCGTCCTGGAGCCGCGCTTGGCAGTTGGTGCCGCCGGTCAGGTCTGGGGTGGGCTCGTGGAGGCGGCTCAGTTCGGCATGGCGCTGGTGGATTTCGATGCTCGGTTGATGGCGGTCAATGCGGCATTCGCCACCCTTGTCGGCTACACGCCCGCGGAGCTTGTAGGACTCAATCTGGTTGATCTGTGCCTTGAAGATGAGCGCGACACGATGGTTGCGGCTTTCCAGGCATTCCGTCAGGGCAGCCGCGCAGTCGCGAAGTTTGAAACCACGTATCAGCGCAAGGATCAGACACTCGCGGCCGTCGCGGTGCTCATGTCAGTCGCAACGGAGCCCACGCAGGACCGGCCGCTGGTGCTCGCCGTGTTCGTCGATGTCAGCGCCGGTCGCAGAGCGGACGATGCTTTGCGCGCCGAGCGGGCTGAGCTGGGGCGGATGGCGCGCTTTACGACGGTCGGTGCCATGACGGCATCGATCGCGCATGAACTCCGACAGCCCTTGGCGGCTATCGTCACCAATGGCAATGCCGGACTGCGTTGGCTCGACCGTCCTTCACCTGATCTGAGCGAAGTCCGCTCCGCGCTCCAGCGGATGGTCACCGAGGGGCATCGCGCGAGTGAGATCATCTCGAGCATCCGCGCCATGTTCAGCAAGGAGCAACAACAACGTAGACCAGTCAGCGTCGATGATCTTATTCGCGAAGTCTTGTCCACATTGCTTGGTGACCTGAAGAGCTGCGGGGTGGCGCTTCGCCTGGAATTGCTCGACGGGGTGCATCCGGTCGAGGCGGATCGCGTTCAACTGCGGCAAGTCTTGTTCAACCTGGTCACCAACGCAATGGATGCGATGAAGGCCGTTGAAGACCGCCCGCGTGTGCTGCGGATCCGCTCGGAAGGGCTGGACCACGAATGGGTCGTCATCAGCGTCCAGGATACAGGAACTGGAATTTCGGCAGAGAACATGGATCGCATCTTCGACGCATTCTTCACCACCAAGTCGCATGGGATGGGGCTCGGGTTGTCGATTTGCCGGTCGATCATCGAGGCACACGGCGGGTGGTTGTCGGCCGCGGCCGCGCACCCGCATGGATCGACCTTCCAGGTGATGTTGCCGGTGCAGACGCGAACGGCCGAGCGATCGACCGGATAGGACGACGCGTATGAAAAAGCAGCCGCCGGGGCACATGCCGAAGGCACTGGGTTGATCTTGAAACCTGACCGGCTGGAAGGGTTCGCCGAGACCCCGAACGTGGGGCTTGGTTGGTCCCGATGCAGTGCAAGATCAGCCAGTCTGAAGGAATCGCGCGATATCAGTGTAGTGTTGGTCGGATAGCGGCCAGAGCCTCCGCGTATAGCACGCTGACTTCTTGGATTTCTTCCGCCAACTGAGAATGCCCGTATGTCCGGCAATCTTCGGCGAGGACGCTCCACAGCACGGTGAGAATGTCAAACAATTCGCGCTGCTCGGGCGTGACGGCATTCGCGCTGGCGAATCGGCAGGCCTCCGCTCGTGCCCGCAATTTCCCCGGAAGATCGCGCATCTGACGGTCCTCACCACCTATCCGCCCGCATCAAGTCGCAAGGCAAGAATTGGTTCCTGGCCCGCGATGCCGTTCGGAACCGATCTCGCTCGAAGTTATTATTAGCAACGACAATTAGGGAGAAGGCCATGTTGGACAGGATGGATCACTTTCGCAGATTGGCAGACGAATGCGTGGCGCGAGCAAAAGAAGCAATCAGCAATAAGCTTCGGGTTCAGCACTACGCCGACGCGGAAAGGTACTGGAAGCTTGCTCAGGCATCATCCCAGGTGCGACGTGACCAGCCACGATCCGGGTGATCAGGACGCGAGGTCGCCAGCTCAATTCACTCTGTTCAGTCGTGCGCGGCCACGCTCACGTGATCATTTTTTAAGCCGACGTGGATGACGATGGCGTTGGTTGGCGCGTGAACCGGTATGGGAAGGCGGATGATCGCCGCCATGGCACGCGGGCTCGGATCGTCCTTGGTCTATGGAAGCGCTGCTGCAGGCTGCCGGGTGCAGCTCGAATTCCCGATTTGATCAGCAGGGGGAAGAGCTAACGTCGATTTGCGCGGAGCTGACCGGCGTGCCGACCGTGCCAATCACGTCCCGCAACGCCTGCTCGATCGGACGCGGCGCATAGCCGAGTTCGCGGCGCGACTTGTCGATGGACATCGGTTTGGACCGCACCGCGATCCGCACCGCCTCAAGGGTCGCTTCCGGCAACCGGTGGGTGACGTGATCGGCGCAAAATTCCATCAGGACCGCTGCGGTTTGCGCGACTGCGCCGGGAATTGGAATGCGCAGCGCTTGGCGGCCGCTGATCGATCCCATCAGGGGAAGCAATTTGCTGAGCGAAATGTCCTCGCCGCCGAGGATATAGCGCTGACCCACCTGACCGCGATGCATCGCCAGAACGAGGCCCGCCGCGACATCGCGCACATCGACCAGATTGATCGTGAAGTCGAGATAGAGTTGCAGTCGCTGGGCCAGAAACCGCAGCAGCATCTGATTGGGTGGGGTAAGGCTCCCGTTGTGCGGCCCGATCGGCATCGTCGGGCTGGCGATCACCACCGGAAGCCCGGCAGCCGCGGCTTGCAACGCGCTCTGTTCGGCCAGCAGTTTGGACCGCGTATAGGCCCCGGGCATTTCGTCAAGAGAGGTCGCAGTCGCTTCCGTGATGACGCTTTCTCTGCGCGAACGGCCAAACAGAAGGGCTCCGGTTGAGCAGTGCAGGAAGCGTGTGACGCCGCGCTCGCGCGCGGCTTCGATTACCATCTGGGTGCCCGCATAATTGACGGCTTGGAAATCAGCTTTGTTGGGCATCCACATGCCGGAAAGCGCAGCCAGGTGGTAAACCTCGTCGACGCCCTCGAGCGCGGCGTGAACCGCTGTCCGGTCCAGTACCGAGCCTCGGACGTAGCGAATGCCCTCCGGCGCCGAGACCGGAGGATGTACATCAAGAACGCACACGCGGCGCTCTTGCGCGAGCTGCGACACGAGATGGGCGCCGATGAACCCGCTTCCACCCGTGACGAGTGCTTGCTTCATGGATGTCGGCGCGGGTGGCATCGTGGTCGGGATCGATGAGGAGCTCAAACTGGCCTGATGTCCTACCGGAAGCCCGCGCGACCATCAGTCATCGCAGC
Organism: Xanthobacteraceae bacterium; assembly: GCA_019241285.1. Taxonomy (GTDB): domain Bacteria; phylum Pseudomonadota; class Alphaproteobacteria; order Rhizobiales; family Xanthobacteraceae; genus JAFAXD01. Next base: position 11,050 of record JAFAXD010000667.1, on the reverse strand, counting down.
TTCCAGAGATCAGCCGGGTCAACGCGGTATGCAGCGGGGTAGGCGGTCAACCGCCTACCTATCCAAATTAGGTATTATTTTACTTCACGCCCCTTCGAGGATATAGCCACAACGATTTGAACTGGTATAGCTTTTTCTCGGCTGGCGAGCGCTGTGTTCAGCGTTTCGATGACGGTGTGGCCATCGTGCATCGTTTAGGCTGTGCACGAGGTCACAATTTCCCGCCGCGGTTTTTCCGGGGTGCGCGGCAGGACGCGTCACCGGCGCCATGGCGAGCGCATCGTTTGGCGTGTAATCCGTAACGACGACCGATATGACTCCGAGGGGTTGGTTTGGGAGATGGGCGCTTCGGGCTTGACGCTTATTACGGGCGCCAGCGGCTTCGTCGGTTCAGCCGTCACAAGGGTGTTCCGTGAGGCCGGCTATCCGGTCCGCGCCTTGGTTCGCAAGTCCAGCCTGCGCACCAACATCGACCCAGCTGATGCGATCGTCGTCGGCGATATCTGCGATCGCAGTTCCGTCGCTGCAGCTCTGCGCGACGTCCGGTACTTGGTTCATGCGGCGGCGGACTACCGGCTGTGGGCCGCTCATCCAGAAGAGATTTTGCGGACCAACGTCGAGGGAACGCGCATTGTCATGGAGGAGGCTCTGCGTGCCGGCGTGGAGCGGGTGGTTTATACGAGCAGCGTCGCCACGATCGAATTAGGGACGAACGGCCCTTCTGATGAAGAAAGCCGGCTCGACGAAAAGTCGGCCGTCGGCGCGTACAAGAAGAGCAAGGTGCTCGCGGAGCGGCTGGTTGAAGGCATGGTCAAGCATGCCGGGCTACCGGCGGTGATCGTCAACCCCTCAACACCCATCGGTCCGCGCGACGTCAAGCCCACCCCGACCGGACGTATCATCGTGGAGGCCGCACGCGGCCGCATGCCGGGGTTTGTCGATACGGGCCTCAATTTCGTGCATGTTGATGACGTGGCGGCCGGTCACTTGGCCGCTTTGCAGAAAGGCCGGATCGGCGAACGATACATCCTCGGCGGCGAGAACGTGCAACTTCGCGATATGCTGTTGCAGATTGCCCGCATCGTGGAGAGAAGGCCGCCGAAGCTCCGGTTTCCCGTCGCGGCGATTTATCCACTCGCGGTCGGCGCCGAGCTCTGGTCTTACGCGAGCGGAACCGAGCCGTTCGTCACCCGCGATGGACTGCGAATGGCGCGCCATCACATGTTTTTCTCGGATGCGAAGGCCCGTCGCGAGCTGGGCTACCAGTCACGGCCGTATCAGGAAGGCGTCGCCGATGCGATCGCCTGGTTTAAGAAGGCAGGCTACCTCAGCGATCAGCGGCTCGTCGCTCACCAATCACAATAGCCCGTGAGCGTAACGTCGGAGCGGCGCGCCAGCGCGCAGACCTCCGGATCAATCAAGGCTGCGAGTTCCTCAGCGTAGCGATAACCTGTGGCGCTGCCGGCAAACTCGTCGCGCGTGGCCGGATGCAGGTAAATCTCCGTTGCGCCTGGGCCTAGATGGTCGAGCAGCCCCGCAACCCGCGGGGCCGACATGGCGCCGGACCACGCGAGCCCGAAAACCTGATCCGGTGCGCGCAATCCGGCACGCCGCGCGCGCAACGACAACCAGCGCGCCAAGAACCGCTCGCTCACTGGTCCGTGCGTGCCTGGCTCGATCTGGGCAATCACGGTGGCCGGTTCGCGCGGAATGCGTAGGGCGCGCATTCCGTATTGCTGCCCAATGGCGATCACCTCGGTCGCGACAGCCGGGTGGAGGTGGAAATGCTTATGGCCGTTCACGTGATCGAGTGGGAGGCCGGTTTGCTGATAAGCGCGGAACTGGGCCTCGATCTCCGCTTTGAGCTGTGCCCGCACGGAGGGCCGCGCGCAGATGTCCAACCCAAATCGCGTGAGATCCTGACGCAAGTGCCCGCTTGCGTCGACGAGATCGGGGATGCTCTCCGGCGGCAAGGCCGGCTTGCCCTCGACCATGACCAAATGCAGGCCGACTCGCAGGTCAGGTAAATGGCGCGCGCGCGCGATGGCGTCTGCGGCGGCCGCTCCGGCCACCATCAGGCTTGCCGCGCTCAGGATTCCTTGCCGATGCGCCAGCTCGACCGCTTCGTTGACCTCGGGCGCGAGCCCGAAGTCGTCGGCGGTGACGATGAGACGCTTCAGGCGGCGACCTCGCGCTGGCGCAGGAACTTGAAGAATTCAACGCCCTCACGCAGCCGGCGCTTCATCATCTCGGGACTGCGAACCATTTCGCCGACGATCGACGCGATCTTCGGCGCGCGGAAATAGAAGCGCCGATAGAAGTCCTCAACCGACTCGAAGATCTCGGTGTGGCTGAGATGCGGATAGTTCAGCGCCGCCATCTGCGTGCCGAGGTCGGTGAGCAATTGCGGTTTTTCATCCACCAGCCAGCCGTTTTCCAAGGCCTGCTTGTGCAGGAACGTGCCCGGGTAGGGCGCCGCAAGCGAGATCTGGATCGTGTGCGGATTGATCTCTGTGGCGAAGCGAATTGTTTCTTCGATGGTTTCCTTGGTCTCGCCCGGCAGGCCCAGGATAAAGGTGCCATGGATGACAATACCGAGCTCGTGACAATCCTTGGTGAAGCGTCGCGCGACGTCCACCAGCATGCCCTTCTTGATGTTGTGCAGAATTTTCTGATTGCCGGACTCGTAGCCCACCAACAACAATCGCAGGCCGTTGTCTTTCATGATCTTCAGCGTCGAGCGCGGGACGTTGGCCTTGGCGTTGCACGACCAGGTGATCCCGAGCTTGCCGATCTCGCGTGCCAAAGCTTCGACTCGCGGCGCATTGTCGGTCAGCGTATCGTCGTCAAAGAAGAATTCCTTGACCTGCGGGAAGGCCTTCTGCGCCCACCTCAGCTCTTCGATCACATGGCCGACGCTGCGGGTTCGATAGCGATGTCCGCCGATGGTTTGCGGCCAGAGGCAGAACGTGCAGCGCGATTTGCAGCCGCGGCCGGTGTAGAAGGAAATGTATGGGTGTTTGAGATATCCGCCGAAGTAATTCTCGATGACGAGGTCGCGCTTGTAGATCGGGGTCACGAATGGCAGGTCGTCCATGCTCTCCAGGATGGTGCGATCCTGATTGTGTACGATCGTGCCGTCGGCACGGCGCCAGGACAGTCCCGCGACGTGAGCAAGATCGCGCCCCTCGGCGACTTCTTTGATGGTGAAATCGAACTCGTTGCGCGCCACGAAATCGATCGCGGGCGACGCCTTCAGGCTCGCGTCAGATTCGACCGCGACCTTCGCGCCGATCATCCCGATCTTCAGAGCGGGATTGCGCGCCTTGAGCGCTTCGGCGGTTTTCACGTCGGAGGCGAAGGACGGCGTCGACGTATGCATGACGATGAGGTCACGTTTGTCTGCCTCGGGCGCGACATCGTCGAACGAGAGCCGGTGCGGTGGGGCATCGATCAGCTTCGAGCCCTCGACCAACGCGGCCGGCTGGGCGAGCCACGTCGGATACCAGAACGATCGGACTTCGCGACGCATCTGATAGCGCGCGCCGGCGCCGCCGTCGTAGCCGTCATAAGACGGCGCTTGTAGAAACAGTGTGCGCATCATGTTGTTGGAGCACTCCGCGAAATGGCCAGGGTCCCCCCTGGAGAAAATCGGTACTCACGGCCTTTCCATTGCGCCGCGTTGCCGAAGCAACCCCACGCAAATGCAGCGAACGACCAGAGATCACGTACAGGAACGAGCCAGCGCGATTGTGCCGACAGCGCGAAAGTCTGCTCGAGTTGCCCCAGCACCGCCAGCCGGCAAAGCAGCGCTGCAATACATAGCCCAATGCCGACGGTCGGCGTCAACGATCCGGCAAGGCCGCCTGTCAGGGCCGCCAACACTCCCATGGGGAAGGGGTGGGTGATGATCGAGCCCACATAGCCGATGGGATCGACGCTGCGGATGGTGCGCGCCCATCGCACGTCGTGCTGCCACAGCTCGCGCGCCGAGCTCTCGGCACACGCATGCCCGACGGTCAGCGGCGGAATGGCAACAGCGTAGCCGCGGTCGCGAAACGAGGCGCCGATGGCATAGTCGTCGGCGAGACAATCGGCGACGGCGCCAAAGCCGCCGGCCTCGACAAAGGGTTTGCGTTTGAACGCGATCGTCGAGCCGAAACAGGGACGCGCGAGTCCAAGTCCGACGCCTGTAATCACATTAGGCAGGAAATGCCCGTTGATGCCGAGGGCGGCGAGACGAGACCAAACTCCGGCTACCGGAAAGCCGTGGTACAGGCAGGTCACCGCACCGACGTTGTCTTGATCGAGCACCGCAACGATACCGGCGAGATAGTCGCTGTCCACCCGGATGTCGCTGTCCGACAGGACGATGGTGTCGTGTTCCGCGCGCCGCCACATATTGATGAGATTGGACACCTTGCGGTTCAAGCCGTGCATCGTCGTGTCGACGACCAGGTCGAGCGCCGCGTCCTGTTGCTCCACGACGGCAATTGCCGGGTCGATTGGGTCCTGCACGCCACAGATGATTTGGATTGGGCCGGGATAGCTCTGAGCTTGGAACGAGGCGATGTTGTCCGCCAAACCGGGCTCCGCGCCATGCAGCGGCTTGAGGATCGTTACCCCGCCAGACGATGGAGAAGCTGGCGGGCGCGGTCTGCCCGCAAAGCGGTCAATCAAAATCGCCGTCAGCACCAGGTAGCAGCAGCCGACCACGGCGAGCAGCGCGAAGATGATCGACAACCACCAGAGCATGAGCTTCCTATTCAACCAAAAACTGGCACGTTGCGTGCCGGTTACGGACGCGCATTTGCCGCAAGACGACCGCCTTCCATGATCTGCAGGGCGATCAGGCCGGGCACCCCGACGATGACATCGGCGGCCCGCTTGATCAGCGATAACGCCAATGCCTCATCCGGCGGGACCCCGAATATTCCACATAGCAGGATCAGGCCAGCTTCCTGGGCTCCGATGGCGCTCGGGATCATGAATGCCCCCGCGCGAACGGCCTGGGTCAGGCTTTCGATCACCAGTGCGTCGCCGATACTGACCGGATGTCCCATCCAGGCGAGCGCGAACCAGACCTCCCCGATGCCGATCAGCCAGCCGAGAATATGCACCTGCGTGCTTGCGGCGAGATTGGAGCGCCGTGCGTATATCCCCGCCAGGCTTTGGTACACCGCATCGAGGGTGCCCAGCACGCCCCACTTTGCATCGAGGTTGAGACTGTTGAGGACAAAGTAGAAGAGGCGGCGGCCGGATTCGCGCTGAACGAAATAGAATCCGCCGAGCATCGGTATCGCCAACGCAAGTCCCGTGGCCGCAATCCAGACGACAGTCTCGTCCGCGCCGAGGGCGATAAGCATCGCCAGCCCCAGCCCTGTAAACAGGAACAAGGTAGCAGCCTGAACGAGCACGTCGATGATGATGCTGGCACCGGCAAGCGGGCCGGGCACGGCCCAAAATGTCAACAATCGTGCCCCGACAAAATCCCCGGCCACTTGGGTAAATGGCAGCAGACTGTTCACCGCTTCGCGGATGAATCTGATGAGAACAGCAGTCCGCAATGCCACCGGAGAGGGCGCAGGTAAGAGGGTCCACCAGCCGGCACCCGCCACCGACACGGTCGCGATCCGCGTGAGCACCACGAACAGCAGGCCCCAGCCGACGCTGATGAGCGCGCTGCCAACCTCGCGGTAGCCTGACCAAAGGATAAGGCCGATGAAAACGGCAATACCCACGCACCAGGCGATGCCGCCGATGTGCTTCAAAACCCCCATTTGCCCGAATACCCTCGTGACCCGCTGAGACTATACCACTCGGCGGGTTGAGTGTAGTCGCGCGCGGCAGTTGCCGCTGTTTTGGCCCCCGGTCACGGAAATGCCCCCAATCCCGCAGTTCGGAGGGCTTTGTCCGCATAGACTGTGCCAAAAAGATGAGCGAAACCAGCCTTTTTGCTGGCCGGCCCGGCTTCAAGCTTTCGGCGCGGCCGTGGGCGCAACCCCGGTGGTAATCGTGGGCGGTGCTTTGCGGGCGGCAAGTGCAATTCCGATCAGGGCGGTGCCGCCGAACACCATGTCGATGCCGACCAGGAGGCCAATCGCCCAGGCCGCGGTGGAGGGCAGGCCGGCGTAAATCAGGAACGCGAGCACCAGGGTGACGATCCCGCTCGCCAGCATCCAGCCCCAGCGCCCGTGCAACTCGCCCCTGTGCTCGACCGCGTACATGATGCTGCTGATGCCTTCGATCAGGAAGAATGCGATCAGCACGATGGTCAGCGACACAATGCCGGTGATTGGCCAGATCAGCAGCAGGACGCCGGCGATGATGCCGATGACGGCGGAGATCAGCGACCACCAGTACCCGGGCGCGCCTTTGGTCGTGAACGTCATGTAGAGCCCGACCGCGCCGCCGATCAGCATCAGCCAGCCGATCAGGATCTCGACCGCGAGGCTCGCGATGTTGGGCGCCAGGATCGCGAGGATGCCGAGCACGACGAGGACGATGCCCTCCACCAAAAACATGGTCGAATGCTCGCGGACCGCATTGGCGAATTGCGCCTGCGCGCGTTGCACGAATTCGTTCGGTGCCTGGCTCATCAAAAATCTCCCCGTTATCCCTGCAAGAGACTCAACCTTACCACGCGGTCAATCAAACGGATATTGTCCCGGCTCCGCCCGATAGGCCTTGGCGATGCCCAGCATGCCGGAGCGCAACATGGCTTCCCAAGACTCGGCTGTGGTCGCGCCGATATGCGGCGAGCCGAAAAAGTTCGCCACCTCGAGCAGTGGATTGCCGTTGGCCGGCTCGGTCGCAAACACATCGAACGCCGCGCCGGCGATGTGCCCGCTGATCAGTCGGTCTTTCAGCGCTGCCTCATCGACAATGCCGCCGCGCGCGCAGTTGATCAGAATGGCGCCCGGCTTCATCTGATCTAGCACGGCCCCCGAATAAAGCCCGATTGTGGAGGAGTTGCGTGAGAGGTGGATGGTCAGCACGTCGGACCGGGCCCACAACTCCGCCGGTTCGACCGCCTCCACGTTCCAGTCCTTATAGAAGCTGGAGAAATCGATGCGGTCGCAGGCGATGATTTTCACCCCGTACGGCTGCAGCAGCTTGACCACTTCCTTGCCGATGTGGCCGCAGCCGTGAATGCCCACCGTGCGCCCGCGCAGGTCGGCGGCAAAGCCGATCGGTCCTTTCCACTCGCCGCGCCGCAGCACCGTGCTGAAGAAATGCACGCGCCGGATCGCGAACACCATATAGGACACGGCAAGCTCGGAGACGGAGATTTTGTTGATCCCCGGCGTCCACCACATTTTGATTCCGTATTTGTTGAGGACGGCGGGATCGATGTGATCGGCGCCCGCCGAGCATAGCGACACCACCTTCAGATCGGGTAGATTGGCGCAGACCTTGTCGGTGAAGCGATCAAGCCCGATCACCGCTGCTTCGTAGCCCCTGAGGTAATCGATCAGCGCGTCCTCGGTGAGCGGTGTCCGGTCGGTGCGGAACTTGCTGCCGGGGTAGAGCGCTTCGAACTCAGCCTTCAGCTGGGGAAAGAAATCGAAGTAGGGCGTGGTGACCGCGACACGGGTCATCGGCGGTTCCTTCTCGGATGATGGGGCGGCATGCGGGCAAAGGCTGGACTGGCGAGGCTCGAGCCGCACGACTAGTCTGTTGGTTGGCCGCCTGCAATAGCCGGGGCGTCCGCGAGGAAGAACGGCGATGAATGTCCACGTGGCTGCGACCGCCGGGCCCAACTCGGCGTCCGTCACCTCGGTGCCGATCCTGATCATCGGCTGCGGGTTCGGCGGCATTGCACTGGCAATCGCGCTCAAGAAGGCCGGCATCACCGGCTTCAGCATCCTGGAGCGGGCGTCCGACGTGGGCGGCGTGTGGCGCGACAATAGTTATCCGGGGGCGGCCTGCGATGTCGTCTCGCGGCTCTATTCCTTCTCCTACGATCAGGACTACGAGTGGTCGACCGCGTTTGCGCCGCGCGACGAGATCTTCGCCTACATCCAACGCTGCGTTGCTCGGCATGGCATTCGCGAGCACGTGCGCTTCGACTGCGAGGTGACGCGCGCGGCATTTGATGCACGGCGCGGGACCTGGATGATCGAAACGGGCCGGGGCGAGCGGTTTGAGACCCCGATCCTTATCTCCGCGGTCGGGCTTTTCAACAATCCAACCATTCCTGATCTGCCGGGCCGCGATCAATTCAAGGGCGTGCAGTTCCATTCGGCGCGGTGGGATCATGAATATGCGCTCGCCGGCAAGACTGTGGCGGTGATCGGCACGGGCGCGAGCGCGGTACAGTTCGTGCCGCGCGTCGCTCGCGAAGTTTCAAAGCTCTATCTGTTCCAGCGCTCGCCGCAATACGTCATGCCGAAAACCCTGTTTCCCGGCACCGGCGAATGGGACAAGTGGTTGCAGCAATATCCGCGGCTGCGGAGGCTCGCACGGCTCAAGATCTTCTTCATGTTCGAGCGCTTCATATGGCGGCGCAAATACCGGCCACAGCTGCGTCTCGCCGGCGAAGCGGCGTTCCGTAAGCTGCTCGAAAACAAAATCCAGGATCCGGAGCTGCGGCGCAAGCTCACACCGAATTATCCCATGGGCTGCAAGCGCCAGCTTGTATCTGACGAATGGTACGATGCCTTGGTGCGGCCGAACGTCGAGGTGGTGGATGATCCGATCGCGCAGATCGACGCGGATGGGATCGTTACGAAAGACGGAGCGCACCGGCGCGTCGACGCGATCATCTACGGCACCGGCTTCAGGCCGACGGCGTTCCTGACGCCAATGCAGATCACCGGGCTTGAGGGCCGCGACCTCAATGAAGCCTGGCGCAATGGCGCCGAGGCCTATCTGGGCCTCACCGTCAACGGCTTTCCCAATTTCTTCATGATGTATGGGCCCAACACCAACGCGATCACCAGCATCATCTACATGCTCGAGTGCCAGTCGCGTTACATCGTGCGCGCGATTGGGTTGCTCCAGCGCAAGGGCGCGCGCTATATGAATGTGCGCGCCGACGTGCAGCGCAGCTTTAACGAGGAGGCGCAGGCGCGCTTGGCGCAGACCGTTCCGGCACGACCCGATTGCATTACCTATTTCAAGGATGCCAACGGTCGCATCACCACCCAATGGCCCGGCTATGCGCTGGAATACCGCATTCGCACGCACGCACCGCGCGCCGGCGATTATGAGTTTGTATGACAGATGCCTGACGACATCCCGTTCGACAAAAAATTCGATCTTGCGCCCGGACGTGCCGAGGAAGTCGCGCCCGGCGTGCGCCGACTCCTGTGCAACAACCCGAGTCCGTTCACGTTCAAAGGCACGGTCAGCTACATCATCGGCCACGGACGTGTTGCCATTGTCGATCCCGGTCCGGACGATCCCGCGCATGTGCAGGCGCTGCTCGACGCGGTCCGCGGCGAGACGGTGACGCACATCTTTGTCACTCACACGCATCGCGATCACTCGCCCGCGGTCCGCGCCGTGAAGGCAGCGACCGGCGCCCTGGTGCTGGCGGAGGGGCCGCATCGCGCCGCGCGGCCGCTCAACATCGGTGAATCCAAGCGCCTCGATGCGAGCGGCGACCTCGATTTCGTGCCTGACCGCCGTCTCGCCGACGGTGAGGTGGTGAGCGCCGACGGCTTTGCGATCGAAGCAATCGCCACGCCTGGCCATACGGCGAACCACATGGCCTATGCGCTCGCCGGCACCGACATTCTGTTCGCCGGCGACCATGTCATGGCCTGGTCGACCTCGATTGTGGCGCCGCCGGATGGCGCAATGAGCGATTACATGGCGTCGTTGGAGAAACTAGCGCAACGGCCGGAGACGACCTACTTCCCGGGTCACGGCGGGGCGGTGCGCGACGCGCCGGCATTCGTGGGGCATTACATCCGCCATCGCCAAGGCCGCGAGGCTTCGATTCGACATCGGCTCGCCAAGGGCGCAGCCGACATCCCGACCATCGTGCGCGCGGTTTATATCGGGCTCGACCCACGGCTGGCCGGCGCGGCCGGACTCTCGACGTTGGCACACCTGGAAGACATGGTGGCGCGCGGCGAGGTGGCAACGGACGGCCCGCCTTCAATCGACGGTGTCTATCGCCTCGCCGGCTGAGCTGGCCGGAACGCCGGCTTGGCCGGTTGCTTCTGCGGCTTCTTGCCCGCGGGTTCGGTTGCTACGCTGGCGGGCGCCGCATCATCGATATCGTTGAGCAGGTTGATCAGCCGCGTCGCGTTGGCGCCGAAGTCGTGGAAGCCGTAACGCGAGGCTGAACGCGCGTCGATGCGCGACCCGGCCCCCTCGGGGCGGATGCGCAGCACGACGTCATCGCGAAAGCCCATGATGGGCGTGCGCGCCACCGCCTGGATGATGCCCTCGCGGTTGGGCTGGGGCGGGCGAGCGTCGACGATCGCCCACTTGCGCTTGGTGACGACGGAGTAGGCCGTGTCATAGGCGACCTGCGGCGGCGCATCGAGCGACAGCGGTGCAACGTCCGGATAGGCGGCGGTCTGCTTCTGATAGACCGCAGGACCCGGATAAGCGGTCGAGTTGGCGGCGCGAGTGCGCAGCCGCTGGGCCGCTTCCAGCCGTGGCGGATCGTTGGGATCGGTGGTGATGTCGTTGATGCTGGGAAGTCGATAGAGCTTTGTGCCGAGATAGGCTGGATAAGCGAGCAGCAGCAGACTAATCGCGATCGCCGCAAAGGCCGATCCCGCGCCGGCGCGGCCGTCGATCCAGATCACGACCAGAGCCGCGATAGCGAGCAGGATCGCAAGCGCGGCCAGCGCGAGCCCGGCACCGAACGTCACCAGTGCCGGTTGGACATCGAACGAACCGGCTCGCGCAATGACGATTGCCAGCAGTACGACCGGTATGGCGAAGATCGCAAGACGTCCCGCCCACGCGGCGAGCAGGGAACGTGGCGGTTCGAGAAAGCGGCGTCGCTGCATGGGCAGGGCGAGGGTGTTACCTCTCCCCGCTTGCGGGGAGAGGTCGGCGCGAAGCGCCGGGTGAGGGGGCC
>JAFAXD010000027.1 GCA_019241285.1 Xanthobacteraceae bacterium | reverse complement strand
CGGCAAACTATACGTCTCATTCGGGCGGCAAACTATACGTCGCGGTGCCGCCTTGCGGTGCAATGCTCGGACCCGCTTCCTTGCAAGCCGGCATGAAAGCCCAATTGCGATCGAGGCCAACCACGCAAAACTCGACCCCCCAGGTCGCGCCGATGATGCCGGTGTCCTCGCCAACGACGTAACCGATCCGGTGCACCGTGCCGTCGCTCATATGCACCTTGCCGCTGCAAAAGCGGCGCGGGATCGACGCGTAGTGCCAGGGCATCCAGGCAGTTTCGCGGATGTATTCCCAACCGACGATCTTCAGTTGCGAATTCCAGTAATCCTGTTCCTTCTGAGCGAAGTGCGATTGGATGCGCGAGAGCACGCGGTCGTCCTCGCACAGCGGGACCTCCGCGTCGTATTGCGGACCCCACAGGCCGAAGTTCTTCTCAAGCCAACTGGCAGCCGCAGCCGGTTTTGCCGAAGCGAAGCCGAGCAGCGCCAATGCCAAGATCGCGAGCCGCGCACGCATTTGTCCCACCCCCACGGTGTGTCACGTCGACCGTGCCGCGGCCGCGTGACCCGGTCAAGGCAGCTTTAACGATTCCGGCAAAGCGTGGCGCAAAGGTCACGCCTGTCGGTGCGCCCAATCTCCTAATGTAGCCTGCACCAACGCCAAGGCAGCCACCGCCGCGGTGTCGGCGCGCAGGATACGCGGTCCGAGCGCCAGCCGGACCGTGTCGGACCGGGCGAGCAGCAGCGCGCGTTCTTCCGGCGCAAACCCGCCTTCGGGCCCGATCAGCACCGCCAGCGGAACCGATTCGCGTCCGCGCAGAGGCGCGAGCGCGGCCAATGGATCCGCAACGGGCGCGTCTTCATCACAAAACACCAGCGTCCGCGCCGGCTCGAGTGCGGTGAGCGCGCGGTCCAGGGTGGTGGGTTCGTCGATCTCTGGAAGCGTCAGAATGCTGCACTGTTCGGCCGCCTCGATCGCGTTCGCGCGCATGCGATCCGTGTTCACCCGCTCGACCTGCGTGTAGCGCGTGATCACCGGCTGTAGCCGCGCCGCTCCCATCTCCACCGCCTTCTGCACGGTGTAATCGAGCCGCGCCCGTTTGAGTGGGGCGAACAGATAGTGGAGGTCGCTCGCGCGGTCCTGCGCGCGCGTCTGCTCTTCCAACGCCAGCACTGCACCGCGCTTGCCCGCTGGCTCAAAGACCGCCCGCCATTCGCCATCGCGGCCGTTGAACACCATCAACTGGTCGCCCGGCTTGCGGCGCAGAACATCAGCCAAATAGTGCGACTGGGCCGCGTCGAGCGTCACGCGCGCGCCCGGCCCGAGCGGGTGATCGACGTAGAGCCGAGGGCTGCGGAAATCGTGCGCTGGCATTGCGGCACATTAGAGCGCACCCCGATTAGAAGGAATCGGGACGCGCTCTAAAGTTTGTTTTTGCGCATGTCCTTATCGGAAAACCGGTGTCCACTTTTCCGGGACATGCGCGAGCGGAGCGGCCCGCGGCGGCGAACAATCAGTGTATGCTCGCGTTCCAACGCGCCGGCAAACAATGGCCGTGGGTTTTGGGAGGACGCCACGATGCGGAGACTGACGCGCCGCAACCTCGTGCTCGCCGCCGTCGCGGCGCCGATGCTGGCCCGAGCCCAGGGCAATGCTGGGGCGTGGCCTTCCGGCAACATCCGCATCGTCGTGCCCTATCCGGCGGGAGGCTCGACCGACGTCATCGCCCGTATGGTGCAACCCGGGTTGCAGCAGCGGCTTGGGACGACGGTCGTCGTGGAGAACAAAGCGGGCGGTTCGGGCAGCGTCGGCACCGATATGATTGCGAAGTCGCCGCCGGATGGCAGCAATTGGCTGTTCACGTTCGATAATCACGCGGTCAATCCCTTCATCCTGCCGAAGCTGCCGTTCGACACCGAAAAGGACCTCGACCCGGTGTTCTGGGTCGGCACTGCGCCGTACGTGCTGTGCACCCAGGCGCAGAAGCCGTACCGATCCTTTGCCGACGTCGTGACCGCCGCCAAAGCCCGGCCGAACCAAATCAACTTCGCCTCGGTCGGCACCGGCAGCATTGGGCACCTGGCGATGGTCCTGTTGGGCCGGCTCGCCGGCATCGAGCGGGTGCACGTGCCCTATAGGGGCGGCGGGCCGGCTATGAACGACCTGATTGCGGGCCATGTGGAGCTGCTCATCGGCAGCATCGCGCTGGCGATGCCGCAGATCGAGCCCGGCGCCGCGCGCGCCGTGGTGCAGATGGGGCGGGAGCGGGCGAGCGCGCTTCCCGAGGTCGCGACCCTAATCGAGAGCGGCTTTCCCGGACTCGAGGCGAATGCCTGGTGGGGTTTTTTCGCTGCGGCCGGCACGCCGCGGCCGATCGTTGACCGCTTCGGCGCCGAAGTCGCGGCCGTGCTGCGCGAGGAACGGATCCGCAGGCAATTGGCCGGGTCCCAGCAAGTCCGGTTCGTCCTCGGCGGTCCCGACGAGCTCGGCAAATTTGTGCACGAGCAGATGCAAATCTGGGGCGCGGTGGTACGCGAGAACGGAATCACCGCCGATTAGCGAGCCTCGCAATCGCCGGATTTGGCCGGGACAAATCCTGTGGGGGTTGGGGGACACGGGGTTATTGTGATGGCCATGGGGTGGCGTGGGGCTCTGCCGTTGTTGCCGGTTCTGCTGTGGGCGTTTGCCGCGACCGCGCAAAGCTTGCCTTGGCCCAGTGCACCGGCTCAGCAACCCGGGATGACGGCCCCCACCGGCGCGGACCAGGCCGTCTGCACGATCGAACTCACGCAACTCTCTCAAAATGTCGAAAACCTGCGGGCGGCCGCCCGGGTCGCAACCGAACATAAGGCTAAACGCAAGGAGATCTGCAGGTATCTGACCGATATGGCGCAAGCTGCCACCAGATTGATCCGATTTGCGGGCACGAGCGGCAGTGCCTGCGGACTTGCCCCCGGGGCAATCGCCCAAATCAAGGGGGAAGGGGAACGGGCCATTGGGGCTTGCCGCGAGATCTGCATCCTGGAACCGGTGGCGGGCCGGCTTGATGACGTGCCCCCGACATTCGCCACCCCCGTGGCTCTCGCGGACTCGAATTGTGGCGGGCCTTGATCAGCCTCGCTCTCGCCGAAATTGCCCAGTTATATCCACGCCAAAGATGACGCTCCGGTTCGCCGGGGGTGGGGACCAGTCGGAGTAACGCGAATGGGATGGGGCCGGATTTTGCCGGTGGGGTTCGTGCTATGGGCAAGCGCCGCGGCGGCCCAGGCACCGTGGCCCGCGCAGCAACCGCAACAGCAGCAGCAAGCTCCCTGGCCGGGTCAGCAACAGCCACAGGGCCAGGCCGCGTGGCCGTCATCGCCGGCCCAAGCCTCGCAACAGGGCGGAGGCGCCGCGCCGTGGCCGGACCAGCACTCCGCCGCAGCCGCGCCAATGGCGCCAATGATGGGCTCTCCGGGCATGTCCCCAATGGGCGGCGGAGGCGGCGGCGGGGCGCCACCTTGTTTTACTGAATTCACGAAGCTTCGCACCGAGGTGGAAAAGCGCGGCGCGGCAGCCAAGGCAGCCAATGAGCGCCATGCGCAACGCGAAGAGTTTTGCAAGGTAATCACCGCGCTCGCGGTGGCCGCCGATAAGTGGGCCAAGTTTACCGAGAAGGAAGCCAAGGGCTGCGGCATCCCGGGCGATGCCGTCACGCAAATCAAAGGCGAAAGTGAGCATCTCGGAAAGATCAAGACCCAGGTCTGTAGTGCGGGCCCGGCAGCGGCCGCCGGGCCACCTTCGCTGTCCGAGGCGCTCGGCACCGACCGTATGCCCATCGACGACGGCAACAAGGCGACCGCCAAGCGAGGCGGCGTTCTTGATTCGATGACCGGCGCTCCGATTCGATGAATGGGCGGGTCGCTGACTCGACCGGCAATTGGGTCGACAGCCACGCGCCAACCTGGACCCGCCCGTATCTCCGGCTCGCCCGTCTCGATCGTCCGATCGGCTCCTGGCTCCTGCTGATTCCATGCTGGTGGTCGACAGCGCTTGCCGGCGTCGCCGCCCATCAACAACTTCCCAACGTCTGGCATATCGTCCTGTTCTTCATCGGCGCATTTGCGATGCGCGGTGCTGGCTGCACTTGGAACGACATCGTCGATCGCGACCTCGACGCCCGGGTTGAACGCACACGCTCGCGCCCGATCCCGTCAGGCCAGGTAAGCATAGTGAATGCAGCGGCGTTTCTGATCGCACAAGCACTGATCGGCCTGCTGGTGCTGCTGCAGTTCAACAACTTCACGATCGCCACCGGCATCGCTTCGCTTGCCATCGTGGCGATCTACCCATTCATGAAGCGCATCACCTACTGGCCGCAGATCGTGCTCGGCCTCGCGTTCTCCTGGGGCGCGCTGATGGGCTGGGCCGCCGCCTTCGGCCGGCTCGATGCGCCCGCCATTGTGCTCTATGCGGGCTCGATCGCCTGGGTGATCGGCTACGACACCATCTACGCGCACCAGGACCGCGACGACGACGCCCTGATCGGCATCAAATCGACGGCACTCCTGTTTGGCGAGCGCACCAAGCCGATGCTCGCCCTGTTCTTCACTGCGGCCGTCGTCTTGATCGCGATCGCCGGTTATCTGGTCGGCGCCGGCTTTATTTTCTGGCTCGCGCTCGCCGCCTTTGCAGGACACCTCGCTTGGCAGATCCAGCGGCTCGACATCACCGACCCGGATCTTTGCCTCGTTCTGTTCAAATCAAACCGCGACGCCGGCTTAATCCTGTTTGCCGGGTTGTTGCTCGCCGCCGCGGCCTGATTACACCTGCGCCGCTGGCAGCGGCGGGCGGCCGCGGATCAGATCCGCCGCTTTCTCCGCGATCATGATTGTCGGTGCATTGATGTGGCCGCCGGGAATGGTCGGCATCACCGAGGCGTCGACCACGCGCAATCCCTCGACCCCACGTACCCGCAAGGCCCCGTCCACCACCGCGCTTGCGTCCTTGCCCATGCGGCAGGTGCCGCACGGATGCTGCGTCGTCGCGGCGGTCTGGCGCACATGTTCGGTTAGATCCGCGACGCTCGTCACACGAGGTCCAGGCAGGAGCTCGCCCTTGACCAGCTCCTTCAGCGGCGAGCGCGCGTAGATCTCGCGCGCCAGCGCGATGCCACGCAGGGCGGTGTCGATATCGGCTTGCGCGCCGAACAGATTGAGCAGGATGCGCGGCGGATCGGCTGGATTTGCAGAACGCAGCGTCAGCCGCCCGAGCGCTTCCGGGTGCTGGATCGAGATCGAGCACTGCAGCGAAAACTTCTGCGCCGCCTCCTGCCCCGGCCACCACAGGGCGGAATCGCGCGCGAGTGCGGCGAAGATCAGCTGCACGTCGGGGCGCTCGAGCTCCGGACGCGTGCGCGCGAACAGTCCCGCTGCATTGCCGTTGACGGCGAACGGACCACCGCCGGTGAGGAACCACTGCAAAGCAAACATTGTGGCGCGGTCCATGCGCAGGTGGCGCATGAAGCTCGTCTGCGCGCGCGTTTCCACCACCAACGGCACCAGTGGATGCTCGGCCAGATTGGCCCCCACCCCGGGCAGGTCGATTAATGGCTCGATGCCATGCGCCGTGAGCTCGTCAGGCGGCCCAATGCCTGAAAGCATCAGCAACTGCGGTGAGTTGTACGCGCCGCCGGCAAGGATGACCTCGCGTTCGGCGTTGACACTATAGGTGCGGCCGTTGCGAATGTAGTCGATGCCCTCTGCACGCTCGCGCGCGAGACGCACGCGTGTGGTCAGCGCCCGGTTGACGACGGTGAGATTGCGGCGGCGCAGCGCCGGCTTGAGGAACGCCCGATAGGTGGAATGACGCCGGCCGAAGCCCCCAACTGTCAGCTCGGCGCGCGTGATTCCTTCCGCGACCGCGCCGTGGATGTCATCGCTCTCCTTGAACCCGGCGGCTTGGGCGGCGGCGCGCAGCGGCTCGTATAACAGAGAAGAGGAGGCGCCGAGGCGGACGTTCAACTCGCCATTGCCGCCGTGATAAGCGTCGGCGCCGCGCCAGTTGCGCTCCGAGCGCCGGAAATACGGAAGCACGTCGGCATAGCCCCAGCCCTCGAGACCGAGTTGGCGCCACTGGTCGTAGTCGCGTGGGTGGCCGCGCGAATAGCGCATGGCGTTGACAGTCGATGACCCGCCGAGGACTTTGCCCCGCGGCAGCGGCACCTGGCGTCCGCCCAGCGCCGGCTCCGGTTCGGTGGTGTATCCCCAAGAGAAGCCCGGGTGGACGGAAGCGAGCGTCCAGGCGATTGGGATGTGCAGCAAAGGGTGCCAGTCACTGCCGCCGGCCTCGACCAGCAGTACGCGCGTTTCACGGTCGGCGGTGAGGCGGTTGGCGAGGACGCAGCCGGCAGAACCCGCGCCGACGATGATGTAGTCATAGGAAGCAGTCATTGCGGCGGCGTTCCTCCATAGATGTCCTTTCGAGCCTCTGCTTAAATGGCGTCCGCCATTGTTGGAAGGGCGAGAAATAGATGAGAGCGCGCGCGTCGATGTCATAGGTGACGTTTCCGTGCGTCGATGCAGGCGCGTCGCATTGATGATCGACCGTAGGCCTGGAGTGCGTGCACATAGGTGACGTCTCGTCGCATAGATGACGGGCCGTGCCATAGAGGACGGCCCGTCGCGGGGATGCCGGGGCGCGCGTCGCAATGTGCCGCGAATCCGGCGAGGCGCATAGACGAGGCGCATAGAGGACAGCACGCGCATGGATGTCATAGATGACGCTTTTCGTGCGTCAATAAAGGCGCGCAGCACCGATAATAGATCGTAGGCTTGAAGTCCTCGCATCGGTGACGGCACCCCGCATAGATGTCATAGATGACGTTTCTGCGCGTCGACAGGCTCGGCTTTCGCTCTCCTTCGGCCGGACTTCAATTCAGATTCACTTTGCAAAGAGCCCGCCGCCGATCCCGCCAGCGGCATCAAACCGATTAAGACAAAAGCATGATGTATTTTGTTATTGTTTCGTCAAGCAAAGGGTTGCTACCTCCTGCGTAACGCCATTCGCCGAAGAGATTTGCCATCGCGTCGGAAATTTTCGGTGCTGAAACGTGTTATCAAGGGACCGTCCAATGGAATGATCCCGTGATGCAAAAG
>JAFAXD010000148.1 GCA_019241285.1 Xanthobacteraceae bacterium | reverse complement strand
CTTTTGCACGGGCCTTGCAAGGACGATTGGCGGCGACGCCATCCGGACGGCATCACCTGCCCGTCAAACGCGAGAAAAGCACATGCCGCACCGTCACGTTTCGAGCCTGCTACGCCCACGCGCAAAGCAACTCTTGTCCGTGCTCCTCGCCGTCGTCGGCTGCGCGATGGTGTCCGCGCCGTTCGCACAGGCGCAGACCAAGCTGAAGATGGTCTTGAATTGGAAATACCAGGGGCCGCAAGGCTGGTTCTTTCTCGCCGATGACCGCGGCTACTTCAAAGCCGAAGGTCTCGACATGGTCATCGACCAAGGCAACGGCTCCGGGGCGGGCGTGCCGCTGGTCGCCAACGGCGCCTACGATGTTGCGTTCGGTGACCTGAATGCGCTGATCGAACTCGCCGCCAAGAAGCCCGATGATGCGCCGATCGCCGTCTATGTCATGTACAACCGTCCGCCGTTCACCGTGGCGGTGAAGGCAGACAGCCCGATCAAGTCGCCCAAGGACTTTGAGGGCAAGACCCTCGGCGGCGCTGCCAATGACGGCGCGCTCAAGCTGTTTCCCGCCTTCTGCAAGATCGCGGAGATAGACTGCGACAAAGTCAAGATCACCAACATGCAGCCGAACCTGCGTGAGCAAATGCTCATGCAGGGCCAGGTCGACGGCGTGTTCGGCTACGTCAACACCATCCGCTTCTCCGCCAAGCTGATGGGCGTGGATGACTCCAAGCTGCGCTACATCAACTACGGCGACTACGGCATGGATCTCTATTCCAATGCCATCATCGTTTCGAAAAAGCTGGTGAAGGAAAAGCCGGAGGCGGTGAAGGGCCTTGTCCGCGCCATCAACAAGGGGCTCGAAGACGCGCTGAAGGATCCCGCCGCGGCCGTTGCAGCTGTCGCCAAGCGCGAGCCGCTCATTCAAATCCCGGTCGAGCGCGAGCGCTTCGATGCCACGCTCAAAGACGAGATGAACCATCCGGAAATCGCGACCATCGGGCTCGGCAATGTCGACATGGATCGCTTGAAGAAGTCGATCGACATCCTGGTGATGGCCGAGAACCTGCCGCACACACCAACCGTGGCGGAGATCTTCACACCGGCGTTTCTGCCGCCGAGCTCCGACCTGCCGCACAAACTGTTCTGAGAATTGTGCGGATCTCAATGCCAAGTCCGGGACTTTCGCCATGCAACTCAACTTGAAGGATAGAGTCGGGATCATCACCGGCCCGGCCAAAGGCATGGGCGCGACGATCACGCGCGCCTTCGCGCTCGAAGGCGCACGCCTCGCCTTGATCGGACGCGACACGGCCGCGATCGAGCCGGTCGCGACTGAGATCAGAGCAATCGGCGCCGATGCCATCGTCATTCCTTGCGATCTGACTGACGCGAAGCAATGCGACGCGGCCGCGGCCAAGACACAGGCCACCTACGGCCGCATCGATTTCCTGGTGAACGTGGCCGGCGGCTCGGGTCCGGTCGGCAAGACGGGCGTGGAGACTACGCCTGAGGAATTCGACGACATCGTCACACTCAACATGAACGGCTGCTTCCATACCATGCGCAGCGTGTTGCCGAGCATGATTGAGCAGCGCTACGGGAAGATCGTCAATGTCGGCGGCACCTTCGGCATGCGCGGGCGCGCCGGCCGCCTCGCCTACTCCGCATCGAAATGGGGCCTGCGCGGCATCACCAAGAGCTTTGCGCTGGAGGTCGGCTCCTACAACATCAATGTGAACTGTGTGGCGCCGGGGATGGTCGATGGCCCGCGCTTTCGCGACAAGGTCTGCGCCGATATGGCGAAGCGCCTCGGCATCACGGTCGAGGAGGCGGCCAGGCGGCACGCGGCCGATTATGCGCTCAAGCGCATCACGCTCGATGAGGACGTCGCCAATGCGTGCCTGTTCCTGGCAAGCGACGTCTCGCGCCAGATCACCGGCGTCGACCTGCCGGTGGATGGCGGCTGGGCGATGTTGTGAGGGAGCAGCAGATGGGCAACAGCGCTGATCTCCTCATCAGCAACGGCCTGGTCGTCACGCCGGACTCGGTGTTCGCGGCAAGCGTTGCCATCAAGGATGGCAAGATCATCGCCGTCGGCAGCGCCGACGCGATGCCGACCGCCGCTGAAACCGTCGATGCCACGGGACTGCACGTCCTGCCAGGTGCGATCGACGTCCATGTGCACTTCCGCGATCCCGGCTATCCGCACAAGGAAGATTGGGCGAGCGGCACCGCGGCCGCGGCCTTCGGCGGCGTCACCACCGTGTTCGATATGCCGAACACGATCCCACCGACCGGTACACCGGAGATCCTGGCAGCCAAACATGCCATCGCGTCCAGCAAGGCGCACGTGGATTACGGCCTCTACGGCTTGCTGGGTGAAGACACGATCGAAGCCGTGCCGGCACTCTGCGCCGGCGGCGTCATCGGCTTCAAATGCTACATGGGCAACACGTTTGGGAAAATCCCGACGCCCTCCACCGGCGCCATGCTGGAGGCCTTCGAGGTCGTCGCGACAACCGGCAAACGCATCTCGCTGCACGCCGAGACGAACTCGATCATGGAGCGGCGCGAGACGCGATTGCGTGCGGCCGGCCGGACCGACCCGCTGGCACACATCGCTTCGCGCCCCGCCGTTGTTGCCATCGAGGCGGTCAGCCGCGCGGCGATCCTGGCGGAATGGACCGGCGCGCGCATCCACATTCTGCACATCTCATCAGCTGACGAGTTGCGGCCATTGCGCGAGGCTAAGGCCCGCGGCGTCGACCTCACCGGCGAGACCTGTCCGCACTATTTGATGTTGTCGAGCGAGGACTACGCCAGGTTCGCCGGCGTCATTCGCGTCAATCCGCCGGTGCGGGAGAAGCGCAACCAGGAGCCGCTGTGGCAGGCCCTGGCAGACGGCACGATCGACCTGATCGCCACCGACCACGCCCCGCATGCGCCGGGCGAAAAGACGCGCAACGACATATGGACGGTTGATTGCGGCTTTCCGGGTGTCGAGTTGCAGATGCCGTTGATGCTCACGGCCGTGAATGCGGGCCGGTTGAGCATTTGCGACTACGTGCGACTCAGCGCTGCGAGCCCGGCGCGAATCTGGGGTCTCTACCCGCGCAAAGGCGTGATCCAGCCCGGCGCCGATGCCGATCTCACACTTGTTGATCTCGCGCGCGAGTGGACCGTTGACGACGCGAAACTGCAGTCGCGCTCGAAGATCTCGCCGTGGCACGGGCGCGCCGTCAAAGGGCTGCCGATGCACACACTGGTGCGCGGCAAATTCGTGATGCGCGAGCGCGCGCTCGTCTCCGATGCGCGCGGCTGGGGCCGCTCCGTGCACAGCATCCAGCAAATGCCGCCGCCGGTCGTCCGCAATCCGGACCAGACATTGCAGGCGGTGACGTCGGTCCCACACAGACAGGGGCAGGCCGCATGATGCACGCGCCGCTCGCCGCAACGGCGTCGATGGACGAACCGGCACTCGAGCCGTTCGTGCAGCTTCAAGATGTCACGCACACCTACGGGCGGCTGAGCCGGACCGTTACGGCGCTCGACAAAACCAATCTGAAGATCGAGCAGGGTAACTTCGTCGCCCTTGTCGGTCCGTCGGGATGCGGCAAGTCGACGATCCTCAAGCTGATCACGGGACTGATCAGCGCATCGAGCGGTGCGGTCCTCGTCGCCGGCCGTGAGATCGGCGCCGAGCCGGTGCGCGTCGGCATGGCGTTCCAAAATCCGACGATGCTGCCCTGGCTAAATTTGCGCGACAACGTCATGCTGCCGCTGAAGATCGTGCCGCCGTTCCGGCAGGAGTATCGCCGCAAACGCAAACGCGAGTATCGCGACCGTGTCGAGGCGCTGCTGGCGCAAGTGGGACTCGCCGGTTTTAGCGACAAATTTCCCTGGCAACTCTCCGGCGGCATGTTGCAGCGC
The DNA here is from genome assembly GCA_019241285.1 of Xanthobacteraceae bacterium. GTDB lineage: Bacteria > Pseudomonadota > Alphaproteobacteria > Rhizobiales > Xanthobacteraceae > JAFAXD01. The sequence continues at coordinate 3,291 of JAFAXD010000148.1, read as the reverse complement.
GCCTCGCTGTGCCGGGCGCTGATCCACGAGCCGCAGTTGTTGATGCTCGACGAGCCGTTCGGCGCGCTCGACCAGTTCACCCGTGAAGAACTGTGGGGCGTGATGCAGAACCTCTGGCTGTCGCGCAAACCGACCGTCGTTCTGGTCACCCACGACCTGAAGGAAGCGGCTTATCTGGCGAACCGCATCTGCGTGATGCAAGCGCGACCAGGCCGCATCATCGACGACAACGAAGTCCCCTTCCCTCGCCCGCGCACCGTGGCAATGACTTACGAGCCGGGTTTCGTCTCACTCACCCAGCGTCTGCGCGAACTGATCGTCGCGGCAAGCCCGTCCCAGGAGGTCGCACCATGAAGGGCACGTTGCGGCGACGCGCCGGCTCGATCGCGCTCATCATCGGCTTCTTCGCGTTCTGGCAATTCGCTTGTGCGGCGTTCGGCATAAAGGACATCGTACTGCCGGAGCCATCGCAAATCATCGTCACGTTGTTCGACCGCCTGCCGGCGATCTGGCCACACGCGGTACAGACACTCTATGCGACGTTGATCGGGTTCGGGCTCGGCATTTTCTTCGGCGTGCTGATTGGCGTGCTGATCGGTTCCTCCCGCCTGGCCTACGATACGGCCTATCCGTTGCTGGTTGGATTCTCGACCATTCCCAAGGTCGCCGTCGTGCCGATCTTCGTCCTCTGGTTCGGCGCCGGGACCGTGCCCGCGGTGCTCACCGCGATGATCCTGTGCATCTTCCCGATCGTGGTGAATGTCGCGACCGGCCTTGCCACCACCGAGCCGGAACTCGAGGACGTGATGCGGGCGCTCAAAGCGAGCAGACTCGACATCTTGTTGAATGTCGGCCTGCCGCGCGCGATGCCCTACTTCTTTGCATCGCTCAAGGTAGCCATCACCCAGGCGTTCGTCGGCACTGTGATTGCCGAAACAGTCGCATCCAACCGCGGCATCGGCAATCTCATCATGATTGCGAGCTCCAACTTCGACGTGCCGCTGGTATTCGCCGGACTGCTCATTCTCGCGGTGCTCGGCGTCGCCCTCTACGTGATCTTTTCCTTCATCGAGGCGCGGGTAACCGGATGGACCCGGCGTACCGATGAATTTGCTCTTGGCTAATCAACGGGAGATGTCAGTGAAATCAATTCTCGCCGCGGTCTTCGCCGGCACCCTGCTGATCGTCGGCAGTGCCCACGCGCAGGACAAAACAAAGATCCGCTTCACGCTGGACTGGAAGTACCAAGGCATTCACGCCTTCGTCTTCTGGGCACAGGAGAAAGGCTACTTCGCCGCCGAAGGCCTCGACGTCAACATCGACCAGGGAACCGGCTCGGCCGCAACGGTGACGCGCATCGTATCCGGCACCTACGACGCGGGGTTCGGCGACGTGAACGCCGTCATCCAGCTGGCCGGCACCAAACCCGGCGAGCAGCCGAAGATGGTTTACATGGTCTACAACAAGCCGCCGTTCGCACTGATCACCAAAGCCTCGAGCCCGATCAAGTCGCTCAAGGATGTAGTCGGCCGCAAGCTTGGAACCCCCGCCGGAGGTGCGGCCGGTCAGCTCTTCCCGGCCCTCGCCAAAAGCAACGGCATCGACCCCGCTTCCGTTCCGGTCGTCAACATGGCCCCCAACCTGCAAGAGCAGATGTTGTTGACCGACCAGGTCGATTTCTCAGCGGTGTTTACGGTCACGAGCTACATCAACCTGCTGGGCATGAAGGTCGATCCCGACAAGGACATCCGCTGGATCTTCTACTCCGACCTCGGTCTCGATCTCTACTCGAACGGCATCATGGTGTCGCAGAAGCTGGTGAAGGAGAATCCCAAGGCGGTGGCCGGACTGGTGAAAGCGCTGAACCGGGCGCTGATCGAAGTGGCGCAGCAGCCGGACGCCGCGATGGCGATCATGATGAAGGTCGAGCCGCTCATGAACGCGGACCTGGAAAAGAAGCGTCTGCTCTACGCCGTCAAGACGCATTTCGTTTCTCCGGAGACCGACGAGATCGGGATTGGGGCGATCAAACCGGAACGGATGACCAAGGCAATCGGGACGCTGGTGGAAACCTATACGTTGCCGAACACACCGGCGGTCGCCGATATCTTTGATCCCTCGTTCCTGCCGCCCAAATCGGCCCGCGAGCTGAAACTCGCGATGTAAGCATCGGAATGTCTGCTTCCGTCGAGACGACGCGGCGCCTCGCGGCGTCGTGGCTCCTGCCTGGTGCGAACGAGCCGCCGCAGGCGCGGCAAGTCATCGAGCTCGAGGCCGGCCGCATCGCTGCGCTCCGGCCGGACCACAGCACAGCATCCGGACCGTTCGTTCTCCCGGCACTCGCCAATGCGCACGACCATGCGCGCGTTGTTCGGCTGAGCCAGGTCGGCAGCTATGACGTGCCGCTTGAGGCCTGGCTTCCCTATCTCGCGCTCATTCCCGCGGTCGATCCCTGGCTTGCATCCGCGGTCGCCTTTGGCCGCACCGCGCGTGGGGGCGTCGGATCGGTGATGGCGCACTACACGCGCGTGCAAGGTCTCACCGACTTTCCGACCGAGGCACGCGCCGTAGCCAAAGCCGCGCGCGACGTCGGCATCAACGTTGCGCTTGCCGTACACTGCCGCGACCTGAACCCGCTGGTCTACGATGGGCACGACGGCGTCCTGGCGCGGCTGCCGACTGACGCCCGTGCGTGCATCAAGCATCGCTTCCTGCGTCCACCCCTGCCCGCAACCGAACAGGTTGCCATGGTCGAAGCGGTGGCGCGCGATGTTGAAGGCAATGGCGTTACGGTTCAGTACGGGCCGGCTGGTGTGCAATGGTGCACCGACGACATGCTGCGCCGCATTGGCGAGGCCTCCGCGCGCAGCGGTCGTCGCGTCCACATGCATCTCCTGGAAACGCGCTATCAACGCATCTGGGCCGACAAGACCTTCCCGCAGGGCATCGTCAACTATCTGGATGAGATCGGGCTGCTCAATGAGCGCGTCTCGTTCGCGCATTGCATCTATCTGCGGCCCGACGAGATGGAGCTGATCGCCGAACGCAGCGCTACGATTGTGATCAACACTAGTTCGAACTTCATCGTCAGCTCCGGACTGGCGCCGGTCGGCGAGATGCTGGCGCGTGGCTGCCGTATCGCCCTGGGGCTCGATGGCCTCGCGTTTGACGAGGATGAAGACGCGCTGCGCGAGATGCGGCTTGCCTACGCGGTGCACAAGGCACGCGGCTTCGACATCCGGGTGCCGCGCAGCGATCTGCTCCGCTTCGGCTTCGAACACGGCCGCTTCG
>JAFAXD010000139.1 GCA_019241285.1 Xanthobacteraceae bacterium | reverse complement strand
CGGCCTCGATCAGAACGTGCTGCAGATAGGCAATTGCGCCGCCTTCTTCCGGCGTCACCGAAGGGCAGCGGATCAGCTCACGCGCAATGGCGACCGGGTCGGCAGCCATGCGGCTCAGTCTCGCAACAGTTCGTTGATGCTGGTCTTGGCGCGGGTCTTCTCATCGACGCGCTTCACGATCACTGCGCAATAAAGCGCGGGGGTCGGAGCGCCGCTCGGTCCCGGCTTGCCCGGCAGTGTGCCCGGTACCACCACCGAATAGGCCGGGACCTCGCCCTGGAAGATCTCGCCGGTGTCGCGGTCGATGATCTTGGTCGATGCTCCGATGAAGACGCCCATGGAGAGCACCGAGCCCTCGCGCACCACGACGCCTTCCGCGACTTCGGAGCGGGCGCCGATGAAACAATTGTCCTCGATGATCACCGGGCCCGCCTGCAGCGGCTCGAGCACGCCGCCAATCCCCGCCCCACCGGAGATGTGGCAGTTCTTGCCGATCTGTGCGCACGATCCAACCGTCGCCCAGGTGTCGACCATGGTGCCGGAATCCACGTAGGCCCCGAGGTTGACGAACGAGGGCATAAGCACCACGCCGGGCGCCACGTAGGCCGAGTGGCGCACGATCGAGCCCGGTACGGCGCGAAAGCCCGCCTCACGGAAACGGTTCTCGCCCCAGCCCTCGAATTTGGAGGGCACCTTGTCCCACCAGGCCGCCTTGCCCGGGCCGCCCGGCATCACCCACATGTCGTTGAGCCGGAACGAGAGCAGCACCGCCTTCTTGAGCCACTGGTTGACGCGCCAGGACTTGTCCGCCTGTTTCTCGGCGACGCGTGCCTGCCCGCGATCCAGCAACTCGAGCGCGGCCGCCACCGCCTCGCGGACCGCGCCTTTGGTGGCCGGCCCGACGCTGTCGCGCTTGTCAAAAGCTTCATCGATGGTTTGGGCAAGCTCTGCGTGTGACATGAAACCCCCCGGTGTGTTTGATGGAACCGCTAGCGCAATCCGGAGCTCTCCGGGGCTTTTAGCGCGCCGCCGCGATGTTTTCTAGGAAACCGACCAGGTCATCCGTGACGTGATCGACGTGCGCCGCGTCGTGGCCCTCGAGCTCCCATTCCTCGCGCAGCACCACGCGCGCGCCCGACGGCACCACCAAGACGGTGGTCATGCCCAGGCCATGCGGAACCTCGAGATTGCGCGCCAGGTCTTCGAACATCGCGCTACGCTCCGGCGCGACGCCGTGCGCTGCGAGAAACCGGTGATAGGTCTGGGGTGCAGGCTTCGGCTCCAGTTCGGCGGCGACGATGTCAAACACATCCTCGAAGCGTTCATGCACCGCGAGGCGCCGCATCACCGCCTCGGCGTGTTTGCGGGTGCCGTTGGTGAGGATCAGCTTGCGTCCGGGCAGTTTCTCCAACGCCGCGCCCAGCGCCGGGTTGGGCTCGATCGGCGAATGATCGATCTGATGCACGACTTCCAGATAATCATCGGGCTGCATGCCGTGCTCGATCATCAGGCCGCGCATCGAGGTGCCGTAGCGCCGGTAGTAATCCTTCTGAACACGAAATGCGTCGTCTTCGGAGATCTTCAGAAAGTCGGCAATATAGCTGCGAATGCGCGCGTCGACCTGCTGCCACAGATTGAGGTGATGCGGGTAGAGCGTGTTGTCGAGATCGAATACCCAGGTTTCGACGTGATCGAATCCGCGCGAGCTGTTGTCGTTCTTCGGCATTGCCGCGATCTGGCTCACTTGCCACTCACGATCTTGATCGCGCGCCCCTGGCTGATGAAGGAAAAATGCCGATTGCCGACACTCCCCAGCATGAGTGCCTCGGTCACCGGCTCGGCAATGTCACCGACGGACGCCCAATCCACCAGAAAGTTGGCGCCGGTTCCGGCGCGCACATCCTGCTCGGGAATATACACTTCGACGGTGGCGAACGGCTTGAGCGCAACTGGTTGCTGGAGATAGTCCTCAACCAGCTTGCCGGTTCCGTCGAAATAAGCCACCCGGCGAAGCACGAGCGGCTTGTCCTGTGACGCGTTGTGAATGCTCAGCGTCACAGCAAAGTCGACGCGCAGCTTGCCCTGGCTGAGCAGCACGCTCGAATAGGCCGGAACGTAGAAGGAGCCCGTCACATTGAGCTCGCCGGTGGGGACCGGTATCAGGGCGGCGGCGTTCGCCTGCTCCAGAGTCGGCGACGTTTGGCTGCGCGCCGGCGACACCAGCGCGACCGCGAGCGCGATCAGGATTGCACCAGCTACGCGTTTGCCTGTCATGATCGGCTCCACGCCTCAATCAGCGATGGATCAGCGTGCCGGCGCCAAGATCGGTGAGCAACTCCAGCAGCACCGCATGCTCGACC
>JAFAXD010000372.1 GCA_019241285.1 Xanthobacteraceae bacterium | reverse complement strand
TGGCACTTCTCGGAAGTGCGAAGCCGAACCGTAGATGTCCGGTTGGGGAGGCCAACCGGACTAGTTCTCGGGATGCGTTGCGCAAGAAAGTCCGCGATCTGAATATCCAGGTGATCCGCACGGGAATTTGATTACGCATGAAAACCGCGTGAGTTGTTCCCCAGAATCCCTATGGTGACGTGCAAATTGAGCGTCGTCACCGTGAATTCGGCTCTCGTATCATCCGCGATACGATTCAATTCCGATTGATCTCGCGAGCGCCCGCATGCAAAGGACTATCAATGGTCCCCAGCGTGCAAAGGGCTTCCGTGAGCATCTCCAGGCGATCTGCAACTCTGCTGACCGGTAGTATGGCCGGCCTCATCGGCGGCCTTGTCGAATTCGGCTGGGTGACGCTATACACCGATATTACTGGTGAAGACTCGCATCAGTTCGCCCCAGGCATCGTCAGCGCTGCCGCTGTGAGAGGGCTTTTACCGGGTCGTCCCCCCTCGTTGCCGTCGGTCATTGTCAACTTGTTGTTCGCCATCATACTCGGAATTGTTCTGACGCTGGGCTGGCAAGCCATCAAGGCCAGGAAGCCTGGCTTGAGCAATCCACTGCCTTTCACGCTCGCGGCGCTCGGCGTTGTCTGGGTGATCAATTTTTTTGTTCTACTCCCAATCATCCGTCCAGAATTTGTTCACTTGGTCCCTTACGGCGTAAGCCTGACCTCATCGCTTCTATATGGAGCAACAGTTGCGGCTGTCCTCTACGACGGAGCTCTGCGTGACGCCGAGCCCCGACGGGCACCGTGACGAGGGTAGACAGTCTGATCTGACGTTGGCGTTTAGGTTTTGGTACGTCACGTCCTGTCCGGGCGTTCGGGCGGTTTCGAATATACTTGCATAATAATAAAAATAATAAATAGCGTCATTATGAGAGGGTGCGCAAGCCCTGTTCGCCAGTTTGTCCAGCCAAAGAGATATCCATGTTCTTCAATCGTATCCTGCCAAATCCACCATGGCTTCCCGAGGTTATGCAACGCACGACTCCCGAGGAACTCGAGTTCCTGCGCTCGCACCCGGGCTTGCAGAGCTCGATTGCCGAGTTCGCGAACATCAATGAGGTCCTCGCAATGCTGCCGCGCTTTCAGGCCGCCGCGGCGGCGGCGAAAGCGGCGGCGGTCCCGCAGCTGATCTCGGGCGCGGCCAACACCTGCGCCGAGCCTGAATGGATCTGGCCGGAGCGAATCGCGCGCGGCAAGCTCACGGTGCTCGGCGGCGCCCCGGGCACCGGCAAGTCGGCTCTGGTGACGGACGTGATCGCGCGCGTGACGGCCGGCAGCGCTTGGCCGTGTGGCGAAGGAATGGCGCCAAAGGGTGCGGTGCTGCTCATCGAGCCGCAGGGCGACGCCGACGTGTTCGGACTGCGGTTTCGGGCGGCCGGCGGGGATCTGGCCGGCCTGCATGTGCTGCGCGACGTCAAGGACGGGAGCAGGACGCGGCCATTCGATCTGGAGAAGGACCTGGCCGGGCTCGACCCATTGATCGAGGGGATCAAGGACCTGCGGCTGATCGCGATCGACTCCGTGCATGTGCCGGGCGGCCGCGGGGCGGCTGCCGCGCGCAAAGCCGAAACTCTTCTTGAATTTCTGGCTGCACTGGCGCGCCGCCATAACGTTGCGGTTCTGGCGGTCGCGCGGCAGGCCGGGGGCGACTATCTCAGCCGCAAGCCGATCGCGTGCGGAACCCTGCCGCTGACGGCGGCCAGGGCGGCCTTCGTGGTTGAGATCGACCCGAACGAGGAGGGCCGGCGCCTGTTGCTGCAGGTGAAGAACGACCTCTCTGATGATCCGGGCACGCTCGCCTTCGGCATCGTGCGACGCGAGAAGGCGGCCGCAATCGTGTTTGCGCCGGCGAAGCCGACGCTGAGCCCGCGCGAATTCACGGCCCGGAATGCGCCAGGTTTCAACTCCGCCAAGGCTGAGGCGATCGCATTTCTGCGCGGGCTATACGGCGAGGCCACGCAGCTGAAAGTGACGGAAATCGAGACGCAGGCACGCGCGGTGGGTCTGCTCGGCTCGAACCAGCCGCTCTCGCAATGCCGTGCGCTGCGCGACGCCCGGGCGGCGCTCGACCTCACGGTGATCCGCACCGGCTTCGGGCCTGGCGGGTCCTGGGTCTGGGCGAAAACCGATGCGGCGGAGGCGGATCACGCGGAGCCGCCACCGCGGGACGCATTGCCAGCCGAGACCGTGACAAGCCCGCCGATCCAGCCCGCGCCGGCGCGGACAGAGAAGACCGCGGCATGGATCGAAGAACGTCATCTATGAGAGAGTGTCATCTATGGTGTGAGGTCACCTATGACGAACTGAAGCGATTCCCGCGATCAATTCAGAGCCAACCTCTCAGTTCGTCATGGCCGGGCTCGTCCCGGCCATCTCGCTTAGGAAGGCAAAGCTGTGCCTTATTATTGAGATCGCCGGGACAAGCCCGGCGATGACGACTGAGAGGGTGGAGATTGGGGTGGGCGACGCGCGTCACCTATGCGCAGCAGCGTCACCTATCACTCGCCGCGATTGACCCAGATTCTCGTCCTGCGGACGTGCTTCGGGGTTCGCCGCCAGCTTCCTGACGGTAAGAATTCCTCATATTTTACTGCCGGTCTGTCCAGCAACACATTGTCCGTAGTACATATTCCTCACTAAACACCGCCGACCGGCCGTCTTTTTCGACCGTCTCAATTTTGCAACATTGTTGTATGAATGCATCATCCTGCCGGGTAGGGGCGGGGGATGTTCTTAACTTCACAGACGAAGTCCGCAGGCGCAGTTTGCGCCATCGCGTCGGGCGCAGTGGTCAGCGAGACCGCATGACCATTGTCGACGACATGGCGCGCCGGTCAATCGACCTCGCTGAGTCGCGAACGCGAAGCATTGCCTCCGGCATGGTCGGGCTGGCGGTCGTCGGGGTCGCGCTCGTCTCCGCGCTGATCACCTTTCTCGTCCTCGAAGGGCTGACCTCGATCAACCCGGGCGATTCCGTCTACGGCACATTCACGGTGTTCGACACGCTGCTGCTGGTCAACGGCGTCACCGTTCTGTTTTTGCTTGCCATTATCGGCCGCGAAGTCTGGCAGCTGGTGCAGGCGCGCCGCCGGGGGCGTGCCGGCTCGCGGCTGCATGTGCAGATCGTCGGCCTGTTCTCCATCATCGCGGCGCTGCCGGCGATCCTGATCGCCGTCGTTGCCAGCATCAGTCTCGATCGCGGGCTCGACCGGTTCTTCTCGCTGAGCCCGCGCGCGGTGATCGAAAACTCGCTCAACGTGACCGAGGCTTATCTCGGCGAGCAGATGCAGACGATCGGCGGCGACGTGGCGGCGATGGGCAACGATATCTCCCGCACCAAGCCGTTCATCGAGCAGAATCCCGAGGCCATGCGCCAATTGCTGACCGCGCAGGCCTCGTTGCGGCGGCTCTCCAGCGCCATGCTGATCGACTCCAACGAGAAGGTCATCGATAAGGCCGATATCAGGGTGCCGAGCGAGTTTGTGTTCATCGCTCCGGACCGCCAGCGGCTGGCCAGCACGTCGGAAACCGAGCCGACGATGATGCTGGCGCGAAACTACGTTGCCGCGATGATCAAGCTGCACGGGTTCGAGGACACCTATCTGTTCGTCACCCGCATCCTCGATCCGCTGGTGGTCGCCAACCTGCGCCAGACTCAGGCCAGCATCCGAGAATATGCCGACAACGAGACCCGGCGCCTCAACGTGCAGATCGCCTTCGGCCTGATGTACACGGTCATCGCGCTGACCGTTCTGCTGTCCGCTGTCTGGATCGGATTGAATTTCGCGAACCGCCTGGTCGAGCCCATTCGCCGCTTGATCGCCGCGGCCAACGTCGTGTCGACGGGCAATCTTTATGTCCAGGTGCCGATCGGGAAGTCGCAGGGCGACATGGCCCAGCTTGGCGCCACCTTCAACAAGATGACACAGGAACTGCGCACGCAGCGCGATGATATCGTGCGGGCACGCGACCTCGTGGACAGCCGGCGGCGTTTCACCGAAGCCGTGCTCTCAGGCGCCAGCGCCGGTGTCATCGGCATCGATTCGGCCGGCAAGATCGGCATTCTCAATCGTTCGGCGGAAAAACTGATCGGCTGCACCGAGAGCACCGCGCTCGGGCGCCCGCTTGTAGATATCGTTCCGGAGCTCGCCGAGATGGTCGAGACCGCGCGGGCGACGCCGCAGCGGCTGGTGCAAGGGCAGGTGACCATCACGCGGGCGGCCCGCGAGCGCATCATCACGGTGCGGGTGACGACCGAGCAGTCGACCGGAGCGGAGCACGGGTATGTGTTCACGCTCGACGACATCACCGAGCTCGTCTCCGCCCAGCGCACGTCGGCCTGGGCCGACGTCGCCCGTCGCATCGCCCACGAGATCAAGAATCCGCTGACGCCGATCCAGCTCTCGGCCGAGCGCCTGCGCCGCAAGTACGGCAGCCGCATCGTCGAGGACAAGCCGATCTTCGAACAGTGCACCGACACCATCGTCCGCCAGGTCGAAGACATCCGGCGCATGGTCGACGAGTTCTCCCGGTTCGCCCGCATGCCAAAGGCGGTCATCAGCGACGAGGATCTCGCCGACACGGTGCGCCAAGTCGTGTTCCTGCAGCGCGTCGGCAACGCCGACATCGATATCGAGGCCACCTTCTCGCACGATCCGATGCCGGCGCGGTTCGATCGCCGCCTGATCTCGCAGGCGCTGACCAACATCATCAAGAACGCGAGCGAGGCAGTCGGCGCCGTGCCGGCCGCCGAGCTTGGACGCGGGCACATCACAGTCACGACGACCCGCGAAGGAAACATGATCAACATCGACGTCGTCGATAATGGAATTGGTCTGCCGAAGGAAAATCGCAATCGCCTGACCGAACCCTACGTGACCACGCGTGAAAAGGGGACAGGTCTCGGGCTCGCGATCGTCGGCAAGATCCTCGAGGAGCACGGGGGCGGCTTGGAACTCCACGACGCCTCCGAAAAGGTTCCGGGTCAGCGCGGATCCTGGATTCGTCTCGCATTTGCCACCGCTGACGACACTGTTTCTCAACCCGAAACCGAGTTGGCATCATGACATCCGATATTCTCATCGTCGACGACGAAGCAGACATTCGCGACCTGGTCGCAGGCATCCTGGACGACGAGGGCCACACCACCGAAACGGCGGCCAACAGCGATGAAGCGCTGTCCGCCATTGCGGCGGGCCGGCCTTCGCTGGTGTTCCTCGATATCTGGCTGCAGGGCAGCCGGCTCGATGGATTGCAACTCCTCGATCGCATCAAGGAGGAGCACCCGACGATGCCGGTGGTCATGATCTCGGGCCACGGCAATATCGAAACCGCGGTCTCGGCGATCAAGCGCGGCGCCTACGACTTCATCGAAAAGCCTTTCAAGTCCGACCGGCTGATCCTGGTGGCGACGCGCGCGCTGGAGACCTCGCGGCTGAAGCGCGAGGTCAAGGAGCTGAAGCAGCTCGCGCCGTCTTCCAGCACGCTGATGGGCCGCTCCGCCTGCATGAACCAGCTGCGCCAGACCATCGACCGCGCCGCCAAGGCCAACAGCCGCATCATGATCGTCGGCCCCTCCGGCGCCGGCAAGGAACTGGTGGCGCGCACGCTGCACCACGCCTCGGCCCGCGCCGAAGGACCGTTCGTCGTCATCAATGCCGCGGCGATCACGCCCGAGCGCATGGAAGTCGAACTGTTCGGAGTCGAACAGACCAACGGCGAACATCCGCGCAAGGCCGGCGCGCTGGAAGAGGCCCATGGCGGCACGCTGTTCATCGACGAGATCGCGGACATGCCGAGGGAAACCCAGAACAAGATCATGCGCGTCTTGGTCGAGCAGA
>JAFAXD010000013.1 GCA_019241285.1 Xanthobacteraceae bacterium | reverse complement strand
ACGGCGAGCAGCAGCCCGCCCATGGCCGCAAATCGCGATCGCTGATGTCCCCACACCCACATTAGAACCGCTCCAGAGACGGGCATACGCCCGGTGACGGCGGTCCGCAATGTGCGCACGGACGATCTCGCGTGACCGTGGCCGCGGCGCTACACGTCGTCCAGGTGCTCGGTCGAATTGACGAGGCGCACGTGCGCCGCAGGGCCGGGATCGTCGATCACGTTGACGCAGCACGGGTCCTGGGCGATCGCCCGATAGAAGCGCAGCGGCATGCCGAGGAACTGCATCAGCAGCACCCGATTGACGCTGTCATGGGCGACGATGACCACCGCCCCGCTGCGCTCCCGCATTGCCTCCAGGATGCTGTGCAGCCCACGCCCGACCCGGGCCGCCACATCCGCCAGGGTCTCTCCTTGCGGGAAGACGACACTCTCGGGCGCGGTCGTCCACAACAACCATTGCTCGGGCCAACGCTGCCTTGCCTCGTCGTGGCTCAACCCCTGCCAGGTGCCGTAATCGAAGTCGTCGAGCTCCGGCATCGCCTTCGGCTCCAACCCGTGCGGTCTGCCGATAGCTTGCGCCGTTGCAACGGTCCGGTGCCGCGGGCTGCAGTAGATCGCGGCGATCTCCGGCCAATGGGCATGGACGCGCTCGGCGGTACGCTGCGCCTGCGCGCGCCCGAGTTCCGTCAATTCGAGCTCCTGGCGGCCGCGGAAGCGCGGCGGCGAAATCCCCGGAACCTCTCCGTGCCGGATCAGCAGCAGCGTCGTCATCAACTTCCCCCGCGCTGCGGGATGCCTAGCCCGAATCGCCGCCGCATACCACCTTGTGGTGTCCAGCGCCAAAGCCATGCGTCCCGCTGCCAGCGGCGTCCCGCGCGCGGGGTAGCTTGGGCAGCCAAATCATGCATGTTAGCCGCCCAATTGGTGGAAACGTCCGGGATGACTGCACCACAACTGACCCTATCGGCGCCCAGGGCAGCCGAAACGCGGATGATCGCCAGCGTGAGCGCGGCGCATTTCGTCAGCCACTTCTATTTTCTGGTGCTGCCGCCGCTATTCGTCTTCGTGCAGGCCGAATACCAACTGACCTATACGGGGCTCGCGGTCCCGCTCACCGTGTTCGCCGTCGTGTCGGCCATTTTTCAGACCCCGGCCGGCCTGCTGGCTGACCGGATCGGGCCGTTTGCGGTGCTGATCGCCGGTCTGGTGCTAGGCGCGATCGCCTTCGCGCTCACCGGGCTCGTGCATTCCTACTGGTTCCTGGTCGCGATGTTCGCGCTCGCCGGCCTTGGCAACACGGTCTACCACCCGGCCGACTACTCGCTCTTGTCGCACCATGTGGCGGGTGAGCGCATGGGCAGCGCCTTCTCGATCCACACCTTTGCGGGCTTGCTCGGCGGCGGGGTCGCCCCGTTCACAATCCTGTTCGCACAGACCTTGGTCGGCTGGCGTGGCGCGTTCCTGGTGGCGGCCGTGCTCGGATTGGCCGTCGCCGCCGCTCTCCTCCTGCTGCGCGGGGATTTCGCCGATAGCCCGCACCATGCCGCCAAGGCGCGCGCCAAGGAGGGCGCGGCGGTGGACCGTCGCAAGCTGCTCCTGTCCTGGCCCATTCTGGCGAGCTTCGCGTTCTTCACCATGCAGGCAGCGACCAATGTGGGCGTGACCAATTTCGGCCCGATCGCGCTGAAGGCGCTGTTCGATGTGCCGATCGAGCTCGGTAACTTTGCACTCACCGCCAACCTGCTGCTGGGCGCCGCGGGCGTGCTGGCCGGCGGATTGGCCGTCAGCCGCGTGCGCAGCCAGCACGCCTTTGCGGCGCTCGGCCTGTTTATCGCCGGCATCAGCATCCTCCTGGTTGGCACCGCCGATTTCGGCACGGTCATGCTGGTCACGCTGATGAGCATCAACGGGTTTGCCGGCGGGATCATCATGCCGTCGCGCGACCTCCTGGTCCGTGAGGTGACGCCGCCGGGGGCGTTCGGAACGGTGTTCGGTTTCGTCACCACTGGGTTCAACGTCGCCGGCGTGGCTTTCCCGCTGATGTTCGCGGCCCTGCTCGACCATGCCTTGCCGCGCACCGTGTTCATCCTCTCGGCCGTGTTCTGTTTGCTGTCGATCCTGACCGTCGTCACGGTGCGGACGCGCAAATCGTTTGTTTGACCCTGTTTGCTTGGGCGTTGGGTCGGATTAACATCCCTGGCCACTGCCTCGGAGAGCGGCCATGAACCTGCAATCACTCGGATACGTGGGTGTACGCACCGCAAATCTTGCGGATTGGGAGCAGTACGCGACGCGGCTCCTCGGCATGCAACTGGTCGACAAGACCCGCGCCGGCCTGGCCTTACGCATGGATGACCGCAAGCAGCGCCTCATCGTCAATGCCGACGGCGGCGAAGGCGCCGGCTTCTTCGGTTTCGAAGTCAACGACGCGGCCGCGCTCGAAGCCTTTGCGGCGCATCTCGATCGCCACGGCGTGAAGGTCGCGCGCGGCGCCCGCGCACTCGCTGACGAGCGCTGTGTGACTGATCTCGTCGTATTCTCCGATCCGGCCGGCAACCGGCTCGAAGTGTTTCATGGTCCGCAGACCGCGACCGAGCCTTTCCGACCCGGGCGTTGCATTTCCGGCTTCCGCACCGGCCCGCTCGGCATGGGTCATGTCGTGATCACCACCGAGCGGCTCGACGACCTCGTGCCGTTCTATCGCGACATCCTCGGCTTCAAACTCAGCGATTACTTCCTGCAGCCAATCAAGATCCACTTTTTCCATCTCAATCCGCGCCACCACACGGTCGGCATCCTGGAGACGGGCAAGTTCGGCATCCACCACATGATGGTCGAGGTGAATTTCCTGGACGACGTCGGCCAGGGTTATGACATCGCGCAGATGTCGCCAGAGATCGTCAAACAAACACTCGGCCGCCACATCAACGATCACGTGACGTCGTTCTACACCCAGAACCCGTCGAACTTCATGGTTGAATATGGCTGGGGTGGGCGCTCGATCGACGTCGATCACTGGACCCCGAAGGAAGTGGTCGAAGGCCCGAGCCTGTGGGGACATGAGCGCCTGTGGCTGCTGCCCGAGGGACGCGAGAAGGCACGCGAGCTGCGCATGCGCCTTGCCGAAGAAGGCCTGCGCATTCCCCTCGAC
>JAFAXD010000620.1 GCA_019241285.1 Xanthobacteraceae bacterium | reverse complement strand
CGAGCATCGGCACGCCAGCGTCATACAGCGCCGGCGGCGGCAGCGGCGCGCCCGCCTCGTGCACCGAGGCCGGGCCGCCGGAGAGGATCACGCCCTTGGGGCGCATGTCGGCGAAGGCGTCCTGCGCCTTCTGGTACGGCACGATCTCGGAATAGACGCCCTCCTCGCGCACGCGCCGGGCAATCAGCTGCGTGACCTGCGAGCCGAAATCGACGATCAGAATCTTATCGTGGGAGGTCATGGGGGGTTCTAATGCTGAGTCTGGACGGTGTCGAGACGGTGGAGGTGTTGGTGGGCATTTTGACCCCAACCTTTCGGTTCGTCCTAACCTTTCAGCTCGCCCCAACCTCTCGGCTCGTCATGGCCGCGCTCGTCGCGGCCATCTCGCTTAGGAAGGCACGGCCCTGCCTCCCTGATCGAGATCGCCGGGACAAGCCCGGCGATGACGACGGAGAGGGTGGCGAAAGGATCGGAATGCCCTGAAAGCCACCGCCATCAAGCCGCGCGGCGCAGGAGGCTCACGAAAAATCCGTCGGTGCCGGTCCGGCGCGGGGTCATTAGCAAGCCGTGGTCGAGGGACAGGACTGCAGTCCGGAAATCCGCAGCGGCGGTGCCCAGAGCCTGTTCGATGGGCGCGGGCTCCGAACGGAACGCGCGGTGGCGGTCCAGGAAGGCCGCGATCTGGTCCGGCCCCTCCTCGGCCAACACCGAGCACGTGATGTAGCCGATCCGCCCACCCGGCTTGACCAGCGCGGCGGCGCGGTCGAGCACCTCGACCTGCTCGGCGACCCGCTGGGTCAGCGCGCCGGGCCGCACCCGCCACTTGGCGTCCGGGTTGCGGCGCCAGGTGCCGGTGCCGGTGCACGGCGCGTCGATGACCACGAGGTCGATGCGGCCCCGCAGGTCGGCGAGCGGATCGGGCGCGCCGCGGCCGCCGCGCGGGGTGCGGACCTGCACGTCGCGGGCGTTAGCGCGCTCCAGTCGGGCATGGATCGGCGCCAGGCGGCGCTTGTCGAGATCGGTCGCGTAGATCTGGCCGTGGTTCGCCATCATGGCGGCCAGCGCCAGGGTCTTGCCGCCACCGCCGGCGCAGAGATCGACCACCTGCTCGCCCGGGGCGGCGCCGGTCAGCAGGGCCGCGACCTGCGAGCCTTCGTCCTGGACTTCGATCATGCCCCTGAGGAACGCCGGCTCGGACTGGATCGCCGGGCTTTTCGCGTCCGGCCCCGGCGTGAGCCGCAGGCCGAGCGGCGACCAGCTTGTCGGCGTGATCGCGAGGTGCGCGAGTTCGGCCGCGGCTTTTTCGCGATCGGCGACGAGCGTGTTGACGCGCAGATCAAGCGGCGCGCGCTGCGCCAGTGCGGCGCCCTCCTCCGCCCGCGTGTCGCCGAAAGTGCGGGCGAGATGCGGGTCGAGCCATTCGGGATAGTCGCCCAGCACATGCGGCGGCGCACCAGTGAGCGAGCCTTGTGTCAGCGCGTGTTGC
Organism: Xanthobacteraceae bacterium; assembly: GCA_019241285.1. Lineage (GTDB taxonomy): Bacteria > Pseudomonadota > Alphaproteobacteria > Rhizobiales > Xanthobacteraceae > JAFAXD01. Next base: position 2,363 of record JAFAXD010000620.1, on the reverse strand, counting down.
TCGGGTTCGCTCAGCGGCGCCGGCGCAAAGCGCGAGCCATCAAACAATGCGCCGATCTGTTCCGGCGAGAGATCACGCTGCAGCCGCAGCATGCCGATGAGATTGGCGCGTGCGCCCGCGTCCTGCATCAGAAATGCGGCGGACGCCTTGCGGCGCAGCGCGTCATAGGCGAGCCCGGCAATCGCCGCGCGATCGCCGGAGCCGGCGAAGCGATGCGACAGGCCCCAGTCCTTGAGCGCATCCGCCGCCGGCCGGTGGCGTGTCTCGATGTCGGCCAGGACTTCGATGCTGGCACTGATCCGGGCTGAAGGAGTCATCAGAATGCAAGCAGAATGCGCACGGCGAAGATCACCCACATCAGCACAAGCACGAACACGCCCACGGCAAATGCATAAAACCGGTTCGGGACGTAGTTCGTCGAGGTGTGGATCCACGCATGCGCGATCCGGCTGATGACAAAGATCCAGGACATGACCACGAACAACAAGTCGGCCTTGCGCGTGATCCACGCCAGGATCACCAACACATAGAACAGGACCGGCAGCTGAAATTGATTGTTGTAGCTGTTGCCGACCACCGTGACCGGTGCCGGCCAATTGCCCTCGCCGAGCGCGATGTCCGACATTTTGGTCTGCTTGGTGCGCAGCGCGCCGGTACGTGCGCTCGCCATCCAGATCAGCAACGCGAAGGTCAGAGCGACCTGGACAAAAACCGGGAGCAGAACGGAAGGAAGTGACATGGATGGTTTACCGTTTCGATTCGGGCGCGACCCGCACCACGACCTTACCGAAATTCTCGCCTTTGAGCAGGCCGATGAGCGCGCCCGGCGCGTTCTCGAGCCCCTCCACGACGTCCTCGCAATAGGTGATTTTGCCCTCCTTCAACCAAGCCGTGGCCTCACGCAGAAACTCCGGTTGCTTGGCGGCGAAATCAGTGACGATGAAGCCGCGCAAGGTGAGCCGTTTGGTCAACACCGCGCGCATCAGCACTGGCAGCCGGTCGGGACCAGACGTCAGCATCTCGGTCGCGTTATAGGTCGAGACAAGGCCGCACACCGGAACGCGCGCGAATGGATTGAGCAGCGGCAGCACCGCCTCGAACACGGCGCCGCCGACATTCTCGAAGTAGACATCGATGCCCTTGGGACAAGCTGCCGCGAGCCGCTCCGGAAAATCCGGGGCGCGGTGGTCGAGGCAATCCGCGAACTTGAGGTCGTTCTTCACGAAGGCGCATTTCTTCGGCCCGCCGGCGATGCCGATGGCGCGCGCGCCTTTGATCTGCGCGATCTGACCGACCATCGAGCCCACGGGCCCGGACGCCGCCGCAACAACAACGGTTTCGCCGGGCTGCGGTTTGCCGATTTCCAGGAGGCCGGCATACGCGGTCAGGCCCGGCATGCCGAGCACGCCGAGGAACGCCGACGGCGGCGCCCCCTTTGGGTCGATCTTGCGCAGCCCCTTGCCGTCGGAGACGGCGTGGGTTTGCCAGCCCGCATAGGACGTGACGAGATCGCCAACCGCAAAGTTCGGATAGTTGGTCGCAGCGACTTGCGAAATTGTGCCGGCGACCATCGTTTGACCGATCTGGACTGGCGGGGCGTAGGACGGCGCATCGCTCATGCGCCCGCGCATATAGGGATCGAGCGAGAGCCACACCGTGCGCAGCAGCACCTCCCCGGGGCCGGGCTGCGGCACTGGAAATTCTTCCAGGCGAAAATTGTCAGGTGTCGGCTCGCCCACCGGGCGCGAGGCCAGAACAACACGACGGGCGGTTTCAGACATGAGTACTCCTTAGCGATACGACGCGACGTGCGGTTCTTTACCCTCCCCCTTGTGGGGAGGGTCGACCGCCGCAGGCGGGCGGGGTGGGGGTCGGAGTTTGTGGCACACGCCTTGAACCACACTCCGACCCCCACCCCGGCGCGCAAGAGCGCGCCGACCCTCCCCACAAGGGGGAGGGTAAGAGACCGCACAGCCGTGCGCACATTTCAAATGCTCTCAACCCAACGGCCGCCCTACTCCCTCGAGCGCCAGCATCAGAACATGTACCACCAGCACCACCAGCGCGGCGAAGTTGATCATGAACACGCGCCCGCGCAGCGGCACGTCGTCGGTCAAGGTCTGCACCAGCGTGTGAATCACGCGGCCGGCAACGAACACCCAGGCAGCGAGAACGTCAATCAGGCTCACGCGTCCGATGACGACCAGCAGCACGATCACCGCGTAGAAGATCACCGGCAGCTCGAACTGGTTGGCGAGATTGCGGGTGATGCGCGCGACATCCGGCGGCTCGTTGCGGCCGAGCGCGAAGGCTGCGTACTTTACCTCGCCGCGTGCCACCGCGCGCGAGCGCGCAATGGTCAG
>JAFAXD010000451.1 GCA_019241285.1 Xanthobacteraceae bacterium | reverse complement strand
CGGGCGCCTGCAGAAGCTCCTGGACGACCGCAAGATCAAGCTTGCGCTCGACCCGTCAGCGCGCGATTGGCTCGCCGATAAGGGCTACGACCCGGCCTATGGGGCGCGTCCGCTCAAGCGCGTGATCCAGCGCTACTTGCAGGATCCGATGGCCGAGATGTTGCTCGCCGGAACGATCCGCGACGGCGAGACCGTCGAGGTCTCCGCCGGCAAGCAGGGCCTTGCCTTCAACGGCAAGGCCATTGCTGAAGCGGCGTAACGTTTTGCTTATCCAACCTCCGGGCTCGTCATGGCCGGCCTTGTGCCGGCCATCTCGCTTAGGAAGGCACGCCCGTGCGCCCCTAATCGAGATCGCCGGGACAGGCCCGGCGATGACGACGGAGAGTCAAACAAATATTTCGAGTTGAGAGCTACCGTCCCGCCACGCGCGCCGGACCGCGTTGCGCCATGATGCCGTCGAGGCGTTCGCGCTCTTTGTCGAACGATGCGAGGACTGTGCCCTCGAGCGAGCGGCCGCGTGGCAGCTTCACACGCATCGGATCAACAAAGCGGCCGTTGACCATGATCTCGAAGTGACAATGCGCACCGGTCGAGAGACCCGTTGATCCAACGAAGCCGATGACCTGTCCCTGGCGGACGCGCGTCCCGGCCTGCATGCCTTTGGCGTACGCCGTCATGTGTCCGTAGGCGGTCTCATAGCCGTTGTTGTGTTTGATGCGGATATACTTGCCGTAGCCGCTTTCCCACCCGACTTTCTCGAGCGTGCCGCTGCCGGCGGCGAAGATCGGCGTGCCCATTGGCGCGGCCCAGTCAACGCCGGTGTGCATTTTGGTGTAGCCGAGGACCGGGTGATTGCGGGCGCCGAAGCCCGACCGCATGATGGCGTTCGCCACCGGTTTGCGTACCAGGAACTTGCGCGCGCTCTTGCCAGTGTCATCGTAGTAATCGACTTGGCCGTCGTTGGTCTGGAACCGATAATACTTCTTCACTTCGCCACCCAGCGTCAGCGCCGCATAGAGAACGTCGCCGCCCTTGCTGTCAGCTCCGCCGTTTTCCTCGTCGCTGACATAAAGAACTTCAAATGCGTCGCCGGGTTGAGTTTTGCGCTGAAAATCTACGTCGTAGGAGTAGACGCGGATCATGTCGTCGATGACCGCGCGCGGAATTTGGCTGCGCAGCGCGGTCTCGTAGATGCTCTGATAAAGTCGCACTCCGCTGCCGTCATCGTCTTCGTCATCGGAGCTGTTGTCGGCGGTTGCGGTTGGCGCTTCGGCACTTTGCACATCGACCGAAACGTATTTGCCCATATCAGACAGTGCGACGACAGCCTCGACCGCCGTGTCATTCATGAGGATCACGCGCACCGGCTGCGAGCGGCCGGAAGATGCGGAGATCAACACCCGGACTTTGTCGCCTTCCTTGAGCGACCCGTCTTTGCCAAATGGTCCGAGTGCTTCAGCGATGGCTTTAATCTCGGCCGGCGCAGCGCCAATGTCGCGCAGCACGCTGCCGATCGTGTCGCCCTTCTTGACGGTGACGAGTTTTTCGTTGGCGGCAGTGCTGGCCTGCGCCTCTGTCTTGGGCAGCATAGTGATGTTTTCTGCGACGACGCGAGACTCAAACCCCGCATAGAGGTCGAGACCGGGGCTGTCGCCGGTCGCCGCATAGGCCAGTTGTTGGTTTCCCGGCAGCCCGGGAAGCGCGTAATGCGTTGCATTCCCACCGGTGAAGCTGACGGCGCGTACCGCCGCAATCACGTCCTCGGATGCAACATTTGCGGCGATGCGCACGCGCGGCAACGCGCTCGCGAGATCGCGCGTCACGAACGACACCTCCGCATCCGGTTCGGCGGCGGCTTCGTCCGACGGCGCCGGCGAGCCGACATCACCAAGCATTTTTTGCGGATTGAACGGAGGAATATTGGCGGAGAGTTCCGACACGGTCAGCGACAGATTGGAGACGACGCGCACATAGGGACGCACGCGCACAACTTCGCGGTCGCCGACCCGGTTTGTTGTTGTTACACGGATGACGTTGCGCGTGGTGTTGGTCTCGACCGGCGCCGGCAGTCGATCCGACTTGTGGATCGCGGCGACGATGCGCTCGCCGAAGCCACTGATTGCACCGCGTAGCGCGGTCTCGAGCCGCTCTGGCTCGGACGCGAATGTGGTCTCGCCATCAAGAGCTGCAAAAACGGCGCCTCCCATCAGGGCGGCGCCGCATAAACCGGTTAGAATCGTCCCGCTGAACCACTGGACCGAGACCCGCCGGCGATCGACGGCTGCATGGCCGTCCACCGACAGCGGTGGCTGTTCGCCGAGTTCGGTCGTGGCATCCCAACGCAGGAGTGCGCCACGCGGCCTGCCGTGTTCCAAAATGTCCCCCACCCACCGATGCGCGTCACCCGCCAAGGCTGGCTGGTGCCGGTTCCCCAATCCGGTTCTCGCTGCGTTTCGAGCCGCGCTACGGCCGAACCACAACGAAGCCGTGCCACCCCTGAGCGTTCAACGACTCCCTCTCGTTGCAACCCCGCGGCGGCGATTTTTCCGCAGCTGTGGATTGTTGCTCGCAGGTGGCGACGCATTGCGCACTGCTACAAAGAAACGCTTACGATTATGGCCGTTGTGGGACTTATGGAACTCCCAGCGCCTTGCATAATGCGCTGCAGCACCTATATTTTGCAGTGCACCCATCCGCTCATTCGTAATCTCTGATTGCGTGTTAGTCGTGATGGGGGCGCGGTTTCCTGTCGGCCTCCGCCTGTGGAAATCTCGCATCGGACGAAAATTTCCGAAGCGAGCGGTTGACAAGAAAACGCGTCCGGCGCATATACCCCGGACTGGCGCGCCGCTGGTGCTACGGCTCGATGGCGCGCCTCCGAAGCCCTCACTGATTATTCGGTGGCAAAGCTTCCGGCCTAGGTCGGCAGCGGGCGGCTTCGACGCCTTCTGAAACTCAGAAGGGTAGGGGGATCTTCACGGGTCCCGGGCTGTTTGACAATTGAATCGGAAGAAAGAGAAACGTGGACGGCGGAGTCCTTGCGGGCCGTGTCCTCGGTTGTGGGAGAAATCCTGCACACTGGAGATGCGGTCGGAAGAGACTTTGGCGGTCGACGTTTCAGGTCAACACTATGTTCGCGAACATGTGCGTCACGCGAGTGGCGTATGTGGGCGTGGATGGAGTGGGACCTCGTCAAACGTTGTGATCAGCCAGACAAGTTCTCATCCAACTTGAGAGTTTGATCCTGGCTCAGAGCGAACGCTGGCGGCAGGCCTAACACATGCAAGTCGAGCGGCCGTAGCAATACGGCAGCGGCAGACGGGAGAGTAACACGTGGGAACGTACCCTTTGGTTCGGAATAACTCAGGGAAACTTGAGCTAATACCGGATAAGTCCGTAAGGAGAAAGATTTATCGCCGAAGGATCGGCCCGCGTCCGATTAGCTAGTTGGTGGGGTAATGGCCCACCAAGGCGACGATCGGTAGCTGGTCTGAGAGGATGATCAGCCTCACTGGGACTGAGACACGGCCCAGACTCCT
>JAFAXD010000596.1 GCA_019241285.1 Xanthobacteraceae bacterium | reverse complement strand
CGGCGGCACTCCGCTGATGCTCGACAAGCAGAGCGCCGGCATCGATCTGCCGGTGAAGGCCCTCGCCTGGGAGGATGCCGCCGCCAAGGTGTGGCTCACCTATAACGACGCGGCTTGGATCGCCGAGCGGCACGCGCTTTCGGAGGCGAGCGCGGAGGCTGTGCGCGCCATGACGGCGGGCCTTGCTATGGTGACCAAGGCTGCCGCCGAGGGTTGAGCGCGGACATTTCCGCTACAATGCTACCGAACCTATACCTGCGTATAGGGCCCGCAATTCCTTTCGCCAGCGTGCCGCGTCCTAGGTTCAATGGAACCGCGAAGGTGGTCCCGGTAGGGTATTTCTCGGGCCGGGGGACGCTTTTGGCATGTCCGGTCCGCTAAGACCCTGAGGGGATGCCATGAACTTCTCGCTCCTGACCGCCGACCGCGTCACGCATCTCAAGATCGTCGCCGTTGCCCTCGTGGCCGCGACGGTGGTGACCGTGGTTGGCCTGAAGGCACGCGTTGGCGATCCCAACATGGCCGCCAAGGCTCCGGCGACGGAGATCGTCAAAGTTGGCAAGCCGCCCGTTTATACCAGCAATGGTGTTGTCGTCCGCTGATTTCGCTTTACGTTGCAATGCGTCGCCGCCCGGGTCCCTCCAGTCCCGGGCGGTTTTCTTTTGCAATGTGCCCGTGCGCGGACGGCCCGATGCATGAAAGCAGTCATTCTGGTAGGCACCCTTCGATCCGCCACTCAAACAGTTCGGGGATGACTGCGTGAATCGCCTGTTCGGCTCTCTCCTTATTGCTGGTGCTTTTGCCATGCCGGCCGCCGCCGAAAATGCACCAGGCGTGACGGACACTGGGATCAAAATCGGCCAGACCATGCCGTACACGGGACCGGGCGCAAGCATCGCGATACCGGGCAAGGCCGAGCTTGCCTACATGCAGATGATTAACGATCGCGGCGGCATCAACGGCCGCAAAATCAACCTGCTCAGTGTCGATGACGGCTACATGCCCTGGCGCACCGGCAATGAGACGCGCAAGCTGATCGAGGTCGAGCACGTCGCCTTCATCTTTGGCTCTATCGGCACGGCGACGCAGCTGTCGGTCGCCAAATATCTCAATGAACGCAAAATTCCCCAACTGTTCATCGGCAGCGGCGCGTCCCGCTGGGGCAATTACCGGGACACGCCTTACACGATCGGCGGCGTGCGGCCGACCTATCGGCTCGGAGCGCGCGCCTACGTCCGCTACATCCTGCGCCAGAACCCGAACGCCAAGATCTGCATCCTCTATCAGGATGATGATTTCGGCCGGGACTATTTGCTGGGAGCGCATGACGTGCTCGGCGATAAATATAGCGCGACGGTGACCGAAGCGAGTTACGAGTTTCTCGACCGCTCCGTCGATAATCAGATCGCGAGCTTCAAAGCTAACGGTTGCAACGCCTTCATCTCGGCAACGGCGCTTGATTTCTCCATTCAGGCGATCCGCAAGGTGCACGATCTCAACTGGAAGCCCATCTTCTTCATCAGCAACATCTCGACGTCGATCCCGACGATCCTGCAACCAGCAGGGCTCGACAACAGCGCCGGGTGTTGTCGTCGGTCTATATCCGGGATCCAGATGACCCGGACTTTGCCGATGATTCCGCCGTGAAGGATTGGCGCGCCTGGATGGCGAAATATCTGCCCGACGCCGACCCGCACGGGCCGAATTACGTCAACGGTTACAATTACGCCGCCACCATGGTGCAGGTCCTCAAGCAGGCCGGCAACGACCTCTCGCGTGAGAACATCATGCGCCAGGCGCTGAACCTGCGTGATCTCGAATTGCCGATGCTGTTGCCGGGCATCAAGGTGAGCACCAGTCCAACCGACTATTATCCGGTGCAGCAGTTGCAGCTGATGCGCTTCAACGGCAAGCGCTGGGAGCGTTTCGGCGACGTGCTGCAGGACGAATAGCAGGGCGGCAATCTCACTCCGGCTGCAAGCCGGCTTCGCGGACCATGCGTTCGGCGATCTGGCGTTCCTGCGCGATGAAATGGGCGAACTCCTCCAGCCGCGCGCTCGCCGGCTCGATGCCACGATCGAAATAGATCCGCTTGCGAAAATCCGGATCGCGCTCGATGCGATCAACCGCGGTCGCAAGCTTCACCAAAATGGGCCGCGGTGTGCCGGCCGGTGCAAACAGTCCGAACCAGGTTGGCGGAAAATCTTCGCTCAGCCCCGCTTCCGCAAAGGTCGGCACGTCAGGAAACAGGGGTGAGCGGGTCTTGCTCTGCACCGCCAGCGTTTTGATCCGCCCGCTCTCTAGCTGCGGGATCATGTTGGAGAGCGCCACGATAGCGACCGGCGTCGTGCCGGCGAGCAGTGCAGTGACGATCTCGCCGCCGCCGCGGAACGGCACGCGTACGATATCGGCGGCGGTTTCTTTTTTAAGTCTTTCCATCAACTGCACCGCCGGGAACGCAAAGGTGCCATAGCTCAAGGTGCCCGGTTTGGCTTTCGACAGCGTAATCAGCTCAGGGATCGTGCTCACCTTGAGGGTGGGGCTCACCACGAGGGACAATGTGTTGAAGAACAGGTTGATGATCGGCGCGAAGCCGGTGGCCGGATTATATCCGAGGTGCTTGAAGGCGAATTGATTGTAGATCAACGCCTCGGTCGAAAGAACGCAGATCGTATATCCGTCCGGCGCCGCTTCCGCGCAGGCGCGCGCGCCCACGTTCTGCGAGCCGCCAGGTCGGTTCTCGACCAGCACCGGCTGCCCGAGGGCCTTCTGCAGCTCATCGGCGAGGGCGCGCGTGAACACGTCCCCGCCGCCGCCGGCGGCGAGTGGAATGAAAATTCGGATAGGCCGCGTTGGATAATCTTCGGCGAGAGCCGTCGAGCACAGGGCAACCCATGCCGCAATAGCCAGCGCCAGTCTGAGACGAACGAATTGCATTCGACCCTCCTCGGCGGGAGTGTTCGACGTTTCCTCTTCAGTCCTGTTGCTCGTCATCGCCGGACTTGTCCCGACGGATCCGCATCATTGCGAGCGACGCGGAGCAATCCAGCGCTGAGGCGCCGCGCTGGATTGCTTCGTCGCTTGCGCTCCTCGCAATGACGCGGACGGCCGGGACAAAGTTTAGTTCCACAGCCGCTTCGAAGCGATGGCGGCGCCTTCGACCAGCGAGCGCAATTTCTTGAAGGCGATGCCGGGGTCGACCTTGCTGTAGCCCGCGAAGGTGCCAAAGCCGCAATCGGTCCCGGCAATCACCCGCTCGCGCCCGACTGCGTCGGCGTACTGTTCGATGCGCTGCGCCACCAGCTCGGGATGCTCGACATAGTTGGTCGATGAGTCGATCAGTCCCGGGATCAGTACTTTGTCATCGGGCAGTTTGGCGTCGCGCCACACCGCCCATTCATGCGCATGGCGCGGATTGGCGGCCTCGAGTGATATCCCCTGGGCCTTGGCGGCGAGCACGATCGGCAGGATCTTTGCGAGCGGAATATCGTGATCGTGCG
>JAFAXD010000233.1 GCA_019241285.1 Xanthobacteraceae bacterium | reverse complement strand
CTTGCGCAGGCCGCGTTCTTCAATGAGGGACGTGCCGTTGGACGTCTGCTCCGCGGCCAACGCCTTGAGCCGTGCGAGCTCCCGCTTCGACTGGCCGATGCGCGCGATCCCCGTGCGCTCATGCCCGAGCAGAAGCTTGGCGTAGGTCCAGCCCTTGTTGACCTCGCCGATGAGCGCGCTTTTCGGCACGCGCACGTTATCGAAGAACGTCTCGTTGGTGTGGTGACCGCCGTCGATGGTGATGATGGGCCGGATCGTCACGCCGGGAGTCGGCATCGGGAACACCAGCATGCTGATGCCCTCTTGCTGCTTGGCGTCCGGATCGGTGCGCACCAACATGAAAATCCAGTTGGCGTGTTGCGCCGTGGACGTCCACATCTTCTGGCCGTTGATCACCCAATGATCGCCATCGAGCACCGCGCGCGTACGCAACGAGGCGAGATCGGAACCCGAGCCCGGCTCGGAAAAGCCTTGGCAGAACCAATATTCCAGCGTGCGAATCTTTGGCAGGAAATGCGCCTTCTGCTCGGGCGAGCCGACCGCAAACAGCACCGGGGCGATCATCGCCTCGCCGAACGGGATGATCGGGGGTGCCCCCTCCTCCGATGTCACGTTGTCGAACACCTGGCGTTCCAGCGCATCGAAACCAGGGCCGCCATATTGTTTCGGCCAGCCCGGACACGCCCAGCCCCGGTCACAAAGCGTCCTTTGCCAAAGTCGCTGCTCTTCAGGGGAGACCTTTTGGCGCTTCTTCACCTTGTCGCTGATCTCCGCCGGCAGGTGGGCGCGCACGAATGCGCGCACCTCGTCGGCGAACTGCGCGGCCTTGTCCGGATATTTCAGATACATGGTGGTATTCCTGCTAACCGACCTTCGCCCGACTGCTACTGCAGACCCACGCGAACACACTACCTGCTCGCCATCGTGATCGCGAATCCAGCGCTCCGGTTGTTTAGCGGGCGCGTGCCGGCGCGCCAACCCTCAACATGACGGATGCTCTGGGCGATTACTGAGCTGTTCGCCGCGTCACGGCCGATCGACCGAGAGTATCGCACCCGGCTTGAACACCGGGCCGGCGAGGCCGCCGCCGATCATCGGCGCAATGATGAACTCCCAGAGCCGACCAAAGGCCTTCGGATTGTGGAAAATGCCGAGGCCATCGCCACAATGGCCAGACCGAAGGCAAATGCGATCCCGAGAACGTCGATCGATGTTGGGCCGGTCCCCATGCCGGCGATTACAACAGCACCGCACCCGAACAAGACGAGCGTAAACGTGCCGATGAATTCCGCGATGCCCTTTTTCATAGCCCCTGCTGCCCCTGTGATTCCACCACCGTATGATACCTTAGTCCGGGGTGGTCTGAGTTAGGAGCAAGTGGTGGCGGGAATGAACGGCGAAGCGCGGTATCCTTCCACGATCGTGAACGTCTGAAACCTCAACCGATGCCAAACGCGAGCGCTGCCCGCCGACCAGAGGTGCCGTACGTGGGCCGCTCCGTCCCGCGCGTGGAGGATCTGCGCTTCATTACCGGCCGGGGCCGCTACAGCGATGATGTGCGCATCGATGGCGAGGTGCATTGCGCGTTTGTACGATCACCGTATTCGCACGCGAAGATCGTCACGGTTGACACAACTGCCGCAGATGCAATGCCCGGCGTCCTCGCCGTGCTCACCGGACAGGATTACGTGGACGACGGCTACCTTCCTGTCGACCATGCCCCCAATCCTGCCGATGCCATCGACGTCAGAACACGCGCATTTTCAGCTCAGGGTGATCGGGTCATCCACGAACAGAAACACTGGCCGCTCGCGATCGATGCTGCACGCTATCTTGGTGAACCGGTTGCGGCGGTCTTTGCGCAAAGCGCCGCGCTGGCACAAGATGCCGCCGAAGCCGTTCGTATCGAGTACGAAGCGTTATCGGCAGCGACATCGATTGCGGAGGCGATCCGGGAGGACGCCCCGCAAATCTGGTCCGAGATTCCGCGCAATTGCTGCCTGACCTTCGATGCCGGCGATGCCGAAGCCGTAGACCGCGCCTTCAAGGCGGCTGCGCATATCGTCCGACATACGTTCCACACCAACCGCATCGTCAATTGCCAGCTTGAGCCGCGCGCCGCTGTCGGCGTTTATGACAAGACGACCGGTGAGTTCTGTCTGATATCCGGCAATCAGGGCGTCACCAAGCTGCAGATGTCGATCGCGCCAGCGCTTCGGGTCGACAAGAGTAAGCTGCGGGTCGTCTGCCCGGATGTCGGTGGTGGCTTTGGTCCGCGAACCTATGTCTATCCGGAACAGGTTGTCGTGCTCTGGGCAGCCCGGCGCCTGCACCGGCCGGTGCGATGGACGAGCACGCGGTCGGAGGCGTTCCTGACCGACTATCAGGGACGCGACAATCTCACCCACGTGGCACTGGCGCTCGACTGGCGGGGCAAGGCGCTGGCTCTGCGCGTTGAGTTCTATGCGGCCATCGGCGCGCACACCGTCGCTTATGTGACGCCCGCAAATGCCATGCGGATGCTGACGACCGTCTACAAGATTCCAGTAGCGCATGGCCGCATCCATGCCATCGTGACCAACACAACCCCGACAGCCCCCTACCGGGGCGCCGGACGGCCGGAAGCAAATCATTTCATCGAACGAATGTTTGATCTCGCCGCGCGCAAACTGGGGATAGACCGTGCCGAGATCCGCCGACGCAACATCGTCGGCAGCGCC
>JAFAXD010000159.1 GCA_019241285.1 Xanthobacteraceae bacterium | reverse complement strand
ACGTTTCTGCCTTGTTCCGGTCTTTGTGAGCGATCTACAATTAACTCGAAAATAGACATGAGCTTTGTGGTCCGCCGGTCTGGGCAGAAGGAATTACCACGCGCCCTGCGGGCCAGCGAGCATCGAGGAAGCCGCAAAAGGGGGCATCGGATGACCACGTCAGAAGCTAACCACGAGATGAAACCGGCAGTCATCTTGGTCGGTTCGGACAAGGGGGGCGTGGGCAAAACCACGGTGACCCGCACTCTGCTCGATTATTATGAAACAAGGAAAGTGCCAACGAGTGCCTACGACACGGAAGCTCCACGTGGCACGCTGAAGCGCTTCCATCCCGATGTGACCGAGATCGTCGACATTACGTCGATTCCCGATCAAATGCGCGTCTTCGACTCACTGAAGGCTTCGGACGTGACTTTGATCGATATCCGCGCTGGGTTGCTGTCTCCAACCTTAAGCGCGTTACAGGATATCGGGTTCATTGATGCTGCGCGGAAGGGCCAGTTTACCCTTGGCGTGTTCCATATCCTGGGGCCATCGATCTCCTCGCTCAATGAAATCGGCGAGATCGGATCATTCGTCGAGGGAACGAACTATTTTATCGTTAAGAATATGATCAACAACACGGCATTCTTTGAATGGGATCCGGGAACATACGAATCCTATTTCAAAAAGACAAAACGCGCCCAGCAAATAACGATCCCGCATCTCAACGAGATGGCCTGCGAGCAGGTTGAGGTCGCGTCCGTTCCTTTCACCAAGTTCGTGGCCAACAGAAAGCAGGGTGGGGAAGCCGCTTCCTATTCGTTCGTCTTGCGCGGCTATGTGCGGCATTGGCTCAACAATGTGTGGAGCGAATATGATCGCATCAAGCTCAATGAGGTGATGACGGTGCCGGCGGCGGCTTGAGCTTACCCGGACTTGCTCTCATAAATATCAACGGGCAACTCCGCATCCGCATCGGCGTGGAGCGCGGCGATCGCCCGCTCCCAGGCCTCGCGGACCAGATTGTGCGGCGGTGGGCCTGGTTCCGCCCGCCAAAATCGGAACCCGTCCGGGAGCATGGCGCCGGCCAAGAGCTCCATGGCGGGCCGCAGTTCGGATATCTGGCGCTGCAGGTCGACAAATTCTGACGCAAGGCGTTTGGTAGCAGGATCTGATCGAACGACCTCGTGCACGCGACCGGCCACCTCGCTGATCGCTTCTTGCAAATCGCTCTGCGCGGAAGCGTAGTGCTTTTCCAGCCGGCGTTGCTCCTTGACGGCATTGTTAAGCGCGTCCCGGGCTCTGGCGATTGCCGCACGCGCCAGTTGCTTCTCCGCATCCGTTGCCGCCGCTGCGAGCCCGCCAATTGCGTCGGCGAGGGCACGGCGCTGGACGCTGCGAGCTTCGAGCTCGAGGCGTTGCGCGGTCCTGATCGACTCGATCAGGGCAAGCGCGGCCGCCTGGCGTTCGATCGCCTTGCGAAGCTCTTCTCGTTGCGGGTTCCTAGGCAAGCCGTTGTCGCAGTTTGATGATCCCGTTTGTTGCTATAAGGCCGAATCGGACCCGCGATGAGGCAACGGGATAATCGCAATGGTATTTCTTGCGCTGCGTTGACGCTATGGCGGTAACGTACACATCCCGGCTTGACGGACATATATCTCGTTGGTTATAGATTAATCCATAGCTCAGCGGTTATGGTTTCGAATTGGCCAAGGCTCACGAGATGCTCTTCAGAACGCTCGCCGACCCGACGCGGCGTGCGATCTTTGAGCGCCTGTGTCGCGAAGGAGAGCAGACGGTCGGAGCTCTGACGGCGCGAGCCGGGATCTCGCAGCCGGCCGTCTCAAAACATCTGGCCCTTTTGAAGCGCGCCGGCTTGGTGCGCGATCGTCACGAAGGTCGTCAAATCCATTACAGCGCGCAGCTCGGGGCCCTGGCGCCGCTGATCGACTGGACCAGCCAAATGGCCGGGTTCTGGCAAAGCCGGTTCGACGATCTCGAAGATCTGCTCAAACGGATGGACTAAGGAACAAACGTCACTGAATTGACGCGACCCACGCCAACATAAGCACCGGAAGGAACACCATGAGGATCAAGTTGACCAACGTATACGTGGACGATCAGGAAAAGGCGTTGCACTTTTATACGGAGGTCCTGGGCTTTACCAAGAAGGCCGACGTCACCCAGGGACCGTTTCGCTGGCTGACCGTCGCTTCGTCCGAAGAGCCGGATGGAACCCAGCTGCAGCTTGCGCTCAGCAACAACCCGGCCGCCAAGGCCTACCAGCAAGCGATGTTCCAGCAGGGCCAGCCTGCGGTTATGTTCTTCAGCGAAGACGTGAGAGGAGATTATGAACGCATCAAGGCGCGCGGGGCCGAGTTCAGCATGCCACCGACAGAAGTGACGGGCTCGACCATCGCCAAGCTGAACGACACTTGCGGCAACCTTATTCAAATCACGCAGCTGGCGCGTTGGTAGAGAAAGAGCCGGCGCTCGCGTCTGCGGACGGCAATGAGGTGGACCGATGAATGAACCATCGGGCGCAACCCGCTCCGTGGTCGTCGAACGTGAGTTCCCTTTTCCGCCGGACAAGATCTGGCGCGCGCTCACGCAACCACACCTGATCGAGGAGTGGTTGATGAAGAACGATTTCGTGCCGCTCGTGGGGCACCGCTTCAATCTGCACAGCACCCCTCGACCTGACGTGAACATCGTTCTTGACTGCGAGGTGCTCGTAGTGGAGCCAAACAAAACGCTGTCCTACACCTGGGCTGGGCTTGGCCTCGAGAGCGTCGTCACCTGGACCCTCACTCCGACGCGCGCAGGCACCCACCTGCGCATGGAGCAGTCCGGCTTCAGGTCGGATCAGCGGCAGGCATACGGAGGCGCGAGATCCGGCTGGCCACGGATCCTTGAGAACCTGGAGCAGGTCTTGGGGCGCATTCCCTGAAGCTTGTTGCGGCGCGTCAAAGCAGATTCTATTGCTGATGCCCTTGCGGGGGAGAAGTGAGCAAGAATGGCCGGCAAGATATCCAACAAGTCAGCGAGCACCGCAAGCAAGGCTGCTGCCAGGCAGGTCGGCACAAACCCAACCCTGCTCGCCGGCGGCAATCCTCAGACTTCGAAGGGTGAGGGCGATGCCCCTGTGCAGGCCTACATCGCCGCCATGCCCGGCTGGAAACGGGAGGTCGGGCGCCAACTCGACGCGCTGATCGAGCGCACAGTCCCCGGCGTGCGCAAAGCCGTCAAGTGGAACTCGCCACTTTACGGCGTCGAGGGCCAGGGCTGGTTCCTCGGCATCCATTGCTTTACGACATACGTGAAAGTCGCTTTCTTCCGAGGCACGTCGCTACATCCTGTTCCACCCGGGGAGTCCAAGGGCAAGGACACGCGCTACCTTGATATCCACGAGCATGATCAACTCGATGAAAGTCAGTTTGCAAACTGGGTGAAACAGGCCAGCCAACTGCCCGGCCAGCAGATGTGAGCGGCCAGACATCAAGTCGCGCAGGACCGGGAAGAACCATGAAAAAAGCGACAGCGACCATGAACAAGGCAAAGCCAGGTTTGCAGGAAGGAAAAGGAGGAGGCTCGCCTTCTCAGCTGATCGATGCGAGGATCAAAGAGCTTGCGGATTGGCGCGGGGAGACGCTCGCGCGGATCCGGGCGCTCATCAAGCAAGCCGACCCCGAAGTCATCGAGGAATGGAAGTGGCGAGGCGTTCCGGTTTGGTCTCACGGCGGCATTATCTGCACAGGCGAGACCTATAAGAGTGTTGTGAAAATGACCTTTGCCAAGGGCGCATCGCTGGAGGACCCTTCCGGTCTCTTCAACGCGAGCCTCGAGGGCACCACACGGCGTGCCATCGATTTTCACGAGGGCGACAAGATTGATGCGAACGCTTTGAAGGCGCTTGTTCGAGCGGCCGTGGCATTGAACACATCTGCGCCGGAGCGCGCTCGCCCCGCGCAGTCTAAGAAACGCCCGGGGACCGAATGAGGGAGCAGGCGATCCTGATCGCCGGGGTTCAACAGCTCAATTTGGCGGTCGCCCTCAAATGACCAGTTCGCGCCTGGGTACTTTCGGCCGACGTTCCGGCGGGGGCACGTTGGTCCGCGCCGCGCATTGACGGAAGCGCTGGGCCAACTGCCGCCAATGCGCTTTACTCTCGGCGTCGCGCGTGAGCTTTGCCATTTGTTCACAGTCCGACGCGTGCTTTTGAAATTCCTGTTCCAGGTCCATCACCAAGATCCCGTTGCGCTTCGGAGTTTGTCTGGAATTCCAAGCGGGGTCGCGTCCGGGCGCAGTCCTCTTCGGACCACGCCCGGACACGTCCCGACCAGCGGGTGGGGGTGAGGGGGCTGGCCGGCCGGGCGAACGGTCAATGCTCACTACCCGACGTTTGTTCCTGACCCGGAGTTCATTCTGTTGTCCAACGGGCACAGTAGGCCAAAACCCACGGTACAAACGGAACAATGAGCCACATACGGACTTATGTGAGTTGATAAGTGGTGGGTGACCCCCTTAAGGAGGTAGGGCATGACCGCCGACTATTTCCGGGAACTTGCTTCCCGGTGCCGCAAAGCGAGTCGAGACTGTTTCGACTTGTTTGCCAAAGAGGAATTTCGTCGGTTGGCGAACGAGCTCAACGCCAAAGCCGATGAGGTCGAGTTTTCATCAAGGTACCCCGAACGCACGGGCTGGTTCTGGCAACCCCAACATCATCCGACGGACCGTTAGCGTACGGTCGGATCATCGCAAGCCACGCACGATGTCCGGCGTGACGTCGGGCTTCTGTCCGCCGAAGCTGACCCGCAGATAGTTCGCGAGTTGCGCCGCTTGCGCGTCGTTGAGCTTGTCGGCGAGAGGCGGCATCGCCTGCATGCGCTGCAGGTAGGAAAAGCTTTGTGCGGCGATACCGTCCAGCATGGAGACGACGAGGTTGCGCGGATTGACGAGCCGCAGCGTCGTGTTGCCCTGCATCGGCACCACCGTGTTCGGAATGCCCTCGCCGTTTAAGCCATGACAACCCGAGCACAGCGCCACATAGGTTACCCGCCCCGCTGCGGTTGTGGTCGCCTCGGCCGGCGGCGGCGCATCGGGGAGCGCGGCGGGAGGCGGGGGCCGATCACCCATCAGATAGGTCGCAGCCTTGCTCAGATCATTCGCGGTGAGGTGCCGGGTGCTGCGCATCACTACCAGATGCATGTCGCTGAATGCCGAACCGTCCTCGACCAACCCGCTGCCGAGAAATTCGCGCAGTGCCGCCTGCGTCCACCCGCGGCCGGCGAGTCCGTCCGGCGTGATATCAGGCGCCTCGAAGCGGCCAAGCGTCGACCCCGTCATCGGCTGCGAGAGTTCCATCTGGCCCAACAAGCCGCGCGGAGTGTGACACTCGCCGCAATGGCCAAGCACGTCGACCACATAACGCCCGCGCTCCCATGCGGGAGTGTGCCCAACGGACACCGCTGGAAGCGTGTCGGTCAGGAACAACAAATTCCATCCACGCATCCCTAACCGGATGTTGAATGGGAAGCGCAGGTCGGTCGTACGATTTGGTATCTTCGCGGGGCGAAGCTGCATCAGATAGGCATAGATCGCGTCCGCATCCGCGCGTGTCATTCCGCGATAGGACGTGTAGGGCATCGCCGGATAGAGTTGTTGTCCATCGCGCCGCACGCCATCATGCAGCGCGCGCCAGAAATCATCGGCGGTCCAGCGCCCAATCCCGTTGTCCGGATCCGGCGTGATGTTGGTCGCGTAGATCGTGCCGAAGCCGCTCTGCATGGCGAGGCCACCCGCAAACGGGGCTCCGCCGGGCGCGGTGTGGCACGCGGCGCAGTCGGCGGCCTCGGCGAGATATTTGCCGCGTGCGACGATATCGGCCGGTGCGTTCACCACTTGCACCGGACCACCGGTCTTGCCGCGCAGCAGATTGGAGGAGAAGAATGCTCCGACCGCAATGAAGCCGAGCACGGCGATGCCGATCGCCCACGGGATCAGCTTCCGGAAGCGCCGTTCCTTCATACGCTGTCCCGCGTCAGCCCGGGGGTCGCCAGGATCAGGTCGCGGACGGCAGCGTAGTAACGCACATACCCGGTGCAGCGGCAGATGTGCGACTCGAGTGCGGCCGCAACCGTTGCTTCCACGTCCTGGCGCGCAATTGGCGCGCGGCCTAGCCGTTCGATCAGCACGGTCGCCGCGTTCACGAAGCCGGGTGTGCAGTAGCCGCACTGGAAGCTGAATTGATCGAGAAATGCTTGTTGAACCGGCGACAGTGCTGTGACTTCGCCCTTTTGATCGCGCTGAGCAATTCCCTCAATGGTACGGATGCGTTTGCCGTCGAAGAAGTCGGCGCCGGTGATGCAGGTTGGCACGGTCTCGCTGTGCCTCTCGTCACGATCCCAGATCACCACGCAGGCATGACAAATGCCTTGGCCGCAGCCGAAGCGCGATCCGGTGAGGCCAAGCATCTCATGCAACACGTCGATCATCATCATGCCTTCCGGCACGTCGATCGGCCCGTGCTGTGTGCCGTTGATGGTCAGTGTGAGTGGGCGGGTTGGCAGGCTCATCCCAGCACCGCGAGAATTTTGTCCGGTGTGACCGGAAGCGTACGGAAGCGATGTTCGATCGCATGCGCGATGGCATTGACGATAGCAGCGGTGATTGGAATGCCAGCGGCCTCAGCCATGCTCTTTGGCGGCTCGTCCTCCGAGAGCGGCGGTAACACATCAGCGGTCTGCGTCCACACCGCAACATCGTTGCCGCGTGGCAGCACATAGCGATTGAAGTTCCACGTGCCGTCGCCCGGACCTTCTTCATAGAGCGGCAAGTATTCGGAGAGCGCGAGGCCAATGCCGGTGGCAGCGCCGCCTTGGATTTGGCCAGACACGAGCTCAGGCACCAGCAGATTGCCGCATTCCACGATGTTGTGGTGGTTGAGCAACGCGACTTGACCGGTCGCCGCATCAACAGTGAGTTCGGCGAGCGCTGCGGTGATCGTGTAGGTCGACACCATCGCGTCCATGCTCCGCGGCGAAGGATAAAACACGTTGCGCCGATCCAACACGGTGTAGCCGCCCTCGCCGTTACGCAACGAGAGGCCGTCAAGCGGAAGCCGCTCGGTGCGGCCATCGATCTCGAAATCGGCTTCCGCCCAACGCCAGCGATTGAAGGCGTGCACAGTGGCGCCGGTTACGAACCCGCTTGCATGCGCGTGTGCGGCGAGTTCCCGCACATCCAACCCCTTCATGTCTGGTGCAGTCAGCGCGCCATCAGACCAGCGCGCACTGTCAATAGATGGCGCGGACGAATTGCTCGACTTGCCCCAGATCGCCAGCGCAGCGGGCCACAAGCCGTGTTGGAAAACGAGACGCGCGGCTGCGCGGGTTGTGT
The DNA here is from genome assembly GCA_019241285.1 of Xanthobacteraceae bacterium. Classification (GTDB taxonomy): domain Bacteria; phylum Pseudomonadota; class Alphaproteobacteria; order Rhizobiales; family Xanthobacteraceae; genus JAFAXD01. The sequence goes on along the minus strand of JAFAXD010000159.1, from coordinate 4,009 downwards.
GGGTGAAATAGTAGGACGAGTTGCTGCCACTCGATGCCGTGGCCAGGTTCGGTGTCCAGCGCGGATTTGCTGCCAGCCGATTCTGCTCGGATTCATCGACGTTTAGACTCCCAGCGCTCGTTTCGACCGGCAGCTCCGGCCAATCGGTGACGGCGAGCTCGACAAGATCCGCCGGCCGCCCAAGCCAGCGCCCGCAGGCAACTGCCTGAGCCGACGACGTGCCGGTGCCGATCTCTGCGGCGGTGTGTGCCAGCGAAATCGTCCCATCAGGCGCCAGCTCGACCTTGGCGAAGCTCGCTTCCAGCCCGATGCCGAAACGACGGTGGCACGCGGCAAAGCCGACGCCGTAATATTTGCCGGGATGCGCCGCCTGGTAGGCGAATTTGCGCGCTGGTCGTTGGGTCCACAACGGATGCGCCTGGGCACGCTGCAGCACCGCCTCGGCGCGAGAGATGCCGTCAGGAATGGCGCCTTGTGTTGTGCGCATCCCGGTCTTCATCACGTTGCGCAGGCGAAACTCGATTGGGTCGAGGCCGAGCTCGCTCGCAATCTCGTCCACCATCAGCTCGGTCGCCGTGATGGTTTCAACGGCGCCAAAACCGCGCGCCGCGCCGCAGTCGACGGCGCGCGAGGCAATCGCCGTTGCCGCAATGTCGCTTTTGGGAAAGTAGTAGATCGACTGGGCCTGGGTCGCTCCCGCCATTGTCAGATCGACCGAGCAGTTTGCGCGCCCACCGCCGTTGGCGATGATCTCGGCTTGGAACGTCTGCATGACGCCGGTCTTGCGGTCGACTGCCATGGCGTAATGCATGTCGAATTGATGCCGCTTCAAGCTCGTCTGGAACTGCTCGAACCGATCATTGGCGAGGCGGATCGGGACGCCGTCGCCGTAGATCGCCGCGACAAGGCCGTAGTAGGGCGTGTTGTAATGATCCTTCGATCCATATCCGACGGTGAAACAGGGATGCAGGAACAGCCGCTTCAGTCCGATCTTGCTCGCCGCGAGCATGCTGGCGGCGTTCTCCGCGATTTCCTGCGGCGACTGCGAGGCCACAACAAGATGCAACTCCTCGCGATCGCGGTCGTACCAGCCGTTCGCGTTGTCGGGCTCGAGCGCAGCCGTGTCGCCCGATTGCGTGGCATAGTCGCGCCGCAACACCAACCAGTCCGGCGGCGGCTCCGCAAGTTCCTGGGCGATGGCATTCGCGAAGTACATGCCCTGCGGGCCCACCTCGCCGTCGCGCGCCGGCTCCGGCCACACCGGTTGGTGGTTCCGATAGGTCGGAGAGATTGAGCCCTGCTTGACGGGAGAAAATACGTCCTCCGCGGCAGGGTCCGGTCCCGCGACGCGGACGAAACGCGACGAGCCCCAGGGGTCGCGTTCGAGTGGCGCACCGGGTTCGTTATAGCGCACGATCGTATTGTTGAACTGCAATTTGTATTTGGCAAAGCGGAAGCGAACAAAGTCTTTGTAAATCAGGATGGCAACCGCCTGCCCAAGATAGGCAGGGATCTGCCCCTCGGGCAGGAGCATGTCGTCGCCATAAAACGCAGGAAACACGAGCCGGTCGCGGGCGAGATCCGCGGCGGTCACGACGCGATCGGGAGTAAGATCAGGATCGAGCAGGGAGAGATCAAAGCCCGCATAGGGACGGTCGGCTTTGGTCACCCGCAGCACGAGGGCGTGCCCTTGCTGTTGCGGCCAGTGCGGCATGTCACGGGCACGGATGTCACGGGCGAAAACCTTTTCCCCCGTGACTTTGCTAATGCCGTCGATTCGGTATTTCAAGGTCGAGTCGCGGCTGTTCCACGCTGGCCGCGACAGCCCGCCATCGCCGAACAGCGCGGCGTAAGCGCGGCCACCGAGCGGCGCAAGATAAACAGCGATCCCGCCGATGAGACTCGCGCGCAAGACCTGGCGCCGCGAGGGGCGCAAGCCGTCCATTGTTGGAACCTCTTGGCGTCGATGACGAGCGCGTGCCCGAAACCGGCGCTCCTCAGCGAGTCGTCGCCCCACGTGCGATGATCAGCTTAACATCATGCTCTTGTCGAGCAAGCCACCAGAAGAGGCCTGCTAGGCGGTGGCAGCGAGCGGCTGGTCCACTTGGGCTGACGGCGATCGCGAGGGAACAGCCTCAAACAGGGACCCCAGGCCCTCGGCCATGGTCGGATGCGTCAGGACGGCGTCGCGCAGAATGTGATAGGGGAGCTTCGCCAGGATCGCGGTTTGCACCGCGGCCATGACCTCTCCGGCCTCAGCACCAATCATACTGAAACCGAGGATGCGATCATCGTCCCGGCCCACAATTGCTTTCATGAAACCCTGTTTTTCGTCCGTCGCGTCCGTACGCAGAACGGCACTCATGGGGAGCTTCGCCACACGGATAGCAATGCCGTCGCGCTGCGCGTCGCGTTCGCTCAGTCCGACGTGCGCCATCTGCGGGTCGGTGAACATGCAGTAAGGCACGAGCCGATCCCGCGTGCTGCGCGTTCCTCCTGCGAGGTTGTCCCGCACGATGCGAAAGTCGTCGCCGGCCACATGGGTGAACTGCGGACTGCCGGCGCAATCCCCCATGGCCCAAACCTGCGGCACGGTGGTCTCCAGCCGCTCGTTGACGCGAATAAATCCGCGCGCGTCCAACGTCACGCCAATCTTCTCCAATCCGATTTCCTGGGTGTTGGGATTGCGTCCGGCCGCAACCAGGAGATCGCTGCCCTCGATTTGTTGTTCGTCGGAAGGCGTGCGCACCGTTACCCTGACCTCCTGCCCCGAGCGACCTTGGAAGTTGAGAGCCTGGGTCCCGAGCAGAAATCGGATGCCTTCGCCCTCGAGAATTCGCTGCATCTCGATGGCGACATCTGGATCCTCTCTCCCCATCAGCTGCGGCCCAGGCTCGATGACCGTCACGCGACTGCCGAACCGGCGATAGGCCTGTGCCAGCTCAAGTCCGATATAACCCGCGCCCAGAACGATGAGGTGAGCGGGGAGATAGTCGAGCTCGAGGGTCTCGATGTGAGTGAGGGGCCGAGCAGCCTCGAGCCCCGGAACCGGCGGGATCATGGCATGCGTCCCAACGTTGATGAATACGCGATCGCCGGCGAGCAGCCGCGTACCGCCGTCATTGAGATTCACTTCAAGCGTTTTCGGCGCCACAAAGCGCCCGTTGCCCATGATCAACTCGGCGCCTGTGGTCTTGTAGTTGTGCAGGTGCGCCTGAATCTCGCGTTGGACCATGTCGCGCTTGCGTTTGACGACCGTCATCATGTCCGTCGTCACCGGGCCGGTCACGACTCCGAACTGCCCGCCGTGCCGGGCGAGGTGCGCGACCTTAGCGCTCCAGATTTCGTTCTTGCTTGGCAGGCAGGCGATGTTGGGGCAGGAGCCTCCAATCCAGCGCCGTTCGACGACGGCAGTTCGCTGCCCCGATTGCGCCAAGTGCCAGGCCAACAGCTTGCCGCTCTTGCCGCTGCCGAGGATCAGGATGTCGAAATGTTCCGGTCGAGACATGATCGTCCTTGCTGAGTTGCCGTTCATGGATTGAGGTGACCGCCACTCCGGCGTTCAGGCAGCCAGCCTGTGTCGGCGGATGAGCTGATCGGCGACATCGTTGAGGTCGTTACCGACAATGTGCGGTTGAGGGCCGACGCCGAGCACATCATTACCGACGCGCTTGATCAGCGCAGCTTCCCAGCCGGCGGCGACGGCGCCCAGCGTGTCCCAGGTGTGACAGGCGATGAGACAGAATTGAGACGGATGGGCGCCAAGCTCCTTTTCGACATAGGCATAAGCCTGGCGCGATGGCTTGTGATGCTTCACACCATCTGCGCTGAACCGTCGCTCGAACAGATCGACAATGCCGCCATGTTGAAGCTGGCGGTTCTGCACCTCAAGCAAATTATCGGTGAGCGTGAAAAGTCGGAACCCCGCATCACGCAATTTGCGCAGCGCCGCCGGAACCTCACGATGCGGCGGCATTGTGGAAAACTTTTCCGTAAGCTCCATCTTGTC
>JAFAXD010000049.1 GCA_019241285.1 Xanthobacteraceae bacterium | reverse complement strand
CACCGATGACAGTAGAAGCGCAAACGACGCCGGCAGCAGCCAGAACGAGACGTTGTTGAGGCGGGGAAACGCCATATCGGGCGCGCCAATCATCAGCGGCACGATCCAGTTTCCGAACCCGCCGATCATGGCCGGCATCACCATGAAGAAGATCATGATGAGCCCATGCGCGGTCACGAATACGTTGAACTCATGCGAGCTGGGGAAAATCTGAATGCCTGGTTCCATCAGCTCGGCGCGGATCGCGATCGACATGGCGCCACCGATCAACCCGGCCATGATCGCGAATACCAGGTACATGGACCCGATATCCTTATGGTTGGTCGAATAAGCGAAGCGGCGCCATCCATGCGGAATCGCGTGCTCTTCGTGTTCGCCATGTGCCGCATGGGCGTCGAATGCTGCCGCGTTAGCCATGATCAGAGGTCCTTCGACATTGTCTTCATTTGCTCGGCGTCGCCCGCCCGTCTCATTGTCCGCTCGCCGCAACCTGGGTGGTCGTCGGGATGGCCCCGTACTTTTGCTTGGCTTCGCCGACCCAGGATTTGAACGCGTCGTCGCTCACCACTCGTACGGCGATGGGCATGAAAGCATGATCGCGACCGCACAATTCCGAGCATTGACCGTAATAGACGCCTTCGCGGGTCGCCTTGAACCAGGTCTCGTTAAGCCGGCCCGGAACAGAGTCGATCTTGATCCCGAATGACGGCACGGCAAACGAGTGAATGACGTCGGCCCCGATGGTTTGCACGCGCACCACCTTATTCACCGGAACGACCAGTTCGTTGTCGACGGTGAGCAGACGCAGTTGCCCCGGCTTGAGCTGATCGGCTGGAACCATGATCGAATTGAACTCGAAGCCGCCGTTATCGGGATAGCTGTAGGTCCAGAACCACTGATTGCCGGTCGCCTTTACGGTCACATCCGCCGGCGGAACGTTCAGCTGGAAAAACAGCAGCTTGAAAGAGGGGATCGCGATCACGACCAGGATCAGCACTGGGATTGCCGTCCAGGCGACCTCGAGCAGCGTGTTGTGCGTCGTTCGCGACGGCGTCGGATTGGAACGCGCATTGAACCGCACCATCACCACAATCAGCAGTGCCAGCACGAAGGCCGCGATGATGGTGATGATCACCAGCAGCAGATCGTCGTGGAACCAGACGATGTCCTGCATCACCGGCGTTCCCGCCTCTTGCAGCCCAAGCTGCCATGGACTCGGCTGACCAAGGCCCGCCCAGGCCGCTCCGCAACCCATCAAGGCGACGGTCGCAACCGCAGCGAAAATTTTCAGTGCCCGCACGCTAGTGGCTCCTTCGGCGAGTAGCGGCTGCGCAGTGTGTTGGCAGAATAGAGCGCGCTGCCGCATCGACCCCCAAGCCGCATCGCACCCGGACGCGGCGCGGCCACTCCAAACCACACTTCCGCCCCACTCGCAATGTGGCTGAGCGCCACCGATATGCGACAAACCGCGGCCCGCGCGCAAGCAGGATTTGCTCATTTTCATCGGGCAAACTGCGGCTTGACACGGCGCTAGGGGGATGTAGGCAATTCGTTATCGGCGAAATGTTTGCGATTCGCGCGCCCGGGGCTTGCCGCGAATAACAACCATGCATGATTGAGGGGCGCGCCGGACACTGCTTCGAACGCCGGACACTCCTTTTAACGCCGGTTCTCGATCGAAAGGACCTGCTGATGGACAGGCCATATCGATTTTCCGAATTCATGAGATGGTCATTGCCGCTGTTGGCCGCACTCGGGATCGCGGTCGCGACAACGCCCGTTAGCGCACAGGGTGTGGTGCGCTCGGTGCACGATGATTGGCAAATCCGCTGCGAGACGCCTCCCGGCGCCCAAAATGAGCAGTGTGCGCTCTTTCAGAGCGTTGTCGCCGAAGATCGGGCCAACGTCGGTATTACCGTCGTGGTGATCAAGACCGCCGACCAAAAGGCCCGATTGATGCGGATTCAGGCCCCCCTCGGGGTGCTCCTGCCGCCGGGACTGGGCTTGAAGATCGACCAGACCGACATCGGCCGCGTGACCTTCATGCGCTGCCTGCTCAAGGGCTGTTACGCCGAAGTGGTCATGGATGAAGAGCTGTTGAAAAAAATGCGCAGTGGGACAACCGCCACGTTTTTCATCTTCCAGACTCCCGAGGAAGGGATCGGTTTTCCCATGAGCCTCAAAGGCTTTGGCGACGGCTACGACAAGCTCCCCTGATCCTTCGGGGTTTTGCGCAATCGACACCTGACTTCCAGGCGCCGGCGCGCTTATATTGCCGGCAAACCAATCCACTCGGCACCGACCGTTCGAAGCGCTTTGGCGCCAGAACACCACCAGGATGCCCCGGAACTGCGGAACCGCGACATGAATTCCACCACCTCCCTCCTCGATCGCGCCGGCCTCGAGAAAGCGAAAGTCTCCAAGATCATTCGCCGCGGTCTCGACGGCGCCGATGACGGCGAGCTTTATCTCGAATACCGGCAATCCGAGATGCTGCTGTTCGACAATGGCCGACTCAAGCAGGCGACCTACGATACCTCACAGGGCTTCGGCCTGCGGGCTGTGAAAGGCGAAGCGGTGGGTTATGCCCATGCGACCGATGTGTCGGAAGCCGCGCTTGCGCGTGCCGCCGATACGGTGCGAGCCGTCAAGGGTGGATATACGGGCACGGTCGCGGACGCACCGGCGCGCACCAACCGGCGGCTCTATACGGACGACAATCCGCTTGCCGCACCGGGCTTTGACGCCAAGGTCAAGCTGCTGCAGGAGATCGACGCTTACGCACGGGCAAAGGATGACCGCGTCCGTCAAGTGTCGGCAAGCGTGGCCGCGTCCTGGCAAATCGTTGAGATCATGCGGCCCGACGGCGAGATCTACCGGGATATTCGCCCTTTGGTTCGCGTCAATGTCTCCGTCGTGGTCGGTGAAGGCGATCGCCAGGAATCCGGCAGTCACGGGTATGGCGGACGCGAAGGCTATCAGCGGTTTGTTGACGCCGGCGCTTGGCGCGAGGCGGTTGACGATGCCGTGCGTCAGGGATTGCTGAACCTCGACTCGGTCCCGGCGCCGGCTGGTGAAATGGACGTCGTGCTCGGCCCGGGTTGGCCCGGCGTCATGCTGCACGAGGCCGTTGGTCACGGACTGGAGGGCGACTTCAATCGCAAGGGCACCTCCGCATTCGCTGGCCTCATGGGCCAACAGGTGGCCGCCAAGGGCGTGACGGTCGTGGACGACGGCACGATCGGCGATCGCCGTGGCTCGTTGTCGATCGATGATGAAGGCACGCCGACAAACCGGACGATGCTGATCGAGGACGGCATCCTCGTCGGCTACATGCAGGATCGTCAGAACGCCCGCCTCATGGGCATGCGTCCCACGGGCAATGGTCGCCGGGAAAGCTATGGCCACGTGCCGATGCCGCGCATGACCAACACCTACATGCTCGCAGGCGATCGCGAGCCGGGCGAGATCATCGCCTCGGTCAAAAACGGCATCTATGCGGTCAATTTCGGTGGCGGGCAGGTCGACATCACGTCCGGCAAATATGTGTTCCAGTGCACCGAGGCCTATCGGATCGAGAACGGCAAGGTCGGAGCACCCGTCAAAGGGGCGATGCTGATCGGCAACGGCCCGACTGACCTGCATCGCATCAGTATGATCGGGAACGATCTCGAGCTCGACGGCGGCATTGGCACGTGTGGGAAGAATGGCCAGGGCGTGCCGGTCGGCGTCGGGCAGCCAACGCTGCGTATGGACCGCATCACGGTCGGGGGAACGGGGTAAAAGTAGCCGACAGATCGCCTAGGCGCTTTCCAAGCGCGCCTCTGCGCATTAGGATTGCGCAGAGGAGATACCGGTATGGGGTCTGCTTGAGCGACGATCCTCCAAAGAACGCGCGGTGAACCTCTTCGTGGATTCCGAGCTACTCGACGAAGCCCGGCGTATGCGCATCAACATGTCCGATACGCTGGAGCAGCGCCTGCGCACGATCGTACAGGGCGAGTTGGAGAAGCGATGGCTGGAAGAAAATCGCGCAGCAATCGAGGCCTATAATCGGGATGTCGCGGAGCATGGGTTGCTTTCGGACGAAGCGGGGGTTCACTGATGCCGATGCACCAATTCGACGTCGTTGCAAACCCATTTCCGCATAGTCGCGGGCGACAACCGTTTTTGGTGGCGTTACAGAGCGACTTGCTCACACAGAGTTTCGACACCGTCGTCGTAGCACCGCTCGAACCTGGCGATTCGCGGAACTTCATGGACCGCCTAAATCCTTCCATCATGGTCGAAGGGCGGAGCTTTGTCGTCGTCGCTCAAACAGTTGGTCACCGTTCGCAAGAGCGCGCTTGGGGTGCCCACGGCATCGATCGCAGCCGACCGCGATAAGCTGATTGCCGCACTCGATCTTCTGTTCACAGGCATTTAAGACAGGCCACGCCTATCTCACCACCCCTGAGATGCAGCAGGGGCGGCGGCGCGGCGCCTTGACCTGATTTTTCAGAAAACAACGGGCCGCCGGCCCGGCGTAGCCTGGACGGAGATAGGTCCAGGCACGGCATTTCGAGTCGGCCTCGCACGCTGCCTTGCAAGCGCTCGCGGTCGGATCTGGCTGCATATCGAAATTGCGATAGTCGCCGCCGAAGCGGTCGATGGAATATTCGAGCGGCCCGCCACGGGGCTCGATCACCCCTGCCCCGCGAATACCCGAGATGCAGCAAGGCGCCTGAACTCGCGGCGGAACGCCGCTTTTGAGCCAGCAGATGCCGCTCGGATTCTCGGGGGTCGGATACGCAAATGTCCAAGCACGACAACGCGCCTCGCGTTCGCAGCGCGCCGCGCAGATCGCCGGATCGGCTGGCCTGACGTCGAAATTCAAGTAGTCACCACCCGGGCGATCGACGCCCACCTGGGCGCGCGACTCCGAGCCCGCGAGCAGGAGCGCAACCACCCCCACGATCCAAAATAATGATCGCATCGCCGCCCCAACCCGGCCTTGCACCACCAGTGGAGCTTAAAGATAGGATGGTCAGGAAGCGAGCGCGATCACTCGTTTTCCCGGCTAACCGTTGTCGCAGCCGTCGAAAAAAATAAAGCGCCCGCCGGAGAGAGGGCCGACGGGCGCTTGGGCCCAGTGCACGAGGGGCTAGGCGGCTGGGCCAAAAAGCCGACTGGGAGGGTGTCGGCTATTCAATAAAGATCATCGCGCGACGTGTGATTCCTTCAGTCGCGGCCTTGTTGTCCGATCCCGCCGCTTGCCGCCCATTGCAGCGTAGAAGCGGTTGTCGCGCCGGGCTGCCCGGCGTCGCTCAAGCATCGAGGTCGGATCGTTCCAAATCCGCTGGGCCAAGGCATCGTAGAGGTCGGAGCGCGTGAGCCCGATATCGGCAAGGGCGCGGTCGTCAAACGTTGCCAGCGTGGCCAACCCTTTGCGGTGCTTCCAACCGGCCAGGAGGCGGGCGAGTTGCTGTTCCAACCGGGCCGCTAGGCCGGGCATGCATCTTCTGGCGGTCGTCGACACGGCATTCTCCATCCGGGATGGGGGTCCATGGCGTGCGCAACACGCCGTCGAACCCGCTCGTTTTTTCCCGATAGGGGTCGTATGGACCCATGCGTGTAATCAGTAAAACGAATGTTTGTGATGCTCTCCATCAAAGATCATGATAAGTAGGGGAGCGGTCACAGGAGCCCGGAATGAGCGCCCTCATTGACGTCGAGCAGTTGCGGACCTTTGTTGCAATTGTGGAAACGGGAAGCTTCACGCAAGCTGGCGAGGTCGTTCACAAGACCCAGTCCGCCGTCTCGATGCAGATGAAAAAGCTTGAGGAGCGGCTCGAGCGCCCCATTTTCGCCCGCGACGGCCGCGGCTCGAAGCTCACCGAGCACGGCGAGCGCCTTCTGGATTACGCGCGCCGAATCGTGAAGCTCAATGTCGAGGCTTTGACCGCGTTCTCCGACGCCGAACTCTCGGGTCACGTGCGGCTGGGAGTGCCCGACGATTATGCGGACCGGTATCTGCCGGAGATCATGGCGCGTTTTTCCCGGGTCTACCCGGGAGCCGAATTGACCGTGGTGTGTGCCCCTTCGATCGATCTCATCGCTCAGATTGATGGCGGTGAGCTCGATCTGGCGATCATCACGTCTTGTGAGGGGCACCGGGCGACCGAGATATTCCGACGCGAGCGCCTCTGGTGGGTCACCTCGAGCCGGCACTCCGTCCATCGCGAAGAGCGGCTGCCGCTCGCCCTGGGGCGGGCCACCTGCATGTGGCGGCACTCCGCGATCGAACGGCTGGGTGCCGTCGGCCGCGCCTATCGGATCCTCTACACCAGCGCCAATTCGGGGGCGGTCGCAGCCGCCGTGTTGGCCGGGCTCGCGGTTTCGATATTTCCCGAATCGGGGGTACGCCCAGGCATGCGGCTGCTCACAACGGCTGACGGCTTTCCCGAGTTGCCCTCATGCGAGATTGGTCTGTTGCGTACGACCCGCGAGCATTCCGCCCTTGCCGACGCACTGGCAGGCCACATCATTTCGTCGCTGGATAACCTGTCGCAACCGGCACAGGCGGCCGAATAGAATGCGACGCAAGTTCAATACGCGTATTCGGTAAAGACCGGCTCGACCGAGCCTTTCCATTCGCCGTGATATTTACGCAGCAATTCTTCAGCGGTCGTATGGCCGCGCGCCACGATATCGCCGAGCGATTCGAGGTAACGCGTCTCGTCGCGGCCTTCGCGATCCAGGCGCGCGCGGCGCTTGAGCCCGGCATGCGCGAAGGTCAGACACTCCTTCGCCAAATCCAACAGCGAGCGGCCCCGAATCGTCGCTTTGAGAGCGTGTCGCGGGACATCGTCACGCAGTTGCTGGCGCTCCGCTGCCGTCCAACTTTTGACCAGGTCCCACGCGGCATCGAGCGACGTCTGGTCATACAAGATGCCGACCCAAAAGGCTGGCAAAGCCGCGATCATGCGCCAGGGAACTCCGTCGGCGCCACGCATCTCCAAATATCGCTTCAGCCGCACCTCCGGAAAAATCGTCGAGATGTGGTTGGCCCAGTCGGACAGCGTCGCTCGCTCTCCCGGCAACTCGGCGAGCCGCCCCGCCAATAGGTCACGGAACGAACGTCCGGCGACGTCGACATAGCGATCGCCGCGTTTGACGAAGTACATGGGCACGTCGAGCGCGTAATCGGCCCAGCGCTCAAAACCCATCCCGGGCTCGAACGCCCAAGGCAACATCCCCGATCGTGCGCGGTCGGTGTCCCGCCAGATTTCAGACCGGAACGACAGAAATCCGTTCGGCCGTCCCTCGGTAAAGGGAGAGTTTGCAAACAGCGCGGTCGCGACGGGCTGCAGCGCCAGCGAAACCCGGAGCTTCTGCACCATGTCGGCTTCGGAACAGAAATCGAGGTTCGTCTGCACCGTACAGGTGCGGTACATCATGTCGAGGCCGAGCGACCCAACCTTCGGCATGTAGTCGGTCATGATGCGGTAGCGGCCCTTCGGCATTCTGGGCATTTCCTGCCGAGACCACTTGGGTGTCATCCCGATGCCCAGAAAGCCGATGCGCAGGGGCCGCGCGATTTCGCGCACTTGCGCGAGGTGCGCCATGACCTCGCTCGCGGTCTGGTGCACGTTCTCAACCGGGCCGCCTGACAACTCGAACTGTCCGCCCGGCTCCAGCGAGATCGCCCCACCACCGGTCACGTCATAAAGACCGATGATGTTGTCGCCCTCCATGATCGGTTCCCAGCCGAGCAGATGGCGCATTCCGTTGAGGAGGGCATGGATTCCGTGCGGCCCCTCATACGGCACAGGGTTGTGCCCCTCGAGCGTGAAGGCAAACTTCTCATGCTCGGTGCCGATGCGAAAATTGTCCCGCGGTTTGCATCCTTCCTCGAACCAGGCGACGAGCGAGTCGCGCGATTCGATGGGCGTCATGTCGATTTGATCGCGAGCCATGCGGGGATCCGGCAGGAAATGGGGCGCGACCATACACGGGGCTTGCGCGCGAGGGCAATGTGTCGGCCTCGGCGCATATCGGACAGATATCTGCCCGTCTGAAATCCTGCGGGGAGAGGCGCTAGTAAAATAGTCCTATGCGCCGGCCGATGCCCGCCGCCATAATATTGTGCGCTTCATTGGCGACAGGCCTTATCTGGACTGCAGCGGTCCGTAACAAGGAAACGCATGCGCTTCGCGATTGCCGCTGTTGGTCTTGCACTGCTCACCGGCGGCTGCTCGATTGCGCTGGACGACACGATTCACGAGGCACCCGGGAAATTCGATTTCCTCGATTGCCCGAGCATCGCAAACCGAGCGAAAGCAGCATCCGCCCGCGAAACTCAGCTCACTGAACTGATGGGTCGTGCCCGCGACGGCGCGGGCGGGCCGGTCGTCAATGCGCTCGTTTACCAGGATGAGCTCAACACGGTGCGCGCCGAACTGCAAGCGCTGCACAAGACGGCCGACGATAAGCGCTGTGCTCCTGTCATTACCCCGGAGATGCACGCGCTCGAACCGGTGCACTAGATCTTTTTTTGCGCATGTCCTTTTTGGAAAACCGGTGGCCGCCCGCATCGAGTGCGGGGCAGGCTTTGTCCGGACATGTGACTGATCACTTGCTCGCGTTGCCGGACGAGGGGCGCCGGCTGAGCAGAAACACGGCCTGTTCGCCAAACAAGTTCCAGAACCACCACGGTGCCGGCAAGCGCAACTGCTGGCCCCACGCATTAAGGGCGACGGCCTTTTCCATCTTGGCGCCGACGAGGCTGCAGGTCTGGCGAAAGTCCTTGATGGTGCAGAAATGGATATTTGGCGTATCGTACCAGGTGTCCGGCAGGTTCTTGGTCCGCGGCATCTGCCCTTCCAGCAGCAGCTTCACGCGGATCTTCCAATGCCCGAAATTCGGAAATGACACGACGGCATGTCGTCCGATGCGCAGCATGTGCTCGATCACTTCGCGCGGCTTGCGGGTTGCCTGCAGGGTCTGCGACAGGATGACGTAGTCGAACGCGTCATTCGGGTAATCGGCGAGGTCCGTGTCGGCATCACCCTGAATCACGGCGAGCCCTTTGGCCACCGACGCATTCACCCCCTCGCGCGAGAGCTCAATGCCGCGCCCATCAACACCGCGCAGCTCAAGCAGGCGCAAAAGCTCGCCATCGCCGCAGCCGACGTCGAGCACGCGCGAGCCCGGCGCCACCATCTCGGCAACGACCAGATGGTCGACGCGCGCGGCGCCCGGGGACCGCGACAAGTTCGCGGTGATCAGATCACGCGGTGAGCGATTGAGCATCGATGCGCTAGCCCGTCAGTCCGCGTGCTGCGCCCGCCGAGCCCAGAAATCCGCGTACGATCGCAAACAACTCCGGCTCATCGAGCAAGAACGCGTCATGACCCTTGTCCGTGACGATCTCTGCGAAAGAGACCCGCGCCGAGCCGGCGTTGAGCGCGTGCACGATGGCGCGCGACTCGGAGGTCGGGAACAGCCAGTCGCTGGTGAACGACACTACGCAGAAGCGCGTCTTGGTGCCGCGAAAAGCTTCCGCCAACACTCCATCGTAGTCCGCGGCGAGGTCGAAGTAGTCCATCGCTCGGGTCAAATACAAATAACTGTTCGCGTCAAACCGTTCGACGAACGACGAGCCTTGATGCCGCAAATAGCTCTCAACTTCGAAATCGGCATCGAACGAAAACGTCGGCATCGCACGATCCTGAAAACGGCGACCAAATTTGCGATGCAGTGCGGCGTCAGACAGATAGGTGATGTGCGCCGCCATGCGGGCGACCGCGAGCCCGCGGCGCGGGTTCGTTCCTTCCGCCAGATAGCGGCCGCCGCGCCACTCGGGATCAGCCATGACCGCTTGGCGGCCGACTTCGTGGAAGGCGATGTTCTGTGCCGAGTGCCGGGTGGCGCCGGCGATCGGCAACGCCGCGAATACGCGCTCCGGATAGGTGACGGCCCATTGCAGCACCTGCATGGCGCCCATGGAACCGCCGGCGGCAGCAAACAACATATCGATCCCGAGGTGATCCAGCAACATCGCCTGCGCCCGGACCATGTCGCGGATCGTGACCACGGGAAAATCAAGCCCGTATGGACGCCCGATCTTGTTGTTGATCGAAGCCGGTCCGGTCGTACCCATGCAGGCGCCGACCACATTCGGACAAATCACAAAGTAACGATCGGTATCGATCGGCTTGCCGGACCCGACCATGGTCTCCCACCACCCGGGTTTGCCCGTCACCGGATGCACATTGACAGCGTGCTGATCGCCGGTCAGCGCATGACAGATCAGCACCGCGTTGGATCGCGCCGAATTGAGCGTGCCGTAGGTCTGGTAAGCGATCTGAAATGGTGCCAGCTCGACCCCGGCATCGAGCTTGAGCGACTGATCGAGACCAAACCGCGCGACCTGCGAATGCGGGTTCTCCACCTCGCCGAGACGATCTCGCAAATCAGGTTTCAGTCGCAGCTCGGCCATTCCCCGACCTTATCGCGGCACATCTGGCCGACGGACGCATATTGCACCAAAACGAAAACCGCTGACATGCCAAAGAACAGGGCTAGATAGGACGGCTTCCAGGGGTGTCAACGTTTTCTTTGCTTTCGCAAAACGCGCCTCCTATCAAGGCATAGGTTCAAATATGGTTATGGCGCATCGCAATATGGAGACCGGCGCTCCTCATGTTTCGCTGCCCGAACTGCGGGCCGAGATCGATCGCATTGACGCTGCCATGCACGCGCTGCTGATGCAGCGCGGCGACATCATCGATCGCCTGATCAAAGTGAAACGGACCGCCGAGTCGGGGTCAGCGTTCCGCCCCGCCCGCGAGGCCGACATGATGCGGCGCCTGGTGGAGCGCCATCGCGGGATCCTGCCGCTTGATACCGCCGAGAGCATCTGGCGGGTCATCATCGCGACCTTCACTTACGTGCAAGCACCGTTTCGGTTGCATGCCGATCTCTCTGCCGGCGACGCCGCGATGCGCGACTCGGCGCGATTTCACTTCGGATTTACGGTGCCGTTTGTGACCCACCTGGGCGCCTCGGGGGTCGTCGCTGCAGTGGCAGGCTCGCAAGGTGACCTCGGGCTCGTGCCGGCAATCCCGATGGCCGGCTCCGGCGCTTGGTGGACGGCCCTAGAAGGGAATGCACCCAAGATTATCGCGCGATTGCCGTTCCTCGAGCGCGCCGATCATCCCGCCGGTTTTCCGGTGTTCGCGATTGCCCGCCCGCACCCCGATGCCATCGTCACGGATGTTGAGATGTGGAGCATCAAGGTGTCCGGCTGGGGACCTGGGCCTGCGCAGTCACTGGCTGGTGTCGCGGAGACGATCGCTGTGCCGGATGGCGCCTTCGACGGCGCGGCGCTGCTGGTGTCCGTGCCACAGGATAAGAAGCTGGCCGACGCAATCGACGCGCTGATCAAGGCTGGCGCGTCCGTCCGTTCTCAGGCCCTCGTCGGCAGCCACGCAAGGCGCTATACGGTCGGCGCCGACGGCGCTTTGGCTACCGCCCGCTAAACCGTCGCAACAGCTGGAGAACTGCCTGATGTCAGCGTTACCGCGTCCTCAGCCGCGCGCCGGCGTGCTCAAGATCGACGCCTACGTGCCGGGCAAGAGCGACGCGCCGGGCGCCGAGCGCGTGTTCAAACTCTCGTCCAACGAAACGCCGCTGGGCCCCAGTCCGAATGCCATCGCTGCCTACCGATCGGTTGCGGACAACCTGCAGGATTATCCCGATGGCGCGTCAACCGCACTGCGCGAGGCCATCGGACGGGTGTTCGGGCTTGACCCCGCCCGCCTGGTGTGTGGCGCGGGCTCGGACGAGTTGATCAACCTGGTGGCCGACGCCTATCTGTGCGACGGAGATGAAGCGATCCACACTACGCACGCATTCTTGATGTATCCGATCGCGATCCTCGGCTCCGGCGCAACGCCAGTGGTCGCGCCGGAAAGAAACTACACCGCAGACATGGATGCGATCCTGGAGCGAGTGACTCCCCGCACCAAGCTCGTGTTTCTCGCCAACCCCAACAATCCGACCGGCACCTACGTGCCGTTCGACGAAGTCAAGCGGCTGCATCGGGGGCTGCCGCCGAGCGTGCTGCTCGTCCTCGACGCGGCCTACGCAGAATATGTCCGCCGCAACGATTACGAGGCCGGCATCGAGCTCGTCGCGACCAGTGACAACGTCGTGATGCTGCGCACATTCTCCAAAATCCACGGCCTCGCGGCGGCGCGCCTTGGCTGGCTTTATGGCCCCCAGCACGTTGTCGATGCGCTCAACCGGATTCGCGGTCCGTTCAACGTGAACACGCCCGCCATGATGGCCGGGATCGCGGCCGTGCAAGACGCCGCACACGTCGAACGCTCGCGCGTCCACAACGACCACTGGTTGCCGTGGTTGACGCAGGAGATCAGTAAACTCGGTTTGACGGTGACGCCCAGCGTGGGCAATTTCCTGCTCATCCACTTTCCCGAAACCAAAGGGCGCACCGCCGCAGATGCCGACGCGTTTCTCACCAAGCGTGGGCTCGTATTGCGACGGGTCGCGGCCTACAAGCTCCCCAACGCGTTGCGTATGACGGTTGGCGGCGAGGAAGCAAATCGGCTGGTTGTTGCCGCACTGTCTGAATTCCTGGGGACCAGGAATTGATCAATCCAAATCATCATGCGGCAGACCGCGCATGAGCGAAGCACCGATCTTTCAACGGCTCGCACTGATCGGCGTCGGTTTGATCGGCTCGTCGATCGCGCGCGCCGCTCGGCTCACCGGTGTCGCAGGCTCAATTGTTGCGACAGCGCGGTCCGAAGCAACGCGCAAACGTGTCGCCGAACTCAAGCTGGCCAATGCGGTGGTTGACACCAATGCTGAAGCGGTCGCCGGCGCCGATCTCGTCATCATGTGCATCCCGGTAGGCGCTTGCGGCGAGACCGCACGCCAGATTGCCCCGCATCTCGCCAGAGGCGCGGTCATCTCCGACGTCGGTTCGGTGAAGGGCTCGGTCGCACGCGACGTGGCGCCGCATCTGCCCGATCACGTTCACTTCATTCCTGCGCACCCAGTTGCCGGCACCGAACATTCCGGCCCTGATGCCGGATTTGCCGAGCTGTTCATCAATCGCTGGTGCATCCTCACGCCAAGCGCGGAGACCAGCGCGCACGCGATCGAGCGGCTTACCGCCTTCTGGAAGGCATTCGGCGCTAAGGTCGAGTGCATGTCCCCGGATCATCACGATCTGGTTCTCGCGATCACCAGTCATCTTCCGCACCTGATCGCCTACACAATCGTCGGCACCGCGGAAGAGCTGGGTCAGGTCACCAGTTCGGAGGTCATCAAGTTTTCAGCCGGTGGCTTCCGTGACTTCACCCGCATCGCGGCGTCCGACCCGACCATGTGGCGCGACGTGTTCCTCAGCAACAAAGATGCTGTGCTGGAAATGCTCGGAACCTTCAACGAGGATCTCTCCAAATTGACACGGGCGATCCGGCGCGGCGATGGCCAGGCCCTGTTCGATCATTTCGCGCGCACCCGCGCCATTCGCCGCGGCATCCTCGACGTCGGCCAGGATTCCAGCGCACCCGATTTCGGACGGCCGCACGCCGAACTACCGCCGCTGCCGCGTCCCTATTCGTCAGAATGATCGGATTGGTAACGTTTCATCAACCAAGCCCGCGTCAAATTGCCCTGTTTTGATAGGATTTTGTTAATCTCTTGCTGTGGGGCGCTATTCCGGTCCAGCGAAGCGTCGCCCGGACGGGTGATGAGGCCATGCCACGAGGCTCGCGACATTCGCGAAGCTGGTGGTGCTTGATGCGGAGACGAGCTTGGTTCGATTTGAAAACGTAGGCTTACGCTACGGCCTCGGCTCCGAGGTGCTGCGCGACCTTACGTTCCGTATAGAACCACATTCGTTTCAATTCCTGACTGGACCGTCCGGCGCCGGCAAGACGTCGCTGCTGCGGCTGCTGTTGCTCTCGCTCAAACCGACGCGTGGGCTCATCAGCTTATTTGATCAGGACGTCGCCACGCTCAGCAAAGACGCACTGGCGGCGTTGCGCCGGCGCATCGGCATCGTGTTTCAGGATTTCCGGTTGCTTGATCATCTGACCACATACGAGAACGTGGCATTGCCGCTGCGTGTACAGGGGCAGCGGGAATCCTCATACCGTCAGCAGGTCACGGAGCTGCTGCAATGGGTCGGTCTCGGCGAGCGCATCTGGGCCCTGCCGCCGGTGTTATCCGGAGGCGAGAAGCAGCGAGCCGCAATTGCTCGGGCGGTGATCGCAAGGCCCCATCTCCTGCTCGCCGACGAGCCCACCGGCAACGTCGACCCGAATCTGGCCCAGCGCCTGTTACGCCTGTTCGTCGAGCTGCACAAATCGGGCACCTCGGTCGTCATCGCGACACACGACATCGCGCTGATGGACCAATATGACGCGCGCCGCCTCGTTCTACACGAGGGCCGCATGCACATTTACGAGTAGCCCGATGACCGAGTTCCAGCATCGCGATATGCCGGCACCGGATCAGCCTGCCCGCGCCGAAACACCGATCGTGCCAAAAACCTCGATCGCCGGCACTGCGCTGGTCGCGGTTGTGGCGATCATGACGTTCCTCGCCGCACTGACCACGGGCGCCGTCGTGCTGGTGATGAAATCTGCTTCGGAGTGGCAATCCGAAGTCGCGCGCGAGATGACCATCCAGGTCCGGCCCGTCCCAAATCGGAACGTCGATAGCGAAGTCGCCAAAGCCGTCGCCGTCGCCCGGGCCACCAACGGCGTTGCCGAGGTGCGGCCTTACACACAGCAGGAATCAGCGCGCCTGCTGGAACCCTGGCTCGGCAGCGGCCTCACGCTGGACGACCTTCCGGTGCCGAGATTGATTGTCGTGCGCGTGCAGGACGGACAGCAACCAGACCTGCCGGCACTGCGGGATGAGCTGACCAGACAAGTCGCCGGCGCGACGCTCGATGATCATCGCAGCTGGGTCGAGCGCATGCAGACGATGGCGAAATCGGCTGTGACCGTCGGACTGACAATGCTGGGTTTGATGCTGATCGCAATGATCCTGTCCGTCACCTTTGCAACACGTGGCGCCATGGCCACCAATCGGACGACGGTCGAAGTGCTGCACTTCATCGGTGCGCGGGACCGCTACATCGCGCGTCAGTTCCAGCGGCATTTCCTCCTGCTCGGGCTCAAAGGTGGTCTCATCGGCGGCGGTATCGCGATCGCGCTGTTCGTGCTTGCCCAGTTTACTGTGGAGCGCTTCATGGGGAGTGCCGGCGGCGAGGAAATCGCGGCGCTGTTCGGCTCGTTCTCCCTGGGGAACTTAGGTTACGGCTTGATTGCGCTGCAAATTGTCATCGCCGCCGGGGTGACTGCCGCAACGTCGCGCGCGGTGGTTAATCGAACGTTGGCAACGGTCAGCTAGATTTGAACTCGTGCGACGTCCTAAAACGCCCTCCCGAGTACGTTTGCTGGTGCTATAATCCGCACCCGCAAAACCAGCACCGCGACGAGGAGCATCGTTTCGTGACCAGGCCTGCAACCGCAATCCGGCGAGGCGCCGGCCGTCGGTCGCTGGTCCGGATGCTGCTCGTCGTCCCGCCAGTCGCGCTCCTGGCCGGGTTACTCTGGTACGCGACTCTCATCGACCGTGAAGCCGCGCCTGAAGGCAGCGCTGACGCCATTGTTGCACTGACTGGCGGACCCGAGCGCATCGGCGAAGCCGTCGAGCAACTGGCCGCAGGGCGCGGCAAGCGCCTGTTGATCACCGGCGTGAACCGCGCGACCAATGTCGACGCCTTGGCGCGACTAGTGCCTCGCTATGAAGCGCTGTTCGACTGCTGCATCGACATCGACCACAGCGCGATCAACACCATCGGCAACGCCGTCGAGACGCGCCGTTGGGCGCGCGAGCGCGGCTTCCATTCGCTCATGATCGTCACCTCGTCCTACCACATGCCCCGCGCACTCGCAGAAATCTCGCATCAGCTGCCGGATGCCACGCTCTTGCCATTTCCAGTCACCACTGAGCGTCAGCGGGCCGCGCCGTGGTGGTCGAACGCCGGATCTGCCCGCATGCTGGTTTCGGAGTACCTGAAATATCTGGTTGCAATCGTTCGCATGCGATTCGATGCTCTCGACCGCTCAACCGAACTCGCCAGCAGTCGTCCCGACGCTGACAGCTGAATGACTCGCATGCCCAACGCGATCTCCGCATCCTTCGTCGCACTGGTGGCGCGCTCGCTACTGTTCAACGTCGCGTTCTATCTGAACCTGTTCCTGCATATGTTAGTTGCGATCCCAACCTTCGTCCTGCCCCAACCGATCATGGTGCAGATCTCACGCTCCTGGGGCGCCACGTCCCTGTGGCTGCTGCGCACGATCTGCGGCATCAAGGTCGAGTGGCACGGCCGCGAAAAAATCCCGCCCGGTCCGTTGCTGGTTGCTGCCAAACACCAATCGGCGTGGGAAACGTTCGCGTTGTTGCCGCTGTTTCCCAATCCCACCGCGATCGTGAAACGCGAGTTGTTTCGCATCCCGCTGTTCGGCTGGTGCATGTGGAAGTGCGGCATGATTGGGATTGACCGCAGCTCGGGCCGCGACGCCCTTACCGGAATGGTTGGGCGGACCCGCGCTGCACTGGCCCGCGGTCGACAGGTCATCATTTTTCCGGAAGGGACGCGGCGCGCACCTGGCGCAGCGCCGGACTACAAGCTTGGCATTGTCCAGCTCTATGCGGGGCTCGATGCTCCTTGCCTGCCCATCGCGCTCAATTCCGGGCTGTTCTGGCCACGCCGCCGGTTCGTCCGCTATCCGGGAACGGTGCGGGTCGAAATCCTCGATCCGCTGCCGCCGCATCTTCCCAAGCGGGAGTTCTTTGCGCGCTTGCGCCATGACATCGAAACCGCCACCGCACGCTTGGTCGCGCAGGGCGAGCGCGACGTCGCCGCCTGATCACTGTTGGGTCGCGACCGGGTGCGGATGGTGCGAGCTTTTCAACCGTTCGGCGAGAAGGTGCAGATCGTGATCATGACAACCGAGCGCCTCGAGGGCCTCGACGGTCGCGAGCACGTAATCACGGTTGATCCCCGAGCGCCCGTGCCCTTCGCGAACGAGCCGGAGCTGATGGTCGAGCGTGAGCCGGCCCGCGTATTGCGCGTGCCCGCGATCGACGCAATAAACGAGACCGGTCACCCGCCGTTCGGGAGTGCCCAAGACAGTGATTGTGCGATAGGTCTCGATGTAGACCTTGGTCACCTGCTCACGGGCGCGCAGATATTCAATGGTGTCGGCACGCGCCTTGGCCGAAACCCGAAACGCCACACCGCGGCATGCCCCGCCTCGATCCAGCCCGAGTACAAGGCCGGGTTTTTCCGGAGTACCGCGGTGCACGAAGGAGTAGACACACAGCGCGCGGTGCAAGCCGATCAGCCGAGCCGGCGCGCGCTCGACGAAATCGAAGCCCGGCCGCCACATCAGCGAGCCGTACCCAAACACCCAAAAGTCGCCAGCCGGATGATCCAGTGTCGTACTCATGACGGACGCGCGCATAACAAGACACCCACCCAATCGCAAGGAATCGCCCGTTGAGAGCCTATGACCGCGCGCCCCCGCCGCCCCGCCCGGAAAAACGGCGCCGGCCTTGGCTCATCGCGCTGCCGCTTGCGATATTTGTGGTGCTTGCGGTGCTGTGGACCGGGTTCTGGTTCTTCGCGGCCCACCAGGCCGACGTCGAAATCGCCCGCTGGCGCGACCGCGAGGCTCAGCAGGGTCGCGTCTTCGCCTGCGGGCACCAGGACATCGGCGGCTATCCGTTCCGCATTGAGGTCAATTGCACTGATCCAAACGTGCAGTTGCGCAGCTGGCAGCCCCCGGTCGCCTTCACGGCCAAAGGGGCCAAGGGGGAGGTCCAGGTTTACGACCCGACGCTCGCGATCGCCGAGTTCACCGGACCGCTCGGGATCGGTGAACCGGACCAGCCCCCGACCTTGCTGGCGGACTGGAGCCTCGCGCAGACAAGCTTTCGCGGCCGGCCGGGCGCACCCGATCGCCTCTCGGTCGTCCTCGACAACGCACGCCTTTCTCAAAGCGAGGCCGGCGCCGCACGCCCGCTCGCAGATGCCGAACATGTCGAGTTGCACGGCCGCATGGCCGGCGGGACCCCTACGGCCAATCCGGTCATCGAGCTCGGGTTGCGGCTGACACGCGGCACCTCCCAGCTGCTCCCGGTTCTGGGTCAGCCGACGGACGGGGTCATGGCAGCCACCGTCTACGGCCTCAAGGACCTCGCCCCCAAACCTTGGCGGGCGCAGTTGCGCGAAATCGCGCAAGCGAACGGGCGGATCGAGATCACGCAGGCGCGTCTTACTCAGGGCGATATGACCGCCACAGGTACCGGCACGCTGAGCGTGACGCCGGCCGGCCGCCTTGATGGCCAGCTCCGACTGACCGTTACGGGGCTTGAGCGCCTGATCGGGCTGCTCGGGCTCGACCAGGCTGTGGCCCAATACATGGCGCAGCGCACCGGCGGCATGACCGTCGATAAGCTCGCTGGTGGGCTTGACCGCCTGATGCCGGGTCTCGGCGGCGTGGTGCGCGGCCAGTCGGGCGCAAATCTTGCCGCCGCGGGCATCAGCCTGTTGGGCGAACCCGCCGAGCTCGACGGCAAGCGGGCCATTGCGCTTCCGCTGCGCTTCACCAACGGCGCCGTGTTCCTCGGCCCGGTTGGTATCGGCGAGGTCCCGCCGCTGTTCTGATCATTTTGGCCTGATCGATCGATCAAATCGAAATGATGAAAGATTGCCGAGAGTCGTAGGGCTGCTGGGCGATCCCGCTGGTGTCGGGTGACGCATAGTGCGCGCCAGCACACTTGCCGTTGTCCGCGGAACCGACCACATGGAAACCACGCTACGTTGGGATCGCTCTGCGCATATTTTCAGGCGCCTGCGTATAACAAGCTTGAACGTCTCGGAAACGATTGTCATTGACGCCAATCATGCCCTCACGCCGATCTTGGAAAAGCGCCTGATCGCGCGATGTAATCGAGTGCGGATCGACGAGATCGACGCGTTTGTAGGCCATGCCGGTGCCGCACGCCTCCGCCCAAAGGAGGACTCGCGCTGACCGACAAATATGGAATAATGAACCGGTCAATTGGACGGTACCGCCGCCTACAAGGATCCGGACCGTCAGGAGGAAACATTGGCCCCAGTCGCCATCAGCGACGTGCGCAAGGCCTTTGGCGCCGTTGAAGTACTTCACGGCGTCAACGTCGATATCGTCGACGGCGAGTTCGTCGTGCTGGTGGGGCCATCGGGCTGTGGCAAGTCGACCCTGCTGCGCATGATCGCGGGGCTGGAGAACATCACCGGGGGCGTGATCCGCATCGACAACCGTGTCGTCAACCATGTGCCGCCGAAAGAGCGCGATGTCGCCATGGTGTTCCAAAACTACGCGCTCTATCCGCATATGACGGTCGCCGACAATCTCGGCTTCTCCCTCAAGCTGCGCCGCGCCCCGCGCACCGAGATCAAAGTTCGGGTAGACCGCGCCGCGCAGATCCTCGGACTATCGGCGTTGCTCGATCGCTATCCCCGCCAGCTCTCCGGCGGGCAGCGTCAGCGCGTCGCCATGGGACGAGCGATCGTGCGCGACCCCAAGGTGTTTCTGTTCGATGAACCGCTGTCGAACCTCGACGCCAAACTACGCGTCGCCATGCGCACCGAGATCAAAGAACTACATCAGCGGCTCGAGACCACCACGGTCTATGTCACGCACGATCAGATCGAAGCGATGACCATGGCTGACAAGATCGTGGTCATGCATGACGGGCGCGTCGAGCAGATTGGCGCGCCGCTCGATCTCTACGACCGGCCCGATAACGTTTTTGTCGCCGGTTTCATCGGCTCGCCGGCCATGAACTTTCTACGTGGCTCCTTGCGCCTTAACGGCACCGGCGAATTCCACGGCCCAAATGGCGTGCGACTGCCGCTCGCTTCGGCACCATCCGGAAGCGACGGACGTGCCGTTATCTACGGCGTGCGCCCCGAGCATTTTACGCTGGCCGACGACGGGACCGAAGCAGAAGTGCACGTCGTCGAGCCGACCGGTTCGGAGCTGCAGGTCGTGGCGAAGCTTGGCGGCGAGGAGATCATCGCTGTTTTCCGCGAGCGCCATCAGTTCAAACCGGGGCAGATGATCCGGCTAAAACCGGATGCACGCCTCGTGCATCTGTTCGATGAAACCACCGGGGAGCGACTTAACGCGTGACCATCAAGGTCCCGCACATAACAGGGAGGAACAACATGGCCATTCTCACCCGCCGCGCTCTGGTCAAGAGCGGGACGGCCCTGGCCGCTGCTGGCGCACTGACCGGACCGGCGTTGCTCGAATGGGCGCGCGCTTGGGCGCAGAACGCTCCCTGGAAACCCGAACCCGGGGCGCAGCTATCCATGCTGCGGTGGAAATATTTCGTGCAATCCGAGGATGATGCCTTCGTGAAGATCCTTGAGGCGTTCACCAAGGCGACCGGCGTTCCGGTGACGGTCGCACGCGAATCCTATGAGGACGTGCAGCCGAAAGCCTCGGTTGCCGCCAACACCGGCGCCGGCCCCGACCTGTTCTGGGGACTCTACTCGTTGCCGCATCTGTTCCCGCAGAAGTGCCTCGATGTGTCCGACGTCGCCGATTATCTCGGCAAGAAATATGGCGGCTGGGTCCCGACCGCGGTGACGTATGGCAAGAGCGGCGACAAATGGATAGCCGTGCCGATCGTCTACGGCGGCAACATGCAGAACTACCGGCTGGAAGCCTCGAAGAAAGCCGGTTTCTCCAAATTCCCGGAGACGACGGACGCGTTCCTCGAATACGCCAAGGCGATGAAGAAGAACAACACACCCGGCGGCATGGCACTCGGCCACGCCTCCGGCGACGGCAACGGTTGGACCTACTGGTGCCTCTGGGCACACGGCGGTAACGCCGTCGACAAGGATGACAAGGTGATCATCAACTCACCGGAAACCGCCAAAGCGCTGGAGTACGCCAAGCAGCTCACCGACGACATGATCACCGGCGTGGCGTCATGGAACGATGCCTCCAACAACAAGGCATTTCTGGCGGGCGAGGTTTATTGGACCAACAACGGCATCTCGATCTACGTGGCGGCGCAGAAGGATCCGACCAAAAAGCAAATCGCCGAGGACATGGACCACGCGTTCTGGCCTGTTGGGCCGATCGGCAAACCGACCGAGTTGCACCTGATGTATCCGATCCTGGTGATGAACTACACCAAATATCCACAGGCGTCGAAGGCGCTGATCGCCTTCATGATGGAAGCAGATCAGTTCAACGGCTGGCTCGAAGCCGCGCAAGGCTATCTCACGCATTGCCTGAACGCGTACGACAACAACCCGGTATGGACTGCCGATCCGAAACGCGCGCCGTTCCGCGATGCCGCCAAACGCTCGCTGACCGCCGGCGGCCTGGGTTCGGTCGGCGAGAAAGCCGCAACGGCGATCGCCGATTTCGTCATCCTCGACATGTTCGCCAATTACTGCACCGGCCGCGAGGACGTGAAGGGCTCAATTGCCATTGCGGAGCGGCAGCTGAAGCGGATTTATAGGTAGCGATCGCAGAGCGCAGATGGCTGAGGCAACACTCAGGATCGCAGAGGACGGTCGGCAGGCATATGGCCTGTCACCCGGCTTGCAGCGTCTGTCCTCGAACCGGAACTGGCTCGGCGCCTGGTTCATGCTGCCGGCGGCCGCATTCCTGCTTTTGTTTCTCGCCTACCCGCTCGCTTTGGGTATTTGGCTCTCGTTCACCGATGCACGGATCGGCCGAGCCGGGCAGTTCATCGGCACGGAAAACTATGAGTGGCTGTGGGATGACGCGACGTTTCGGCTCTCCGTGTTCAACACCATCCTCTACACGGTGGTCGCGAGCGTCATCAAATTCGCCGTCGGGCTTTATCTCGCACTGTTGCTCAATCACAACTTGCCTCTGAAGGCGATCATCCGCGCGGTCGTGCTGATCCCGTTCATCGTCCCGACGGTGCTCTCCGCGATCGCCTTTTGGTGGCTCTATGACGCGCAGTTCTCAATTATCTCCTGGTCGCTGCGCCAGTTGCATCTGATCTCCAGTAACATCGATTTCCTCGGCGATCCTTGGAACGCGCGTTGGTCAGTGATCTTCGCCAATATCTGGCGCGGCGTTCCCTTCGTTGCCATCACCCTGCTCGCCGGACTGCAGACAGTACCACCCTCGCTTTACGAGGCTGCCACCATCGACGGCGCCACGCGCTGGCAGATCTTCCGCCACGTGACCTACCCGCTGCTCACACCCATCATCGCGGTGGTAATGACATTCTCGGTGTTGTTCACCTTCACGGATTTCCAGCTGATCTGGACCTTGACCCGTGGCGGTCCGGTCAACGCGACCCACCTGATGGCAACATTGTCCTACCAGCGCGCGATTGGCGGCGGTTACCTCGGCGAGGGCGCCGCGATCGCGACCGCCATGATCCCATTCCTGCTCGCCGCGATCCTGATCTCCTGGTTCGGGCTGCAACGACGCACGTGGCAGCAGGGTGAGAGCAATGACTGATACGCTGCCTCGTCTCCCGGGCGCAGCGCAACACCTCTTGGTGGTGCGCTGCAGAACCGGGACCGTCCCAATCTCTGACGATCCCGGATCTGCGGTGCACCGCTTCGCGCTGCACCGCGTCCGGGATACGGGAAACAGCAATGACTGACACGCTCGTCCCCAAGCTCGCGCAGCCGAAAGCGGTGCTCACCGGTTCATCGGCTGCTGCCGATCATAGCGAGGGTATGAGCTATCTGGAGACGCTGCCGCGCCGTATCGTCACCGTCTACCTGCCGCTCACGGTCATCCTGATTGTTCTGCTATTTCCGTTTTACTGGATGGCGTTGACCGCCATCAAACCGGACGAGCAGCTTCTCGATCTCGACACCTACAGCCCGTTCTGGACTTGGACGCCCACATTCAAGCACATCTACAAGCTGTTGTTTGAGACCAACTATCCACGCTGGCTCTGGAATACGATGATGATCGCGGTCGCGGCAACGATCCTCTCGATCATTGCCAGCGTCCTTGCAGCTTATGCGATCGTGCGGCTGCGCTATCGCGGCGCCCAGTTCGTCGGCGGCGCGATCTTTCTCGCTTATTTGATTCCACCGTCGATTCTGTTCATTCCGCTGTCCACCGTCGTGTTTCAATACGGCCTGTTCGATACGCCGTTCGCGTTGATCCTCACCTATCCGACGATCTTGATCCCGTTCTCGACCTGGTTGCTGATGGGCTATTTCAAGACGATCCCATTCGAGCTTGAGGAATGCGCACTGATCGATGGCGCCAGCCGCTGGCAGATCCTGCTCAAGATCGTGCTGCCGCTGGCAATCCCGGGACTGATCTCAGCCTTTATCTTCTGCTTCACGCTCTGCTGGAACGAATTCATCTACGCGCTCACCTTCATCTCCTCGACGCAGAACAAGACGGTGCCGGTCGCCATCGTCAACGAGTTTGTTGACGGCGACATCTACCGCTGGGGATCGCTGATGGCGGGCGCGCTGGTCGGCTCATTGCCGCTTGTCGTGCTCTACGCATTCTTCGTTGAGCACTACGTGTCGGCAATGACGGGGGCCGTGAAGGAGTAGTCAGAGCCTCATCCCGAGACGAGGCTTGCTAGTTCTCCTCGTCTTTGTCGCTCTTGCCGCCAAGCTGCTTGAGTTTGGCAAAGACGGCCTGGACATCAAGTTCGCCGCCCGGTTTCTGAGGGGCTGCCGGCTCAGGCAGCGGCTTGGCGGTCGTCACTTCGGCCGGCAGCAAAGTCACGCCGGGCTCGGCGACGGGCGGCCGCTCCTTGGCGGCGCGGGCAACTTCGAGATCGAGGTCGATCTGAGAGCACAGGCCGAGGGTCACCGGATCCATCGGCTGCAGGTTGGCGGCATTCCAGTGCGTGCGTTCGCGGATCGACGCAATGGTCGATTTTGTGGTGCCTACCAGCCGCATGATCTGGCTGTCCTTGAGCTCCGGATGATTACGAACCAGCCAGAGGATGGCATTCGGCCGGTCCTGCCGGCGCGAAACGGGGGTATAGCGCCCGCCGCGCGTCTTGCGCTTGGCTTCGGGCAACCGGACCTTGTTGGGAGCGAGATGCAGCCGGTAATTGGGATCAGCCTCGCCCTTGGCGATCTCCTCACGGGTAAGTTGGCCGGTCTGGATCGGGTCCAGCCCCTTGATGCCCTGGGCCGCGTCCCCATCCGCCACCGCGCGCACCTCAAGCGGATGCAGCTTGCAGAAGTCGGCAATCTGGTCGAACGACAGTCCGGTATTGTCCACGAGCCAAACGGCCGTGGCCTTCGGCATCAGCGGTTGCGTTGTCATAGGTCCTCCTTCGCTCTGCCCGCCCTTCGCCGGCAGAGCCCACCATCACGGAGATGAGTGGAAAGTGGAGCGTATATAGGCACTTCGCAGCGTGCTACGCAATCCCCGACACTACCAATGGGACGACTTGCCCGAGGTAACCTCACTTTGCCTTGACAGGGCGGCATCCGCAGGCCCATGCACGCGGCGAATTGCCCGTTCCGCTGTCGCGCATGCGCGAAACGGGCGCTAAATAAGAGCCGTCCCACGATCATGAGCCAAGACGGGTCCAGCTTGCATAAACCGCCGCTCCAAGTCCTGCTGTGCTCCCCCCGCGGCTTCTGCGCCGGGGTGGTGCGGGCAATCGATACGGTCGAGCGCGCGCTCGCGCTGCATGGGCCGCCGGTCTATGTGCGCCATGAGATCGTGCACAACCGCTACGTGGTCGACAGCCTGCGCGCCAAGGGCGCCATCTTTGTCGAAGATCTCGAAGAGATCCCCGACACCGAAGCCCCGGTCGTATTCTCGGCGCATGGCGTGCCCAAATCCGTTCCCGAAGAGGCGGTGCGGCGTCACCTGTATTCGATCGATGCCACCTGCCCGTTGGTGACCAAGGTGCATCGCGAGGCGGAACTGCACCATCGCCGCGGCCGCGACATCATCCTGGTGGGCCACGCGGGTCATCCGGAAGTGGTGGGGACCATCGGCCAGCTGCCGGCCGGATCGGTGCGTTTGGTCGAGACCATTGCGGATGCCGAGCGGTTCGAGCCGCACGACCCGGGCAATCTCGCCTATGTGACCCAGACCACCCTGTCGATCGATGACACGGCCGAGATCGTGGCCGTGCTGAAGCGCCGCTTTCCGGATATCGTCGGGCCGCACAAGGAGGACATCTGCTACGCCACCACCAACCGTCAGGATGCGGTCAAGCGTGTGGCGCCGGTCGTAGATGCCATGATCGTGGTCGGCTCACCGAATTCGTCCAATTCTCAGCGGCTCAAGGAAGTGGCGATGCGGAACGGCTGCCCCTACGCGGTCCTGATGCAGCGCGCCGCCGATATCGACTGGTCGCGGTTCGAATACGTCACGCGCATCGGCATCACCGCTGGCGCCTCCGCCCCGGAAGTTCTGGTCCAGGAAGTCGTGGACGCTTTCGCGCAACGCTTCGCGCTCGACATCAAGGTGATCACGGGCGCCGAGGAGGAGGTGTTTTTCCCGCTGCCGCGGCCGCGGCGCGGCAGCGAGGCCGCCGAATGATCAGGTGATCCGTGGCGGTCTACACCGACGTCGGTGTCGAGGAACTACAGACATTTCTCGCCGGCTACGACCTAGGGGATGTGCTCGCCTATAAGGGCATCGCCGAGGGTGTCGAGAATTCGAACTTCCTGGTGCACACGACCTGCGGCTACTTCATCCTCACGCTCTATGAAAAACGCGTGTCGGCAGAAGACCTGCCGTTTTTCCTAGCACTGATGAATCACCTGCATGCGCGTGGTCTCACCTGTCCGCAGCCGGTGCGCAATCGCAGGGGTGAAATCTTAGGTGAGCTTGCGCGGCGGCCGGCCGCCCTCGTGACGTTTCTCGACGGCATGTCGGTGCGCCGGCCCAATACCAATCATTGTGGCGCGGTCGGTGAGGCGCTGGCGCAGCTTCACCTCGCTGGCGCCGACTTC
Organism: Xanthobacteraceae bacterium; assembly: GCA_019241285.1. Classification (GTDB taxonomy): domain Bacteria; phylum Pseudomonadota; class Alphaproteobacteria; order Rhizobiales; family Xanthobacteraceae; genus JAFAXD01. The sequence continues at coordinate 5,622 of JAFAXD010000049.1, read as the reverse complement.
AAGATGTCGCGCAGAAATGCGCTGTCGGTCGCCGGGTGGCGCGGGCTTTACGGACAGACCGGGGAACTGGCGAACAGCGTGCAGCGGGGACTCGGCGCGGTGATCGCGAGCGAGCTTGACTATTGCGAGGCCCGTTGGCCCCACGATCTGCCGCAGGGCGTGATTCATGCCGATTTGTTTCCCGACAACGTGTTCTTTCTCGGCAGCAAACTATCTGGCCTGATCGATTTCTATTTTGCGTGCACGGACGCGCTCGCTTACGACATCGCGATCTGTCTCAATGCCTGGTGCTTCGAGCCCGACCACTCGTTCAACGTGACCAAGGGGCGCGCCTTGCTGCAGGCTTATTCGCGAACGCGCAGACTCGACACCGGAGAAGGCGCCGCGCTACCGGTGCTCGCGCGCGGCGCGGCGCTGCGGTTTTTACTCACCCGGCTCGTCGATTGGCTCAACGTCCCACCGGGCGCGATGGTGCGGCCGAAGGATCCACTCGAATATTGGCGCAAGCTGCGCTTCCACCAAGCGGTCGCCAGCGCCCGCGACTACGGGTTCGAGGCGTAACTGCGTGAGCGAAAACAAGGTCATCATTCATACCGACGGCGCCTGCTCCGGCAACCCGGGGCCAGGCGGCTGGGGGGCGATCCTGGAGTGGAACGGCCATGCGCGCGAACTCAAGGGCGCCGAGCCGCACACCACCAACAACCGCATGGAGCTGATGGCCGCCATCATGGCGCTGGAGTCGCTCAAGCGGCCGGTCGCGGTGGAAATACACACCGACAGCCAATACCTGCGCGACGGCATCACCAAATGGATCCATGGCTGGAAGCGCAATGGATGGCGCACCGCCGACAAGAAACCGGTCAAGAACGCCGAGCTCTGGCAACGGCTCGATTCAGCGCTCGCCCAGCACAAGATCAGCTGGCACTGGGTGCGCGGGCATGCCGGACATGACCTCAACGAACGCGCGGACGAGCTCGCGCGTTCGGCGATTGCTGAACTCCGGGCGAAGGCGGGATAGCCCTCGGTAGGCGTGTTCAGTTGCGTTCGCGATCAACCATTGCGCGTTGCTTGATCCACGGCATCATCGCACGCAGCTTGGCACCGATGTCCTCGATCGGATGCGCGGCCATCTTGGCGCGCATCGCTTTGAACGAGGTTTGATTGACCCGGTTCTCCAGCATCCAATCCTTGACGAATTTTCCAGATTGGATGTCATCGAGGATGCGCTTCATCTCCGCCTTGGTCTCGTCGTTGACGACACGCGGGCCGGATACGTACTCGCCATACTCGGCGGTGTTGGAGACCGAATAGTTCATGGTGGCGATGCCGCCCTCATAGATCAGATCAACGATCAACTTCACCTCGTGCACGCACTCGAAATAGGCCATTTCGGGCGCGTAGCCCGCCTCAACAAGCGTCTCATATCCGGCCTTCATCAACTCGACGAGACCGCCGCACAGCACGGATTGCTCACCGAACAGATCGGTCTCGCATTCCTCGCGGAAAGTCGTTTCTATGATTCCCGCGCGCCCGCCGCCGATCGCGGCGCCGTAGGACAGTCCAAGATCATGCGCATTGCCGGAAGCGTCGCGATGTATCGCGAGCAGGCAGGGTACGCCGGCGCCGCGCTCGTATTCGGAGCGCACGGTGTGCCCAGGTCCCTTGGGGGCGATCATCATCACGTCGAGATCGGCACGCGGCTCGATCAGGTTGAAGTGCACATTGAGCCCATGCGCGAACATCAGCGCGGCGCCGTCCTTCATGTTGGGGGCGAGGTGCTCACGATAGATGTCGGCCTGCAACTCGTCAGGCGTCAGCATCATCATGACGTCGGCCCATTTGGCGGCCTCGGCCACCTCCTTGACGGGGAGCTTCTCGCCTTCCGCTTTCTTGATGCCCTGCGAGCCCTTGCGCAAGGCGACCACGACCTCCTTGACACCCGAGTCGCGCAGGTTGAGCGCATGCGCGTGCCCCTGGCTCCCATACCCGATAATGGCGACCTTCTTGCCCTTGATCAGGTTCAGGTCAGCGTCGCGGTCGTAGTACACACGCATGGTCAAAAAGCCCCTTTCCGGCTGATAGTGTGAGCGGCAGAAACGTCACTCGGCCGCAAAAATCAAGTGTTACCCTAGCGCTTTTGCGGCGAGGAACTCTGTTTAGATGGCTTGCTCTTTTTGCTCAGCAGGTCATCCAATGTGATTTCACCGCGCGAATACGCATCATCATCAATGATCTCAGCTCCGACGTCGGGCCCCCAATCCACCATTTCTGGCTCGTTCTCCGGTCCCAATCGGCGCATTTCCGCGATGAGATCTTCCCATTTGGCATTTTTAGGTTTCATGCTCCAGCCTACCATAACCTCACATCCCGTCCGGGCCGCGGCCGATCGCCACGACGCCGGTGCGGGCGACCTCAACCAGGCCGATCGGCAGCATCAGGTTGATGAAGCTGTCGATCTTGTCGGTCGCGCCGGTGATCTCGAAGACGAAGCTCTCGGTGGTGGCGTCGATCACCCGGGCACGGAACGCGTCGGACAGGCGAAGTGCCTCCATGCGGGCCTCGCCCTTGCCGCGGACTTTAACCATGGCGAGCTCGCGCTGAAGGCACGGGCCCGCCAGTGTCATGTCGATCACGCGGTGGATCGGAACGATGCGCTCAAGCTGATTTTTGATCTGCTCGATGACCATCGGTGTCCCGCGCGTGACGATGGTAATGCGCGAGAGATGCTTCTCGTGCTCGGTCTCAGAGACCGTGAGCGAGTCGATATTGTAGCCGCGGCCGGAGAACAGCCCGATCACGCGGGCCAGCACTCCCGGCTCGTTATCGACCAGTACGCAGAGCGTATGCTGCTCGACGCGTTGGCTGACAGTGGCGGCGGGATAGTGGGACGTACTCGCTTGCATGGACATGGCTGGTTACCTACGGCGTGTCCCGCAAAAGTGGACACCGGTTTTGCGAAAAGGACACGCTCAAGTCATTCCTCACACCATCACCTTGCCTTCTTCGGTGATGGCATCCTCGATGCTCTCGGCGGCGTCGCTGAGCAGCATCTCATTGTGGGCGCGACCCGACGGAATCATCGGGAAACAGTTCTCCGCCGGATCGACCACGCAGTCGAAAATCACCGGCTTGGGCACATCAATCATGTGCTTGATCGCAGCGTCGAGCTCAGAGGGCTTATCGCAGCGAATACCCACGGCGTGATACGCCTCAGCAAGCTTGACGAAGTCGGGCAGCGCCTCGGTGTAGCTTTCCGAGTAGCGCCCGCCGTGGAGCAATTCCTGCCATTGCCGCACCATCCCCATGTATTGGTTGTTGAGGATGAAGATCTTGATCGGCAGCCGATACTGCACTGCGGTCGATATCTCCTGCATCGTCATCAGCACGGAGGCTTCGCCGGCGATATCGATCACGAGCGAATCCGGATGCGCGCGCTGCACGCCGACCGCGGCCGGCAGGCCATAGCCCATGGTGCCGAGCCCGCCTGAGGTCATCCAGCGGTTCGGTTCCTCGAAACGGAAGAACTGCGCCGCCCACATCTGGTGCTGTCCGACCTCGGTGGTGATGTAAACGTCGCGGTCGCGCGTCGCCGCATAAAGCCGCTCGATTGCGTATTGCGGCTTGATGATGTCGCTTGAGGTCTTGTAGGCGAGCGATTTGCGCCCACGCCATTTCTCGATCTGCGCCCACCAGGCCTTCAGCGCGGCAGGGTCCGCCACGGCTGCACTCGAGCGCCAGAGCCGCAGCATATCCTCGAGCACATGCGCGCAATCGCCGATGATCGGAATATCGACCTTGACGTTCTTGTTGATGGAGGAAGGATCAATGTCGATATGGATTTTTTTCGAACCCGGCGCGAACGCATCAATTCGCCCGGTGATGCGATCCTCGAACCGCGCGCCCACACAGATCATCAGATCGCAGCCGTGCATGGTCAAATTGGCTTCGTAGGTGCCATGCATTCCGAGCATCCCGAGCCATTGCGGATCAGCCGCCGGGAAGGCGCCCAGCCCGAGCAGGGTCGAGGTGATCGGAAATCCGGTCACCCGGACGAGCTCGCGCAACAGGTGGCTCGCCTCGCGCCCGGAATTGATCACCCCGCCGCCGGTGTAGAACACCGGCCGCTTGGCGTTGCGCATCAACTCGATCGCCGCCTTGATCTTGTCGATGTCACCCTTGAGCTTTGGCCGATAGCCCTTGTGCGGGAAATCATTCGGCTTGAAGTACATCCCCTTGGCGAACTGCACGTCCTTGGGAATATCGACAACGACCGGCCCAGGCCGGCCGCTGCCCGCCACATAGAAAGCTTCGTGCAGCACCCGCGGAAGGTCGGCAACGTCCTTCACCAGATAATTGTGCTTGGTGCACGGACGCGTGATCCCGACGGTGTCGCACTCCTGGAATGCGTCGTTGCCGATGAGATGCGTCGGCACCTGCCCGGTGATGCACACGAGCGGCACCGAGTCCATCAGTGCGTCGGTTAGGCCTGTCACGGCGTTGGTGGCACCGGGTCCCGAGGTCACCAGCACCGCCGCGACCTTACCGGTCGAGCGCGCGTAGCCCTCGGCGGCGTGAACCGCGCCCTGCTCGTGGCGCACGAGGATGTGGCGGACCTTTTCCTGGTGGAAGAGGGCATCGTAAATCGGCAGGACTGCTCCGCCCGGGTAGCCGAACAGATCCTCGACCCCTTGGTCGGCCAGCGCCTGGATCACCATTTCGGCGCCTGTCATCTCTTTCATCATCGTCCACTCCACTCTCATCCGGGAAATAAAAAAGGGGCCTCGAAGAGCCCCTGCGCGCATCGCCGACCTCGTGGGCGGGTTATCCGCCCCCGGCGATGCGCCTTCCTACGATTACAAGCGCCAGGCTAATAAAGTTGCGCATCGAAGTTCCATCAATTCCGAAAGTTGCGCGCGGACCCTACCGGCGCGAGCGCGGTCCGTCAAGGGCAAAGCCGCGCAAGCACGTAGTTGCTTCGATATGGCAATTTCACGAAAGCTTGCAAGCAAATTGCGTTGGCCGCCCCTCATGTTGCGGTACAACGCGCCCGGGCGGGAGATCGGTGCCATGGGGTTTCTTCGCGAACGATCCGGAGCGTGGTCCCCCGAAAAAATCATTGCCTTTGCGGGAGCCGTGTCGCCGGCCTTATGGCTTGCCGGACGCGTCTGGCTCAACGATCTCGGCCCGCGACCGGTGACCGAGGTGACCCATTTCACCGGGGATTGGACTGTCCGTTTCCTCTATCTCGCCCTTGCGGTGAGCCCGGCAAGGCGCATCTTCATGGCCCCGCGCTTGATCCTGATGCGGCGCACGCTCGGGGTTGCAGCCTTCGCTTACGCGTTCGTGCACCTCTCGCTCTATGTGTTGGACCAGCACTTCGACCTCGACCGGGTGGCTTCGGAGATCGTGCTGCGCTTTTATCTGACAATCGGATTTGTCGCGCTCCTGGGGCTGATCGCCTTGGCGGCGACCTCGTTCGATCGCGCCATCCGCCAGCTGGGCAGCCAGCGTTGGAACCAGCTGCATCGGGTTGTCTATGCGATCGCGGTGCTCGGGCAGGTGCACTTCCTGTTGCAGTCCAAGAACGACGTCTGGCAACCGATGTTGATGCTGGGCTTCCTG
>JAFAXD010000551.1 GCA_019241285.1 Xanthobacteraceae bacterium | reverse complement strand
GTTCGAAGCCAGTTCATGAGCGAACGAGGAGCCTACGATGCAAAGGGAACGCGAGCAGATTACAGGTCACATGGGGGCGGGAATGTGTCTTCCACATCGTCGGCCGGTACTTTTTGCCGGCTGTGTTTGCCGCGACACAGGGCCTCGGGCCAAGTGGGCAAACCTGTCGGGTCATCTTGATACCGGGGCTCACTTGCATTAGATTGTGACTGACGAGTCAGTCATAAACTGGGCGAGACGATGAAGGGAGCGCCTACAATGGTCGGGGGGAAGGCGGCAGCCTCGGAAACACGCTCGGGGCGAGGCGAGCGTGCCGCCGCCCGGCGCACCGCTATCCTCGACGCGGCGCTCGACGAATTCTCGGCACGCGGTTTTGCGGGGGCGCGGCTCGATGATGTCGCACTGCGCGCCGGCGTCGCCAAGGGCACGATCTACCTGCACTTCAAGGACAAGGAGGCGCTGTTCCAGGAACTCGTGCGGACCATGCTGGGGCCGCTGATCGCTGGGCTCGAGCAGCTGCAGGCCAGCGATCTGCCGATCCGGACCGTGTTGGAGCGCTTCGCCGATCTGTTCGTGCGCGAGATCTATGGCACGCGCCGTCGCGATGTGGCCCGGTTGGTCATCACCGAGGGCACGAGGTTTCCGGAGCTCGCCGAGTTCTATTACCGCGAGGTGGTCGCGCGGGGCATCGGCGCGATGCGCGCCATGATCAAACGCGCCGTCGCGCGCGGCGAAGTTCGTCACGAAGCGCTCTCCCGATTCCCGCAGCTGGTTGTTGCGCCCGGCCTCGTCGCCATCCTGTGGGCCGGTTTGTTTGATCGCTTCGATCATCTCGACGTCGCCGGGATGATGCGCGCGCATATCGACATCCTGCTGGAGCGTCGGGAGTGAGCCATGACCTTCCACGCGCAGGCGCTGCGAATTGTACTCGCGCTGGCGACGGCGGTGTGGCCGGCGGCCTGCAATAATCCGGATCCGAAGTACCAGGGTTGGATCGAGGCTAACCTGATTTTTGTGGCTCCCGACGAGGTTGGCCGGGTCACGACGCTCAATGTGCGTGAGGGTGACGCGGTCAAGGTCGGCGATCCTCTCTTTGCTGTGGATGACGATCTGCAGAAGGCCGACCTCAATCTCAACACCGCGAGCATGGTCAACGCGCGTCAAACCTTCGATCGCGCGCAACATCTTGCGCAGACCGGCACCGGGACGCAGAAGGATTTCGACACCGCCTCCGCCGAATTGCGCAGCGCCGAAGCCCGTGTCGCCACGTCACAGACCAGACTCGCGCGTCGCAGGCTCGTAAGCCCCGTGGCGGGCACCGTTCAGCAGGTCTACTTCCGTCCTGGCGAGATGGTGCCGGCCGGCCGGCCCGTGCTGGCGATCCTGCCGCCTGGCAACCTCAAGGTTCGCTTCTTCGTCCCTGAACCAGTGCTGCCGCGAGTCGCGTATGGGGAGACAATCACGGTCCGCTGTGATGGCTGTGCCAATCAGAGCGCCCGCGTCAGCTTCATTGCCAAATCGGCCGAATACACGCCGCCGGTGATCTACAGCCTCGAGGAACGCAACAAGCTCGTGTTCCTGATCGAGGCATTGCCGGAGCAACCCGACAAGCTGCGCGTCGGCCAACCCGTTGATGTGCTGCTGGACACAAAAACATGAGCGCCGGTTCCGACATCGCAATCGAGGTGGAGGGTTTGAGCAAATCATTCGACGGACGCGCAGTGGTGCGCGATCTGTCGATGAAAGTACGGCGGGGAACGATCTACGGATTCCTCGGTCCCAACGGCAGTGGCAAGACAACGACCATCCGCATGTTGTGCGGCCTGCTCACCCCCGACGCCGGGCACGGCACCTGTCTCGGGTTTGATATCATCCGCGAGGCAGATCGGATCAAACGCCGCGTTGGTTACATGACCCAGCGCTTCAGTTTGTATCAGGATCTCTCGGTACATGAGAATCTTGATTTCGTGGCGCGACTGTACGGGGTTGCGCATCCCAAACAGGCGGCGCGTGCCATGATCAAACGATTGGGGCTGACGGGTCGGGAAAATCAGATCGCCGCTTCGCTCTCCGGCGGCTGGAAGCAGCGCCTCGCGCTCGGCGCCTGCACGCTTCCCAATCCGGAGTTGTTGCTGTTGGACGAGCCAACCGCTGGAGTCGATCCAAAAGCACGGCGCGAGTTCTGGAACGAGATCCACGCGCTCGCAGGTGAGGGGCTCACCGTGCTGGTGTCGACCCACTACATGGACGAAGCCGAGCGCTGTCATGAGATCGCGTACATCGCTTACGGCGTTCTGCTGGCGCAAGGCAGCGTCGCCGATGTGATCGCCCGCTCCGGTCTATCGACCTACACCGTGACCGGCGAGGGCTTGAACGAGCTTGCGCACGACCTCGCTGAACGGCCCGGCGTCGACATGGTGGCGCCATTCGGCGCAAGCCTGCATGTGTCCGGTCGCGACCGCGAGCGCTTACAAGCGACGATGACGAGCCTGCGCGATCGGCCGGGCCTGCATTGGCACGAGAGCGAGCCCTCACTCGAGGACGTGTTCATTGAGTTGATGAACCGGGCTCGCGATAATTTCCAGGACAGCACCGTCCAATGAATGCGCTCACCGCCAGCCTCTCGACTGGGTTCTGGCGCCGCACCGGCGCCATGGTGATCAAGGAATTCATCCAGCTGCGGCGCGATCGCGTGTCCTTCGCCATGATCGTAATGATCCCAGTCATGCAACTGATGTTGTTCGGTTATGCGATCAACACCACGCCGCGGCACATGCCGACCGCGGTACTGCTGCAGGAGCAAAGCGATGTGGGGCGCTCGATCCTGAAGGCGATCGAGAATACGGCCTATTTCCACGTCATTCGGCAAGTCCATGATGCGGCCGAGTTCGATCAGTTGCTCAAGTCCGGAACTGTATTGTTCGGGATCGAAGTGCCGGCGGAGTTCGAGCGCTCGTTGCGCCGGGGGGATCGCCCCACACTGTTGTTTGCCGCCGACGCAACCGACCCCATCGCGGCCAGCACGGCTATGGGATCGCTCAATGCGGTCATCGCAAGCGCCCTCGTCAATGACCACGCGATTCCCGACGCCACG
>JAFAXD010000532.1 GCA_019241285.1 Xanthobacteraceae bacterium | reverse complement strand
CCCGTTCCTGGCACTCAATATTCGCGATACCGAATGGCAGGAGCCGGTATTCGACGGCTACAAAATGTTTGAGAAAGGCAGCGTCCGGGTTGCCGTCTTGGGCGAGGCGTTTGCTTACACGCCGGTGGCAAATCCGGCGTGGATGATCCCGAAATGGACATTTGGCATTCGCGAAGAGGACGTGCGCGCAACCGTCGCCAAAGCCCGCAAGGAGGGCGCGCAGCTCGTGGTGCTGCTCTCGCATAACGGGTTTGATTGCGATCGCAAGATGGCGGCGCGCGTCGAGGGAATCGACGTCATCCTCACGTCGCACACCCACGACGCGCTTCCGGTGGTGACCACGGTTGGAAAGACTTTGTTGGTTGCGTCCGGCAGCGACGGCAAGTTCATCTCGCGTCTCGATCTCGACGTGCGTGGCATGGAGGTCGCCGGCTATCGCTACAAGTTGATCCCCATATTTGCTGATGTGATCGCACCTGACTCCGAAATGGCGTTGAAGATCGCACAGGTGCGGGCGCCGTTTGCGTCCGAGCTGGCACGTGTTGTGGGACAATCGCAATCGCTGCTCTATCGGCGTGGGACCTTCAACGGCACCATCGATGACTTGATCTGCGCAGCAATCACGAGCGAGCGCGATGCAGAAATTGCGCTCTCCCCCGGCTTCCGCTGGGGAACAACAATTCTCCCCGATGCGCCGATCACGGTCGAGGACATCGCCAACGCGACGGCGATGACTTATCCGCAGGTCTACCGAACCACGATGAACGGGGCGCAGCTCAAGGCGGTTCTCGAAGACATCGCCGACAACTTGTTCAATCCCGATCCCTATTATCAGCAGGGCGGTGACATGGTCCGTTGCGGCGGCATCGGCTACCGGATCGACGTCAACCAACCCATGGGACAGCGCATCTCCGAGCTCACACGCTTTCCCTCGGGCGAAGCGATTGATGCTGGCAAGGACTACACCGTTGCCGGCTGGGCGAGCGTGCGCGAGAACATCGAGGGGCCGCCGGTGTGGGAGATGGTCGAGCGCTACCTCGCGCGGGTGCAGACGGTGCGCATCGAGCCCAGTACCAACGTCAAGGTCGCCGGCCTGTAGCGAACTTGGCACGCGCTCAGTACTGGCGTTAACTGTCGCCCTTTCCATCAGGAACTCCCTGCAATGTCGAAGCTCAGTCTTTCGGTCGCGATCGGCGACTATGACCGCAACCGTCCGCTTATCGATGGCGCCGTGCGCATCGACGGCGTCGATCCGGTGTTCATGACGCTCTATCCGGAAGAGATTTTCTTTCGCGCGCTGCGCACCCACGATTTCGATATCTGCGAACTTTCCCTCTCCAGCTTCACCGTAAAAACTGCGGCCGGCGACAACCCATACGTGGGCATTCCGTGCTTCGTCTCGCGCGCGTTCCGGCACACCTCGATCTACGTGCGCACCGATCGCGTCCGGGAGCCGAAGGACCTGAAGGGCCGCAAGGTCGGCGTGCCGGAATATCAACTCACCGCCAATGTCTGGGCGCGCGCCATCCTGCAGGATGATTACGGGATCGCGCCGGCGGACATGCGCTGGGTGCGCGGCGCCATCGAACATGCCGGCCGGATCGAGAAGATATCGATCAAGCTGCCGCCCGGTGTCGTGCTCGAGGACGCGCCTGCGGGACGGACAATCTCCGATCTCATCGACAAGGGGGAGATCGACGGCTTCATCGCCCCACGGCCACCTTATCTCGCACGTCCCAACCCGAACGTTGGTTGGCTATTCCCCGATCCGATCGCGGCTGCCAAGGATTATTTCAAGCGCACCGGCCTTTTCCCGATCATGCATCTGGTCGGGATACGTCGGACCTTGGTTGAACAGCATCCCTGGCTGCCGGCCGCGGTGATGAAGGCGTTCGAGCAATCCAAGGCCGCGGCGCTCGCGCATCTGAGCGACACGTCAGCCACCAAAGTGACATTGCCATTCATCGAAGAACAACTCGCGGCCACGCGCGAGCTGATGGGTGAGGATTTCTGGCCCTATGGGCTCGAATCCAATCGCAAGACGCTGGAGACATTTTTGCGCCACCACCACGCGCAAGGCCTCTCGAGCCGCCTGGTGAAGCCCGAGGAATTGTTTCACCCATCGACCCACGAGTCGTTCAAGATCTGACGCCGCGACACTGTAGCCGGAACTGCTTTGCCCCTCTGCGACTTGTCTTCCGACCATCACGACATCGGAGGGGCCCGTGCGCGCTGGATTCCAACTGGTGCTGCTTGTCGCAGCGACTCTGTTCATTTGTCTGCCGGTAACCCGTGACCCGCTGCGGGCGGCCGAACCGCCGCAATCGTCTCCGCAATCCACACCAGCCGAGCAACCCCCGGCCGCTCAGGCGCCGGCTGCACCCGCCACACCGGCTCCGTCTGAGACGCCCCCGCCGGCGGCGAGCACCGGCACCCCGGCGACGGTGCTCGACGATCAGCAAGTGACCGCGATCCTCGGCAAGAATGTCCGCAGCCGGAACGGCGAGGACATGGGACGGATCGTCGATGTGATCGTCAATCGCGATGGCCAGGTCCGCGCTGCTGTTATCGACTTCGGCGGCTTCCTCGGGGTCGGCAGTCGCAAAGTCGCTGTCGACTGGAGCGCCTTGCGCTTCGAGCCGAGCGGCAAGCCCGACCGCATCAGCGTGGATCTGAGCCGCAACAGCGTGCGGCTCGCGCCCGAATACAAGGAGGGCAGTCCAGTGGTGGTGCTGGGTGCTGAACTTCCGCAGCCAGTCGCGACTGCTCCCGCAAAGGATGCCTCCAAGGAGAAGTGATCGCTCGCTCCCCATCATGTCGGCGGTTCACCGTCCGCATGATCGGTCGGAGCCGGGCGAAGCCGGTGCTCGCATGCAAAAACCAATGTTGCCAGCGACCATCGACCGATCACCCGCTCCCTCGCGCGCCAGTCTGCTCGGACTCGACTGGTTCGTATTCTCCATTGCCAATGTGCAGACGGGGTTCGGGCCTTTCATCTCGATCTACCTGACGGAGCAGAAATGGACTCAGGTCGATATCGGCCTGCTGCTGACGGTTGGCGGCTTGGTGGCGCTGATTGGCCAAGTCCCGGGCGGCGCCATCGTGGATGCGGCCCGCTCGGCGCGGCGGCTCGCCATGGCGGCGGTGGTCATCATCGCCGTAAGCGCGTTGATGTTGGCGTGGTGGCCGGTGCTGGGCATCGTGCTGGCCGCACAAGTGCTGCATGCCGGCGCGAGCTGCGTACTTGGCCCGGCCATCGCGGCGATCAGCCTGGGGTTGGTCGGGCACTACGCAATTGCCAACCGGCTCGGCCGCAATGCCTGCTTTGCTTCGATCGGGAACGGTCTCTCGGCTGCTGCCATGGGCGTCTCCGGCTACTTCGTGTCCAGCCAGGCTGTGTTCTTTCTCACGGCGGCGCTGTGTCTGCCTAGTCTCATCGCGCTCTCGTATATCCACGAGGACGAAATCGATCCGGCACGCGCCCACGGCGGCGTCCCGGATCGCAGCCACGGAGAACTCGCCTCGGAGTGGGCCTTCCTGCGCGCCATCACCCACAATCGCGCGCTGATGATCTTTGCCGCCTCAGTGGTGCTGTTCCAGCTGGCGAATACCGCCATGCTGCCGCTCATCGGCAGCACCGTCACCATGCGCTCAGCCCATCAGGCGCCGGCGCTTGTCGCGGCGTGCATTGTCGCCCCTCAGTTGCTCGTCGCGCTGACAGCACCTTGGGTTGGCCGTCAGGCGCAACGCTGGGGCCGCCGTCCATTGCTGCTCCTCGGATTTGCGGCCCTGCCGATCCGCGGGGCGCTGGTGGCGATGACGGTCGACCCCTATCTGCTCGTCGCCGTGCAGGCGCTCGACGGCATCTCGGCCGCTGTCTTGGGCGTTCTGGTGCCGCTGGTGATTGCCGACACGACCCGCGGTACGGGACGATTCAACCTGGCCCAGGGGGTGGTCGGAATGGCTGTCGGAATCGGGGCGTCGCTTAGCACGACGCTCGCCGGCTACATGACGGATTGGTTCGGTAGCTCGACCGCGTTCCTCGGTCTCGCCGGCATCGCCGCGGTGGCGCTGTTGCTGGTGCTGGTGGCAATGCCGGAAACGCGACCCGAGAAGGAGTAGGGTTATCCGGTGGCGAGGCGAAGCCGCGGAGAGGACTGCTCAGCGAGCTCGCGATAGACCTCAAGGTAATCCGTCGCCATCCGCCGCGCGGTGAACCGCTCGTCGAACCGTTGCCGGACGCCCTCGCGGGAGATGTTGGCGAGTTGGCTCACGGCAGCCACCGCACTCGTTTCGTCCTCCACCACAAATCCAGTTACCCCTTCATCAATCACTTCGGGGACGGAGCCGCGATTGAATGCGATCACGGGTGTGCCGCAGGCCATTGCCTCGATCATCACCAGGCCGAAAGGTTCCGGCCAATCGATCGGGGTCAGGAGCGCTATCGCGCCACTGAGAAACTCAGACTTCTGCGCGTCCGCAATCTCGCCGATGTATTCAACAAACGGCAGGCTCATCAGCGGTTTGACCTCCTCGTCGAAATAGTCCTGGTCAACCCTGTCCACTTTGGCAGCGATCTTGATCGGTAATCCGCAGCGCTCAGCAATCCGGATGGCGCGGTCGACGCGCTTCTCCGGCGAAATCCGGCCCAGGAATGCGAGGTAACTCGGTGTCGTCGGCTGCGGCTCCAGCAAATCAGCGGGCAAGCCGTGGTACACGGTTCTGACCCAACCGGCTTGGGGTACCGGCCGCCGTTGCGCGTTGGAGATCGAAATCACTGGCAGCGAGGAAAACGTGTTGAACACCGGCTGCAACTCGGGAAGGTCGAGCCGTCCATGCAGGGTGGTCAGAAAAGGCGTCGTCTGACGCGAGAACAGCGAGAACGGATAGTAGTCCAGGTGGAAATGTAGAACATCGAACTCATCGGCTCGTCGTCGCACCTGCTCCAACATGGTCATGTGGATCCCCATCGGATCACGGATCGACCCATCGAGGCGAATGGCGCGCGGCCAAACCGCTTCAAGCTTTGCTGACGTGCATGAGTCCCCACTGGCGAACAGCGTCACGTCGTGACCGAGCGCTACCAGCTCTTCGGTCAACCAGGAAATCACGCGCTCGGTACCACCGTACAGCTTCGGTGGAACGGCTTCGGTCAGCGGCGATATCTGCGCGATACGCATACGTGCTCCCTGTTCACCCGGTCCGGGGCCGCGGGCGCCAAAATCATGTGAAGACAGATGGAGAATGGCCCGTTGGCTTAACAATCAAGATGAGGACTCGTTCCTTGAAACCGTTTGAGGGATAGCGCGTTCACCTCCCGCAGGAGTTGGGCACGGCGGGTCAAGCAAAGTGGGCCGCCTAATCATAGGGGTAGGTGTCGGGATGGATGAATTGTGCCGTTATGCCACGCGGCCGCTTGCATTTATTGCGCGGTACTTGCGTCAGCATCCGATCTCGCATGCTGCCATCGCGATCGCCGTTCTCGCGGCCGTCGGATGTTCCGTCACAACTCAATTCGGCGTGAAGACCCTTGTCGACGCGCTCTCGGCGCCGGCACATGCGAGCGCGTCCGTCTGGATGGCCTTCGCCCTTCTGGTCTCGTTGATCGCTGCCGACAATCTCCTCTGGCGTGTTGCGAGCTGGATCGCGAGCTACGCATTCGTGCGTGTCACCGGCGACTTGCGTTCGGAGTTGTTCCGGCATCTGACCGGTCATGCGCCAAGCTACTTTCAGGACCGAATGCCAGGTACGCTCACGAGCCGCATCACGGCGACGTCGAACGCGATCTACACCATTGAGAATATGTTCATCTGGAACGTGCTGCCGCCGTGCGTGGCGACGTTAGGAGCAATCGTTCTTATCTTCTTCGTCAGCGTTCCGATGGCCATCGCGCTCGGCATAATCGCCGGCGCCCTCGTTGTCGCCATGTTTCACTTTGCTGCTGCGGGGCGGCCACTGCATCACGATTTTGCTGACAAGGCCGCTGCCGTCGATGGCGAGATGATCGACGTCATCGGCAACATGCCGATGGTGCGGGCATTTGGTGGAATCCTGCGCGAGCATTCTCGCTTTGACCAAGCCGTCGGTCGCGAAATGGTCTCGCGGCGGCGTAGCCTCATCTATCTTGAGAAGCTGCGCCTCACTCATGCCGTCCTCACCATCATGCTGACGATCGGCATCCTGGCTTGGGCGATCACGCTTTGGCAGCGCGGCGCCGCCACGACCGGCGAAGTCGTGCTGGTCTGCACGCTTGGCATGTCGGTTCTGCATGCGACGCGCGACCTCGCGGTCGCGCTGGTCGACGTGACCCAACATTTTGCGCGACTTTCAGAAGCACTTGTGACGCTGCTCGCGCCGCATGAACTGCGCGATCATCCCGAGGCCGTGCCGCTCCAACGCCGCGGCGCGCGCGTTTCCATCGAGAACGCCACCTTCGCCTATCCGGACGGACGCACCGTTTTCGAGGACTTCAGCCTGGAACTCGAGCCCGACCAGCGCGTCGGCCTGGTCGGCCCATCAGGCGGCGGCAAGTCGACCTTGTTCGCGCTCCTGCAACGCTTCTACGACGTGCAGGACGGCCGTATTCTGATCGATGGCCAGGATATCTCTCGAGTCACCCAGGAAAGCCTGCGATCAGCAATTTCAGTGGTGCCGCAGGACACCTCCCTGTTTCAGCGCAGCGTGATGGAGAACATCCGCTATGGCCGGCCGGATGCGACTGATGAAGAAGTCCTGCAAGCTGCGGTCGCCGCGCGCTGCGAGTTTATCGAAGCGCTGCCGGAAGGCTTCCAAACGCGAGTCGGCGAGCGCGGCCTGAAACTCTCCGGCGGGCAAAGGCAGCGCATTGCTATCGCGCGTGGCTTCCTCAAGAAGGCGCCGATTCTGCTGCTCGACGAAGCAACTTCGGCCCTCGACAGCGACTCTGAGGAAGCGATCCGGGATGCACTCACCCGCCTGATGCGCGGGCGCACGGTGATAGCGATCGCACATCGGCTCTCGACACTGCGGAGCTTCGACCGCATCGTCGTGCTCAAGGCCGGACGCATCGTGCAGGACGGGCCGCCGGACGTTCTGATCAAACGGGAAGGCATCTACCGCGACCTCGTTATGCGCGAGATGAGCCGGTTGGGGCAGGCCGCGTAACCACAGAACAGATGATTGGACTCAATTCCCTCCCAGCCTTTAGTGTAGGTGGGGCTTCGTGCAGGGGATATTGATCCAGCATGACGTTGCGCATCGAAGATTATGCCCTCATTGGCGACTGCGAGACCGCGGCGCTGGTGGGCCGCAATGGATCGATCGACTGGCTGTGCTGGCCGCGCTTTGATTCGGCTGCCTGCTTCGCAGCTCTGCTCGGGACCGAGGAGAATGGCCGCTGGATCATCGCGCCGGACGGCGTCGAAGCGTGCACGCACCGGCGCTATTGGGATGACACCCTCATTCTGGAAACCACGTTCGAGACGCGGGATGGCGTTGCCCGGCTCATTGATTTCATGCCGATGCGCGGCGAGCGCTCGCATCTGGTGCGGCTCGTCGTCGGCGAGCGCGGCCACTTGCATTTCCGCACCCAACTGGTGATCCGGTTTGGCTATGGGGCGATCGTCCCGTGGGTGACGCGCACGCCGGACGAGGCGCTGCGCGCGATTGCCGGCCCTGACAAGCTCGTCCTGCGCACGCCGATCCCGCTGCGGGGCGAGAACATGAGTACGATCGGCGAGTTCGATGTGGCCGCGGGCGAGACTATTCCCTTCGTCCTGACCTATTTGCCCTCCCATCTGCCCGATCCCGACCCGGTTGACGGCAAGGCGCTCCTGCATGCAGCCGAGGAGTTCTGGCTCGGCTGGGCCGATCGCGCACAGATTTCCGGCCCGTGGATGAAGCAGGTCAAGCGATCGCTCATTACGCTCAAGGCGTTGACGTACGGACCCACCGGCGGCGTGTTGGCCGCGCCGACAACGTCGCTGCCCGAGTGCGTCGGCGGGGAGCGCAACTGGGACTATCGCTATTGCTGGCTCCGCGACGCCACCTGGACGCTGCTCGCCATGATGAGCACCGGCTACTATGACGAGGCGCGCGCCTGGCAGGAGTGGTTGTTACGCGCCGTCGCCGGCAGCCCGGACCAGATGCAGATCATGTACGGTCTTGCCGGCGAGCGACAGCTGCCCGAGACCGAGCTGCCTTGGCTCTGTGGCTACGCGAATTCGCGGCCGGTGCGCATCGGCAACGGGGCGCATCAGCAAATTCAGCTCGACGTCTATGGCGAGCTCATGGACGCGTTGCACCACTCGCGACGCAACGCGCTGGCCCCCGATGTGTCGGGGTGGGACCTGCAAAAGGCGGTGCTCGAGCATCTGGAAACCGTCTGGCGTGAGCCCGATCACGGCATCTGGGAAGTGCGTTCAGAGCCGCGCCACTTCACGTATTCCAAAGTCATGGCCTGGGTGGCGTTCGATCGTACGATCAAGAGTGCCAAGGCATTCCGGCTCGACGGGCCGGTCGAGCACTGGTGCAAAATCCGCGACGCGATCTGCGACGACGTCATCAAGAACGCGTTCGACGCGAAGCTTGGTACGTTTGTCGGCGCCTACGGATCGCAGGAGCTCGACGCCAGCTTGTTGTTGCTGCCGGCGGTCGGGTTCATCCCGGCGCAAGATCCACGCATGAGTGCGACGATCACCGCGATTGAGCATAAGCTCATGCGCGACGGTCTCGTCATGCGCTACGATACCGGCAAGAGCGATGACGGCCTGCCCCCGGGTGAAGGCATGTTTCTCGCCTGCAGCTTCTGGCTCGTCGATGCCTACATCCTCCTCGGCAAGATCGATCGTGCCAAGGCGCTCTTTGATCGGCTCGTCAATCTCTGCAACGATGTCGGGCTCCTGAGTGAGGAGTATGATCTGCAGGGCAAAAGGATGGTCGGCAATTTTCCGCAGGCGTTCTCGCACCTCGCGCTGGTCACCAGCGCGTGCAATCTCAGCGACTATAAAGGACCGGCGGACCACCGCGCCGAGGAGGCGGCGGTGCCGGCTTGATCTTTCACCTTCGTGTGCGACCTACTTCGCGGCGGGAGCGGGCGGCAGCGCCGCGGCTTTGGCCTGCAGTGACTCGATGACCACCTCGCCGTAACGCGTAAGCGCGGAGGTTTTCTGCGCGAGATCGACGCCGGACATGGCGGTGACGCCTTGGCAATAGGCGAGGATTAGAGCGTTGGCGACGTCCGCAAGCTTGGCTTTCTGGTTGTCGCTCGCGAGCGTATCGGCCTGTTTGGTCGCCGCCGTCGCATCGAAGGTCAGGCCCGGTTTGCCCGCGAGCTTGGCGGCAGCACTGACGAGCGACGCCGGCACACCCGACTTGTCAACCGCCGGGCAGGTTAAGCCCGGCGACCATGACGGGTCATGCTCGAGCAAGGATTTGCCGAGCGGCGTTGCCCAGACGATGCCGACGTCGGGCTCCTGCGCGTTCACGCTGTTGCTGGTGACGTAGGAGGTGATTTCTGCCGCAAAGCGCCTCAGTGCCTGGCTCTTGGCCTGGTCGGAGAGTGAGGCATTGCCGGCGATCACTGGGCAATAGGCTGCAATCAGATTGTTCACGGTGTCGGCGAGGCTCGCGTTCGGATTTTCCGCCTGATAGGTCGCCACGAGGTGTGCATAGGCGACGGATCGCTGGCTCAATTCGCGTCCGAGTCCGGCGATGACATTGGGATCAAAACTTGCGCTGCCGCCTTGGCCGACTTGTGGACAATCGAAGGTGCGGGCGCTGGCGCTGGCATAGACGGGGAGTGAGAGCGTCGAGCGCCACGCGGCCACCATGCCTGGTGTTGCATGGGCCGGCGCTTGGTTGCCAAAACTGGTGCGCACGTAATTGGCAAGATCGGCCACGCCCTGATCGCCGAGCGATCCGGCAAAGCTTGGCATCGCCGGCATGTCGTCGCGCGCCGGGACGCCCTGCAGGACGGCCGCGAGGATGTCGAACGGCTTTGCGGCGACCACGGCGGGATTGCCGGCGAGCGGCGGGATCGAGTTCGCAATCCCTTTGCCATCTTCCTGGTGACAGGTCGCGCAGTTGTCGCTGTAGAGCTTGGCGGCGCGGGTGCGAACATCAGCGCTCAAGCTGGCTGGAGTCGGCTTCGGCGCCGCCTCTTGGCCCGGGGGCAGGTCAAGCAGGAACGTCGCGATCGCATCGAGATCGGATTCCTTAAGGTACGACATGCTGTCGTGTACGACCTCCTGCATCGGACCGAGTGCGGTCGAGTTGTTGCCGGCGCCGTTGCGCAGGAAGGCGACAAGGCGCGCCTTGTCCCACTTGTTGACGTCCCGCAGCGCTTCGGCCGTGATATTGGGCGCATACCAGTCATCGATGCGCGCGCCCTGCAGCCATTTGCTCTGGATCGTGGCGCCCATGAAGTTGCGCGGCGTGTGGCAATCGCCACAATGGGCCAGCGCCTCCACCAGATAGGCACCGCGGTTCCATTGCGCGCCTTTGGCCGGATCGGGCTTGAAGGTGCCCTCGGTGAAGAACATGAAGCGCCAAGGCCACATGGCAAGGCGAATATCGAACGGGAAATAAAGGTCGTTGCCCTGGTTCTGCTGGTTCACTGGTGGCAAGCTCTGGAAATAGGCCCACAGCGCCTTGAGATCGTCTTCGGTGATCTTGGTGAACGCGTCATAAGTCATGATTGGATAAAGGTAGCTGCCATCCGGGCGGATGCCATCGTGCAGGGCATTCTTGAAATTGTCGTAAGTCCATCTGCCAATGCCGGTGTCCGGGTCCGACGTGATGTTGGGCGAATAGAGCGCGCCGAACGGGGTATTGAGCTTCAGCCCGCCGGCGAAAGGCTTCCCTCCGATGGCAGTGTGGCAAGGCATGCAGTCCGCCGCCTTGGCGAGATAAGCGCCGCGCGTCACCGCGTTGGTGTCGGGCGAGGAGGTCTCGCCTAGCGCGCCGCCCAGGCCGCCGAGAATCAAAATGCTCGCGCCAAACAGCGCAGTCTTCGCCACATTTGCCATTGCGTCCCGCCCAGTCCCGTTGCGTCGTTCCGCTGCGATCGTAACGTGTTAGCCGGTGATTGTGATAGCCTTTGTGACGCAGCCGACAAAAGGCGGTAGCCGTCCGGGCAGCGGCAGCTTTGGTTCAAAGGTCCCGTTCGGGATGGAGTGCATGGCCCAGTCGCATAGGTGACGTGCGTCCCGCATAGATTCCATAGATGTCGTGCCGTCCATTGATGACACCGTCATTGCGGAAGCCATTTTCGGACGCCCCGGAAGCACGCTGTCTACCTGGCATGGTTCGCATAGATGACGTCATCATAGATGATGGCCCCCATGAAGGGATCCGCACGCCTGCGTGGGGCGCCGGCTATCCGCGGTCCGATTTTCCATAATAGATGACATTTACTCCATAGATGACGGGGTCGGCATACATGACGTTCGCGTGGGGCCATCCTTCGAGACGCTCGCGCGCAAGAGCGCGCGAGCTCCTCAGGATGAGGGCCGTGGTTGTTGCAGCTTCATTCGTTTTCAACGTTTCAACAATCTCAGACCTAATCCTGAGGAGCACGCGCTTGCGCGTGCGTCTCGAAGGATGGCCGCAAGTTAAAGCGCTCGTTCGCATAGATGACGGACCCCGACCCGTCATCCAGCTTGGGGACTCATTGCGCGCGCGGGAAGTTCTCTGGATTGCTTCGCTTCGCTCGCAATGACGAATCCATCCGGATCACGACGGACGGCGCTTGCGTGGCAAACTGACGTTTTGGTTATGACCGAGTCAACCTGAATTTGTAGTTTGCATTTGCTATCGGGCGCGCCGGCCGCCGCGGGATGAGGCGTTGCGAGCGGCGGGTTTCGCCGCCCGTTCGGCGAGCTTGGCCCACTGCTCGGCGACGATCTGATAGCGAGCTCTCACGCCGGCGTGATCGGTCCGCTGCGCAAGCCGTGCGCATTCCTCGGATTTGCGTCGCAAGTCGGCGGTTCGGGCCATGCCATTACAACAAATATCTCACCGATTGGTTCGCAGCCATGCGGCAGGAACGGTCGCCGGGAATAGAACGTTTTTGCTCAATGAGCAGCCCGACCACGGTCGATCAGCGAACTGCCGCCACGCCTCCGGGGAGCCGGAGCGGCACGCCGGCAACGCGACCGGTGTTTTGGGCGATATTTCCGTCGATCATGCTGCCGATGTTTCTGGCCGTAATCGATCAGACCATCGTGGCGACGGCCCTGCCGGCGATCGCATCGAGCCTGGGCGAGGTACAGCGGGTCTCCTGGGTTGTGGTGTCCTACCTGATCGCCGGCACGATTGCGGCACCCGTCTATGGCCGGCTGGGCGATGCCTTCGGGCGCCGCCGCCTGATGTTCATTGCCTTGATCATCTTCATGCTGGCCTCGGTGCTATGCGCGCTGTCGCCCAACATCTGGATGCTGAGTGCGATGCGCATTGTGCAAGGCTTTGGCGGCGGCGGCCTGATGACCTTGTCTCAGGCCCTGGTGGGCGAGGCGGTGCCGCCGCGCGAACGCGGCCGTTATCAAGGATACCTGGCCGGCGTTGCCGTGACGTCGAACGGCCTGGGGCCGGTCGTCGGCGGCTATCTGACGGAGATGTTTGGTTGGCCGGCGATTTTTCTGATCAACATCCCTATCGGCCTCCTCGCGCTGGCGCTGGTACAGCGGCTCGATTTGCGCCGCGGCGCGCAGGTGCGCGGAAAATTCGATACATGGGGCCTGGTGCTGTTCGCAGGCTTCGTCAGTTGCGTCATCCTGGCGATCGAGCAGGTCCAGCACGCTGATGCCCAGAGCCTCGCAGTCAGCGGCGCGCTTCTATTCTGCGCCGCCATTCTGGTTGTAGTGTTGTGGCGGCACGAGCAACACGTTGCGCTGCCGCTCCTTCCTGTTTCGTTGCTGAGAGACGCAACGGTCTGGCGTAGCGATGCGCTGGCAGCCTGCCATGGCGCTGCACTGGTGTCCCTGATTGCATTCCTCCCCATCTATCTTCGCGCCGTGCGCGGAGCGCCTCCGGGGGAGATTGGCTTATTGTTGATGCCGCTGACGATCGGCATTGGCATTGGCTCGGTCATCACCGGGCGCATCGTCAGCAGGACCGGGTGTACGACGATCCTTCCGTTTTTTGGCCTGATGGTCGCGACCGCGAGCCTGCTGTTCCTCGCCTATTGGGCGCCATACCTCAGCATCCGCGAGCTGCCCTGGATCTTTGGTTTGAACGCGCTGTTCATGGGCACTGTGATGGGCGTCGTGCAAGTCACCGTGCAGGCCGTGGCTGGACCCAAAATGCTGGGTGCGGGGGCAGCGAGCGTGCAATTCTCCCGCTCGGTTGGCGCGGCGTTTGGCACCGCGATTGTCAGTGCTGTGCTGTTTTCCATCCTCAGCGCGACGGATACGGATCTCGCCAGGCAGTTCGGCGCCATTGTGGAGCAGGGGCCGAACGCGATGCTCGCGCTCGAACCGGCAAAGCAGGCGGTTGCCACGGTCGAGATTGGAAATGCGTTCCGGGCGGCGTTTCTGACGATTGCAGGCTTCACCGGTTTGGGCGTGTGGCTCGCGTGGTCGATCCCGCTGCGGCGGCTGGAGCAGTAGCGTGGCCGGTCCCGGATTTCGCTTCGCTCATCGCGCCTATGCGGGACGGGTACCCGACAGCGGGTCGGCGATGTCCTCGAGCGAGCGCATTTCCGCATCGATGCCGAGTTTCGCTTCGACCAGGGCGGCAATCAGCATGAGTGCGGCCGCGAGCAGATATCCGCCGGCGAGCGGCCAGCGCGAATCCCACTCCAGTAAATACCCGAACAGCAGCGGCGCAGTGGCGCCGACACTCGTGCCGAGCGCGTAGAAGATCGCAATCGCGAGCGCGCGCGTCTCCAGCGGAAAGATCTCGCTCGCGGTCAGATAGGCGGAGCTTGCCGCCGCCGAGGCGAAGAAGAAAATCGCCATCCAGGCCAACGTCTGGGTCCAGGCGTTGAGCGCGCCGAAGCCGAACGCAAGCGCGGTCGCGATGAGAAGGACGCCGCTGATTGCATACGTCCCGGTAATCATTTTGCGCCGCCCGAGTGTGTCGAACAGCGATCCCAAGAGCAGCGGTCCCATGAAGTTGCTGATGCACAGGAGCAGTAAATAAAGTCCGGTCCGGTGCGCCTCGACCTGCTCAAAACGATTGAGCACGAGCCCGTAACTGAAATAAACGGCGTTGAACAGGAACGATTGCGCGATCATCAGGCTCAGCGCCAGGATGCTGCGATTACGGTATTTGCCGCACATCGCCCGAAAGATCAGCCCAAGGCCAAAGCTCGTGCGCGGATGCACTTCGAGAAATTTTTGCGGTCGGTCGAGCTCGCGTCCGGTTTCGCGACGCACGCGCGTCTCGATATCGGCAACGGTCGCTTCCGCATTGCGCGCGTGGCCATGGGTAACCAGCCAGCGCGGACTCTCTGGCACGTGGCGGCGCATCAATAGAATACCGAACCCAAGGACCCCGCCGATCGCAAAGCTTAGGCGCCAGCCGGTATCGGGCCCCAGCAGGGTCGGGTCGAGCAGGAGCAACGCGGCACCAGAGCCGGCAGCGGCGCCGAGCCAGAAGCTCCCATTCACGATCAAATCGATGCGGCCGCGATAGCGCGCCGGGATGAGCTCATCGATTGCCGAGTTGATGGCCGCATATTCGCCGCCAATGCCGAACCCGGTGATGGCGCGAAAAGCGGCAAAGCTCAGCGCATCCCATGAGGTGGCCGTGGCGAGCACGCCGGCGAGGTAGACCGCGAGGGTAACATAAAATATGAGCCGGCGTCCGTGCCGATCAGTGAGCCAGCCGAACACCAACGCGCCGATGACTGCGCCCGAGACATATGCGGAAGCCGCGCCGCCAATCTCCGTCGCGGACAGGCCGAGCGTCTGGGCATTTTGCAGGACTGGACCGATGGCGCCGACGATCGTGACTTCGAGGCCGTCAAGGACCCAAGTGATACCCAGCGCCAGCACGACCAGGAGATGAAAGCGGCTCCAAGGAAGTCGATCAAGCCGCGCCGGTATGTTGGTTTTGAGCGTGCGTCCTGGGGCATCCTCGTGCGAGACAGATGTTGTGGCAGGTGACGCGGATGGAGTTTGATGCGGATCCTCAAGGTACTTGCCTTGCCGGGACGCTTGCTGCGCTTTGATGGAATCGGCCATCGGTGGCTTTCAGTTGTGGCAGTCAGGTGCGCGGGCAGGACGAACCGTGGGGGAACGCCGGTCCTGGTCTTAGGTTCCGGTATTCCGCCGCGGCCGCCTGTATCTGGTAAAGGATTTCTAGCCGGGAGACATTCAGGATGGTCGGAAACTCAAACCTGTTGCGTGCCGTTGGGGCCGCGCTGTTGATCGGCACATTGCTGTCCGCTGGCGGTGCGTCCGGCCAGGACGGCAGCAACGACGCGAAACTGCGTGCCGGTGACCGCGCCGTGGTTGCGGCATGCCTGAAGATCGCGGCAGACGCCGCCAAGGGTGCGGCAGGGGCAGCGACCGCTGATGCTCCGACGGGCGAGAAGATCGACGCGAAAGCCTGGATGGCCGCGAAAGCTGCCCACCCGGATAAGCCCGATGCCGCAAGCTGCATCGGGGTCGTCAGCACGCCGTGCCTTGCTGTCCCTTCCAACGGCTCGACCGTAGCCATGGCAGATTGCTTGCGCCGTGAAACCGCGATCTGGGATGAGCGGCTCAACGCAGCGTACAAATCCTGGACAAGCAAGTGCGACAGCCCTGACATATGCGAGGCCCGGCGCAAGGTCGAACGTGCGTGGCTTGCCTATCGCGACGCACGCTGCACGCTGCCGCATGTCGAGGCCCAGGGCGGCACCATCGCTATCATCGAAGGCGCCGACTGCTTGCTTGATGCGACGGCGCGCCAGGCGATCTGGATCGAACAACACATTGGCGGCGACGCGAACTGAACGCGCATGACGTCGGCGCACAAGATCGAAGACGCGCTGCGGCAGCGCTATCGGCAGCCTGCCGGGGTTGAGCAGTTCGGCATCGAACCGGTCCCGGCCAACCGCAGGACCGTGGGCTGGTTCGATCTCTTCAGCATCATGTTCAACTTCATGATCAACCCGGGCACGCTGCTGAGCGGCGGGTTGGCGGTCGCCGCCGGCTTGCCATTCGTGCCCGCCGTGTTGGCGCAAGTCGCGGGAACAGCGGTCGCCCTGGCCTTCTATTTGGTGATGGCGACGATCGGCGCGGATTACGGCATCCCGGGCCAAGTCGCGACCCGCGCGGTGTATGGCTGGCGCGGCGCCAAGGCCATTCCCTCGTTGCTGCGCACCGTGGCGTCGGTCTACTGGTTCGCATTCCAGACCCTGGCCGGCGCATCCGCCATCGTGGCGATGCTGCCCAGGCTGACCGACACGACCCTGCCGCTGGTCGGGGTGAGCGTGATCTTCGGATTGATCCAGGCCGGTGTCGCGGTGATAGGCTACGGCTCGCTGACGGCGCTGTCGCGCATTGCCTTGCCCATCAAGGTCGTGGCCATGGCCTATCTGTTCGTGTTGTTTGCGCGCCACGACGACCCGAACTTCGGGATTGCGGCGGTCCTGTCGTATCCGGGGGCAAGCACTTGGGGCTGGGTGCTCGTCGCCAGCTGGATCAATGTCAGCGTCGCCGGCTGGTTCACAATGATCGCCGATGCTGCCGATTTTGCACGGTATAGCCGCTCTCGCACCGACATCTGCGTGGCAACCTTCGCGGCCGGCACGTTCGGCATGTTGTTATCGACGGCGCTCGGTGCCTACGGGGCTGCGGCCACGCTCGGCAAAGTGCCCAATCCATTCGTGCTCGCCGTCGACGTGGAGCAAAGCCGCCTGGTGCTGCTCGGTTTGCTGGTGTTCCTGTGCGTTGATGCCTGGACCATCAATGTTCTCAATCTGTATTCGGCGGGCCTCTCGCTCTCCAACATGTTCGAGCGGATCGGCCGGTTCTGGACCACGTTGGCCGCGGCGCTCCTCGGGCTAGCTCTGTCGGCGGTGCCCGGCGTGCTGGGCTATTTCACTTACGTCACAATGCTTGGCGATGTGTTCGCGCCGGTCGCGGGCGTGCTCGTCTTTGATTACCTGTTCGTCAGTCGATTGCGCATCGATGTGCCCGCGCTCTACGACCAAAAGGGCCGTTATTTCTATTGGGCAGGCTTCAACCGGATTGCGGTCGCCTGGACGGCGATTGGCGTAGTGATGTGCGTCTATCTGATTCCCGCCAGCTTGATGCCAACGTTGCTCACGGCGCTGATCACGGGAACAGGCTACGCGTTGACGATGCGGTTTATAGGAAAAACGATGTAGGGTGGGCATTGCGCGCCCGCGGACGGGCCGCATTCACATGTCTTCACGCGCAATGCCCACGCTGTCGGCGCTATCGGTTTCGTCGGCGTGGTACAGCGTGGGCACGGCGCCGACAGGACTGTGTGAAGTTGTTAGGCAAGCGACGGCGCCGTGCCCACCCTACGAAATCATTACTTGCTGCCGGCGATCCGATCGGCGATGGCAAGACCGATGGTGGAGACGACGATCGTCAGCAGGAAGGCGATCAGCCAACCGAGCCTCGACAGGTCCGTCATGCTGTCGAGATGCAGGTAGACTTCGATTGCCGCCAGCACGCCGATGACGACCACGGTGCTCAGCAGTTTCTGTTTCGTGGCGGTGAAATCCACATCCGTTATCCAGGCCGGCCAATCGGGGTGCTCGGCCGGATCAATCCGGCGAATGAAGTTGGAATAGCCGGAGAAGATGATGATGAGCATCAGGTATCCGACCAGCACAAAATCCGCGAGCTTCAAGACCTCGACGACGACCTCGGTGTCGGCAGCGCCTGAGAGACCGATGATCACCTGCCAGAGGTGAAGCGCAAACTTCCACAGGATGATGCCCAGGCCGACAACGAGGCCGAGCAGCATCGGCAAAATCAGCCAGCGACTGAAAGCGATCACTGCTTCGACACTGCGTTGCGTCTTGTTCATTCGGCCCTCGCGTTTCGAACGACGACGCCAGCGGATTATCAATGGCCGCAGGTTCCGGCAAGGTTGCTTGATTAACGAAACATTTGCGCCCAACATGCCGCCGGGGCGGATGAACCTGCACGGAGGGGTACGGCATGGTGGCGCAAGCCGCGTTGGATCTCATTCCCAAACCCCCCGGTCATCCGATTATCGGCAATCTGCTCGACCTGCAGGGCGATACGCCGCTCTTGAATCTGGTCGAGCTGGCGAAGATCTATGGGCCGATATTCCGCCTTGAGCTCGCCGGCCGCTCACTCACAGTTTTGTCGAGCTTCGAACTGGTCAATGAAGTCTGCGATGATCATCGGTTCGACAAGATCCTCGGACCCGGATTGCTGCAGGCGCGGGTCATTGTCGGCGACGGCCTGTTCACGGCTTGGACCCACGAGCCGAACTGGAAAAAGGCGCACAACATTCTGACGCCACCATTCGGCTCGATGGCAATCCGCAGCTATTTGCCAGAGATGGGCGACATCGCCACCCAGCTGGTGGAGAAATGGTCGCGGCTCAATCCCGACGAAGATATCGACGTCGCCGCCGATATGACCAGGCTGGCGCTCGACACGATCGGGCTCTGCGCGTTTTCCTATCGCTTCAATTCCTTCTACAGCAAGGAGCCGCATCCGTTCGTGGTCGCGATGGTCGATGCGCTGGAGTATGCCACCACGACCTTGAGCAAGCTTCCGATCCAGCGCCGGCTCGACTTTCGCGGGCACCGCAGGATGCGCGAGGATGTATCCATACAGAACGCGCTCGTCGATCAGCTGATCGCCGCCCGGCAATCGGATCCGGATCAGGACAAACACACTGACTTGTTGCAGGCCATGCTAAGCGGCATCGACCGGCAGTCTGGGCAAGGCCTGGACCCCATCAACATCCGCTATCAGATCCTGACGTTTCTGGTCGCCGGCCACGAAACCACCAGCGGCCTGCTGACCTTTACGCTCTACAATCTCATCCACAATCCCGACGTCCTGGCGAAAGCCTATGCGGAAGTGGACGCGGTGCTCGGCGCCGATCCAGCTCCGCCCAACGAAGAGCAGGTGCGCCAGCTGCATTACATCGGCCAGATCCTCAACGAGGCGCTGCGCCTGTGGCCGCCGGCGCCTGCGTTCAACCGGCACGCCTTAGAGCCAACGCTCCTCGCCGGCAAATATCCGGTGGCGCCAGATCAACCACTCATGGTGCTGGTGCCGGCGCTGCATCGCGACAAGACAATATGGGGTTCCGACCCGGACAAGTTCGATCCCTCCCACTTCGATCCTGAAGCAGTTAAACAGCGGCCAGCCACGGCCTATCGGCCGTTCGGAACCGGGTTTCGCGCCTGCATCGGCCGCTACTTCGCCCTGCAGGAAGCGGCCCTCGCGCTCGCCATGATTCTGCAGCGGTTCGAACTGATCGATCACCTCGGCTACGAGCTCAAACTCAAGCAGACATTGACCATCAAGCCGGTCGGATTCCGGATCAAGGTGCGGCCGCGCCGGGATCGGGCACCATTGGTTGCGCGCGCTTCAGGGCCGGCACAGGTTGACGTTCATCCCGAGCACGACGCTGGCGCTGCACCCGAGGTGCGCTCCGGAACGCCGCTTCTGGTTCTCTACGGTTCCAACACCGGCGCAAGCGAGGCTATCGCGCGTCGCATTGCCGAGGATGCGACCGTGCACGGCTATCGGGCGGAGGTCCAGGAACTCGACGCGATGGTTGGCAAGCTGCCGAAGTCGGGCGCGGTCGTGGTGGTGACGGCGTCCTACAATGGCACGCCGACCGACAATGCCGCAAAATTTGTCGAATGGATCAGCAGCAAGTCGCTGCCACAGGATGCGTTTACCGGGGTTCGCTTCACCGTGTTCGGTTGCGGAGATCATGATTGGGCGGATACATTCCAGCGCATTCCGCGCCTGATCGACTCTGAGCTCGCAGCGCATGGCGCCGAGCGGATTCATCCGCGCGGGGAGGGTGACCAGAGCGGCGACATCGATAGCGAGTTCCGGCAATGGTATAGTGGATTGTTTGATGCGCTCGGCCGCAGCCTGGGCGCCCCGACCGCGGCGCCACAGGATGTCGTCAAGGGGCATCGCTATGAAGTCGAAGTGCTGGAGTCTTCGGCGCAGCCGGAAACGCTGATCGCCGAATTCGGCGCCCGACCGATGCTGGTCTTGGAAAACCGCGAGCTGCAGCGCCACGATGGACCACGCCCGTCGGATCGCTCGACGCGTCACCTCGTGCTTCAGGTGCCGGCAGGGCTGTCATACCGGGAAGGAGACCACCTTGCGGTGCTGCCGCGGAATTCGCCCGACATGGTTCGGCGCGTGTTGACGCGGTTCGGGTTGCCGGAGAATGCGCATGTGCGCATCAGGTTCAACGGGCACGGCAAATCATCCCTGCCGGTGGAGCGTCCGGTCGATCTCAATGTGTTGCTGTCAGGCTACCTCGCGATGCAGGATCCCGCCAAGCGCTCCGATATCGAGATGCTGGTCGACTACACAGAGGTGCCGGCGGAGAAAGCAGCGCTTGTGGCGCTCAGCGGCGATGGACCCGAGGCAACGGCGCGCTATCGCAATGAAGTTCTCGGGAGGAACAGATCATTGCTCGACCTGCTCGAGGATCATCCCTCGTGCAAGCTGCCGTTCAATCTCTTCGTCGAGCTCGTCCCGACGCTGCGCCCGCGCTATTTCTCGATTTCCTCCTCTCCGCTGCTGTCGCGCGACGAGGCCAGCATCACGGTTGGCGTTGTCGAAGGTCCGGCACGCTCCGGGCATGGCGTCTATCGTGGCGTCGCATCCGCTTATCTCGCGCGTAGCCAGAAGGGTGCGGCAGTCGAGTGTTTCATCCGGCCGCCGAGCATTCCGTTCCGGCCGCCCGAGGATCCGACCGTGCCGATGATCATGATCGGCGCCGGAACCGGCATCGCCCCGTATCGCGGGTTCCTGCAAGCGCGCGCCGCGATGAAGCTGCGCGGCCAGACGGTCGGACCGGCGCTGCTGTTCCAGGGCTGCCGGCACCCGGCGCAGGATCATATCTACGCCGGTGAGTTTGCGGCCTTCGCGCAAGCCGGCGTGGTCGAGCTCGAGCCTGCCTATTCGCGCCCTGACACCGGCGACAAATGCTACGTGCAGCATCGTCTGTCGCAGCGGCGCGATCGCTTCTGGGAGCTGATCGAGCAGGACGCCGTCGTCTATGTCTGCGGCGATGCCTCCACCATGGCGCCTGCGGTCGAGCAGGCCGTATTGGCGATCTGCCGCGCTAAGCACGGGTGTTCAGAGGATGAAGCGAAGGCTTGGCTTGCTTCGCTCAAAGCGAACTCGCGTTACCTGGTCGATATTTGGCCGAAGAGTTGAAAACAGGAGAATAGTCTATGAAATCATTTGCTGTTGTGTTGGTGCTCGCAGGCTTTGCC
>JAFAXD010000425.1 GCA_019241285.1 Xanthobacteraceae bacterium | reverse complement strand
CGGCTGGATGACCAAGGAAGAGATGCGCGAGGCAATCGCGATCTGCCAGACCCTGCCCGGTCCGCTCGCCATTCAGGTCGGGATCTACATCTCCTACCTGCGCGCCGGCTTCTGGGGCGCATGGGCAGGCGGCTGGGCGTTCATTCTGCCGAACTTCCTGATCGTCGCGGCACTCGGCGCAGTTTACGTCTATTTCGGCGACCTCAAGCCTGTCACCGCAATCTTCTATGGCGTCAGTCCGGCCGTGATCGCATTGATCCTGCATTCCTGCTACCGCCTCGCCAAGCTTGGCATGGAGGATTGGCTGCAGTGGCTGATCGCGGCCGTGTGCTTCCTCGTGACAATCGTGCTGCAGGCCGAGGTCGCTTTACTCTTCATCGGCGCCGGCGTGATCGGCATCCTGCACTACGGCAATTTGTGGAAACGGCCGCCAACGACGGCGCTGCAAATCGCTCCAGTCCCAGTGCTGGCGCAAATCATGCCGGTCACGTCGAGCTCAACTTTTGGCAAGTTGTTGTTGTTCTTCCTCAAGGCGGGGTCCCTCACGTTCGGCAGCGGTCTCGTGATCGTGCCATTCCTGCAACAAGGGTTGGTCGAGCAATATGGCTGGCTCGATGAGCGCCAGTTTCTGATCGCCGTCGCCATCGGCATGATCAGTCCGGGGCCGGTCGTCATCACGGCCACGTTTGTCGGCTATCTGGTTGCGGGTTTTTGGGGCTCGCTGGTCTCGACCATCGGCATCTTTCTGCCGTCGTTCCTGCTGGTTTTGATTGCTGCGCCAATTCTGGCGCGCCACCGTAGCAATCCCAATGTGGCCGGTTTTGTAAAGGGCGCCTATGCGGCCGCGATCGGCACGATCCTCGGGGCTTGTGTCTTGCTCGGCCGCATCGCCATCGGCGACTGGTTAACAGCCCTCATCGGCATCGCTTCGCTCGCCGCCCTGTTCCGCTGGAAGATCAGCAACCCCGTGCTGATCGCCGTCACCGCGGTCATCGGTCTGATCGCGTTTCCGCTATTGCAGCCGGAGTGGATCATGCTGAAATAGGAAAACGATTTGGGGACCTCGGCAGCCTCCCCATCAGATGGGATCTCCATCCAAGCGCTCGTCACCTTTTGGGGAGCGAACCCATGGATGGACTTGTTCTCGGCTTTTATCTTCTCGCAGCACTACTCGGTGGCTTTGTCAGCGGCTTTTCAGGCTTTGCGATGGGCCTCGTCGTATCCGGCGTGTGGCTGCACATCATCACGCCCGTCGAAACCGCGACCCTGATTGCGGGCTATGGTCTGATGACTCAGGGCTACGGCATCTGGCAACTGCGCCGCGCACTGCGCTGGAAATATGTCTGGCCCATGACGCTTGGCAGCGCGATCGGCATTCCGATCGGCGTGATGTTGCTGACTTACATCGATCCCGCGCACCTGCGCGTCGCGGTTGGCGTGCTGCTCGTGATCTACACGATCTACGGGTTGGCGCGCCCTGCCCTCAAGCCGATCAACATCGGCGTCCGGGCTGACGTCGTCATCGGCCTGTGCAACGGCGTGCTCGGCGGCCTGACCGGCCTCGGCGGCGTCATAACGACCATCTCGTGCCAGTGGCGTGGCTGGCCGAAGGACATGCAGCGGGCCGTGTTCCAGCCGGTCCTGTTCGCCGCTTTCGTGGTTATTTCAGTCTCACTGGCGGCCGCCGGTTCTGTGACGGGACACACGCTGCAGCTTTACCTGCTTGGCGCGCCGTTTCTACTCGCCGGGCTGTGGGCCGGGTTTCGACTCTACGGAAAGATTGATGACGAGTTGTTCCGCAAGAGCGTGCTGGTGCTGCTCCTGTTCTCGGGCATCTCGCTGATCGTGTCGGCCGTGTTGTTGCGCGGTGCCTCGAGTGCCTAGCGGAGTTTGCTCAAGCCGCGTTGCAGGCGCGCACGAAAGCCCGCAACTCGAGTTCGAGAAACAGCAGCACCGATGCGAGCGCGAGATGATTGAGCAGACGATCATCTGACCGCTTTGCCGGCGGCTCACGATCGGCGACGGGCCGTGAGCCATTGTCCAACACGTGGCGCCTGCGGACTTCATCTCTGTCCATATTCCGCCCCCTTGGCTGGCGCATGGCGCGGCTGTTCGCTGCGCCCGAGGGGCGCGGCGCGAGCCGCGACTCGACAACTGGTGATGACGATTAGGATGCCGGACCAGCGCCTCAGTCGCTAGTGCGGAAACGACACACCCATAATGAAAAGTTAACGCTGGCCCGGCCTAATCCGCATCCTGGTGCGGTATCCCCGCAGAAAAGACACGATCCTCCGCTTGCGCGGCCATATCCCCGGCTAGGGTGACATCTGCCGGTCATACGGGTGTGCTGAGTTTTCAGGCTCAACCAACTGCCGCCCACCGGTCCCTATGCGCAACGGCAACAATCCCTGGGTTCACGGCCACGTGGCCGATCCGTTTGTCGCCTTGCTGATTGCAATCCTGATCGGCGCGATCCTGGCGGGGGCGCAGCTGCTGCTGCGGTGACCATACCCGGCCATTCGGGGAGGGGATCAATAGGTCCACAAATAATAGAACCAAAGGATCAGCACCAGGATCAGGATCACCGCGGGTCCGCGCCAGCCCCACTGCATGATCCAATAGATCGATCGGCGCAGCCGCATCGGCGTCATGGCCATGGCGTCACCTCGCTTCGGGCACGAGAGGATAATTATCACATTTTCCCGGTCTTGATTTGATACAACGCAACCGACCGCTTCAAACATCAAACCGAACGCCCTGGGCGAGCGGCAGCTCGGTGCCAAAGTTGATGGTGTTGGTGGCGCGGCGCATGTAGGCCTTCCAGGCGTCGGAGCCGGCCTCACGGCCGCCGCCGGTTTCTTTCTCGCCGCCAAAGGCGCCGCCGATCTCCGCCCCCGACGGTCCGATATTGACGTTGGCGATGCCACAATCCGATCCGGTCGTCGACAGGAACCGCTCCGCCTCACGCATGTCGAGGGTGAAGATGCAGGACGAAAGACCTGCGCCGACGGCGTTATGCAGCCGGATCGCTTCGTCCAACTCGCGATAGCGCATGACGTAGAGGATGGGCGCAAAGGTCTCGCGCAGCACCGGACCGACCTGGTCGGGCATCTCGCACAGCACAGGGCACACGTAGAAGGCCCGGTCACCGCCGATGCCGTCGATCCGGTTGCCGCCGTGCACCACCCCACCGGCATCGCGGACCTCGGCGAGCGCCCGCTGCATGCCGTCAAACGCGCGTGCATCGATGAGCGGTCCGATAAGGGTATCGGCAAGCCGCGGATCGCCGACCTTGGCCGAGGCATAGACCTGCTTGAGCCGGGGCACGAGGCGATCATAGACGCTGTCATGCACGAACAGGCGGCGCAACGTGGTGCAGCGCTGGCCCGCCGTTCCCATGGCCGCAAAGGCGATAGCACGGACCGCGAGGTCCAAATCAGCCGATCGCGCCACAATGGCCGCGTTGTTGCCGCCGAGTTCGAGGATTGCACGGGCAAAGCGCGCGGCAAGCCGCGGACCGACCGCGCGGCCCATGGCGGTCGAGCCCGTCGCCGATACAACGGCGACACGCCGATCATCAACCAGGATTTCACCAAGCTCGCGGTCGCCGATCAGAAGCTCGAACAGGCCTGCGGGCACATCACCAAAGCGATGCGCCGCGCGCTCAAGCAAAGCCTGGGTAGCGAGCGCGGTCAGCGGCGTCTTCTCCGACGGCTTCCAGACCACCGGGTCGCCGCAGACGAAGGCGAGCGCCGCGTTCCAGGACCAGACCGCGACGGGAAAGTTGAAAGCCGAGATGACGCCGCAGACGCCGAGCGGGTGCCAGGTCTCCATCATGCGGTGATTGGCGCGTTCGGTAGCGATGGTGCGGCCATAGAGCTGGCGTGAGAGCCCGACCGCGAAGTCGCAGATATCGATCATCTCCTGCACTTCGCCACGGCCTTCGGAGAGGATCTTGCCGGTCTCAAGCGTCACCAGAAGACCGAGGTCGTCCTTGGCGGTGCGCAATTCCTCGGCCAGGAGCCGGACGAACTCGCCACGGCGCGGCGCGGGCACCGAGCGCCAGCTATTGAACGCGCTCGCGGCCCGGCCGATAGCCACACTCGCTTGCGCCGGACTGGTCGCGCCCACGTGGGTTATGACCTCGCCGGTGATGGGCGAGGACGCCGCAAGCCCCGCCCCAGCCAGCGCGCGCTCGGGCACGCCGAGCCGCGCCAGGATGGCGAACGCTTCGTCGCGCACGCCGGCGCTTTGCAGCGTGGCGGATTCGGTCATCGCACCTCTCCGCCAAACTCCGGGTGGAGCTCGCGCTTGGCAAACACTTTGCCGAAACGGTTCGACACGAACATCTTCAACGGGATCTCCTCCTGGCGGATGCAGCCGGTCTGCGCCAGCTGGTCGGTGGCGAGGAGATCGAGCACGCAGCAGATCGCCCCGGCTGTCGTGATCTGAATGGCGCTCAGGGTACGGCCGTTGACCTCGCGGCTGTAGATCTTGTTGGCATAGGTCTCTTGAACAAACTGATTGCCCTTACGGCCCGTGACGATGACAAACACGATCACCACGTCCTGCAGGGTCGTCGGTACCGCGTGCTCGAGGATGTCCTTGAGCACATCGCGGCGATCGCGCAACCGCAGATCATTGAGCAGCGCACGCATGATCGCGCGGTGCCCGGGGTAGCGGATGGTCTGATAGTTGAGGTTGCGCACCTTGCCTTCGAGGGTGTCGCACAGCGTGCCGAGGCCGCCCGACGTGTTGAACGCCTCGTAGGTCACGCCGTCGAGAGAAAACTCCTCCAGCCCTTCCAAGGGCGCCGTCTCGCGGCGCGCGCCGTTGACGATCGCTTCGCACGGTTCGCAGTATTCGTTGATCAGGCCATCGGTGCTCCAGGTGAGATTGTAGTTGAGCGCATTGGAGGGATATTGCGGCAACGCGCCGACGCGCAGCTTCACGCTGTCGAGCGTGTCGAAGCGCCGGGCGAGATCGAAGCCGACGATGGAGACGAAGCCGGGCGCGAGCCCGCACTGGGGAAAGAAAGCGGTACTGGCGCCGGCGGCGAGCTCACGCACGCGCCGGGTGCTTGCCACGTCCTCGGTCAGGTCAAGGTAGTGCGTGCGGGCGGCTTTGGCCGCCTCGGCAATTGGCGCCGTCAGATGGAACGGTGCGGCATTGACGACGGCGAATTTCCCGTTGACCAGGTCAAGCAGTCGCGAACTGTCCTCGACGTCGACGCCCACAGTATCGATCCGCTCGACCCGGTCCAACCGATCGAGAACGTCGGGCGAGAGATCGGCGAGCGTGACTTGATAGTCGCCGGTCGCGGCCAGGAGGCCGGCAACCGTGGTGCCGATCTTGCCTGCGCCAATCACCACGATGTCCTTCATGCGCCCTCCGCCGTGCGGCCCGACACCAGGGTAAGCGAAAACGCGGCGAAAGTACTATGGGATGAGCTGCCGCCCGGCGATCGCGACCAAGAGATCGCGCTTGCCGCCTTCGCGCCGGGCGGGGTCATCCGCCATCGCCCGATAGAGCATCTCCGGCGGGTTCAAGGCATCGACCGGCACCCCATGCAGGACCAAGAGCGTGTAGGCCGCGTGGTAGCGCACCAGCGACTGCGGGTCGTCGAGGGCCGCGACGAGCGCGGGAACGACGCCGCGATCGTGCACGTCGCGCAGCGCGATGGCTGCATCCATGCGCTGGATGTAAAACTCAGCTGAGCTGAGCACGTCGATGAGGGCCGCCCGCCAACGCGGATCTGGCCGGATGCGCCACAGCGCCCGCGCCAGATAAGTCAGGCCGGCGCCCTTCGCACGGCGCTCGGCTTCGAACAGCGGGACCAGCAAGGGCTCGGCCCGGCGCACACGCAACTCCCCGACCCCGATGACGGCGCGGGTGTCGGGCAAATAATCGATGAGCATATCCTCGGCCCGCGCGCGCTCCTCGCCCGCCAGCTCAGCGAGCGCCGTCGTATCGAGACCATCGCGCGCGGAGTTGCTGTCCGCGAAGAAGCTGAAGCGGAAGCGCTCGAATGCGGGCGATGTCATGAACAAAACCTAACCTAGTCGCCGCGCCGGCGAAACCGGTCCGCAAGGCGACACAGGAACCGCGCCAAACGCCGGCCGTTCAGTCCCTGCAAGTTCTCATCCAATCCAAAGAGCGAGATATGACTGATTCAGTACGTGACCTTCTGATCGTGGGCCTCCGCGATGCGCACGCCATGGAAAATCAAGCTGAGGAATTGATGGAGCGCCAGGTGGATCGGCTCACCGACTACCCCGACATCCATTCGCGCCTGGAGCGACATTTGGCGGAGACGCGTACGCAGAAGAAGCGGCTCGAGGACTGCCTGGAAAGCTGCGGCGAAAGCCCATCATCGATCAAGGATATGGCCATGTCGTTCACCGGCAATCTGGCCGCGCTTGGCCATGCGATGGCCAACGACGAGGTGCTCAAGAACACGTTCGCCAATGATGCATTCGAGCATTATGAGATCGCGGCCTACAAATCCCTGCTCACGTTGTGCTCGCTCAGCGGGATGAACGGTCTCGCGCCGGCCCTGCAAGAATCGCTACGCGAGGAAGAGCAAATGGCGAAATGGGTCGAAGATAACGTCGAGAAGGTGACTCGGGATTTCGTCACCCGCCAGCGCAGCACCGCAGGCGTTGCTGGAGTGGCCAGCTGACCGGATTTGCCGTGCACGCAAATAAACCGCGGCCCGGCGCGGCGGCCGGACCGGTCAGGGCCGGATGCGAATCGGTCGCGCACCGCCCGGCGACGGAGGATAGGGTGAGTACCACGGGTTCGGCTTGCAGAACCCGCCGTTTCCCAGCCGCGTGGCCTGGCATTGCGCAAAGCTCACAAACCCGCAGTTTTCGGCGCCGCCCATCTTGCCGCCATACTCCAGGCACCACGGATAGATCACCGTCGCAGAGCCCGGCGTGGTGCCGGTGACGGTCGTCGCCAGAAGGGCGAGGCCCGCCAGAGGATAGATCAGTCGCATGGTTGCAGCCCTTGGTGTTGTTGAATGCGCGGCGCGCGCAGAGCGTCAATCCTTAATATGCGGCCGTGTTCCCTTGCGAGCAAGGCCCGGAACGGCTGATCGCACGACACGTTGCAGCAAGGCGCCCTGAGCTTGAACCGTGGCGCTCATTCAACAACCCGAGACGGATCAATGGACTTCACCCTGTCCGACGTGCTGCGAGCGATCGGTCCAACCGCTTCCATCATCTTCGCGGCCTGGATTTTCATGGGATTTCTGCAGCAGCGCTACGACAGCGCGGTCGACCGCTATCGGGCGATGATCAGCAACTATCGCACCGATTCGCTCTCATCGGAGCGGCGCGACAATATGCGTGATCAGATCATCGTTTATCAGCGGCGCTGCGAGCTGATGAACTATTCCTGTCAATGCGGGCTCCTCTCCGCCATCTTGCTGCTGCTGACGCTGATCGGTGCGGAGGCTGACGTTGTTTTCCCGCATTTTGTCCTCATCAAATATTTGACCGCTGCCGCCGCATTGGCCGGGTTCATTCTCGTCATAGTGTCCGCAGCCTTTGTGTTGGTGGAGAGCACCATCACGCAACGGCAACTGCGCGACGACGCGCTCGACGTCCCCGATCTGGCGCATGCCCTTGGCGAAGAGCCGGGTTCGGTGAAGGAGCCGCGCCCGCCCACCAGAGCCCACCACGGTGATGGTCATCCCGAAGCGGATCGGCGCCTGGGCTAGCCCGGCCTGGGCCACGAATCCCGATTCCGCCCGGATGGAGCGGAGACGCAATCCGGGTTAAGCTTTGTTCGGGCAGGCACTCACCATAGCGAGACATAGGCGGATCGCGGCGCTCTGGCCCGAATTTCGCTTGCCTCGATCCGGGCACACATGCGCGACTCGAGGAGAGAACAGTGCAGTTCAGTATCTATTCCGAGATCCAGAGCTGGCCTGGCAAAACCCAGCAGCAGATCTATGCGGAGACCCTGGAGCAGGTCGTCAATGCGGACCGGCTCGGTTATTCGACCTATTCGATCATCGAGCATTTCTTTTTCCCGAAGTTCGGCGCCTCGCCCAATCCGTTCGCATTCTTCGCCAAGGCTTCGGAGCGCACCAAGCAGATCAAGTTTCGCACCCTGGTGCACGTGCTGCCCTATCACAATCCGACGGTGCTCGCGTCGCAAATCGCGGCGTTCGATCTCATGACCGACGGCCGCTATGAGTTCGGCGTCGGACGCGGGCACGGCTGGCTTCCGCTCAAGGGCGGAATCCCGGTCGAGGAGTCGCGCGAGCGTTATGACGAAACGCTGAAAATTTTGTTTGCAGCGCTGGAGAACGAGCGCTTTTCCTACGACGGCAAGTACTACAAGATCGAGGACTCGCATATTGTCCCGCGCCCGACACCCGGGCGTAAGTTCCGCATTTTCCTGGGCGGCACCAGCGACTCGACCTACGAGCTTGCCGGCGAACGCGGATACGCCATGGTGGTCCCGCCGCTCCTGCCCTACGCAGCGATGAAAGCGCAGCTCGACATCTATCGCGCGGCCTGCGCCAAGCACGGCAATAAGCCGGACATCGTCTGGATCCATGCCTGTCACCTCGATGAGGATCGCGACACGGCAAAGCGCGAAGCGGAAGGGATGATGCGCGGCTTCCTCAAAGGCAACGCGTCGGTATTGTTGGAACATGCAAACGAGATGGCGCCCAAGCAGACGCTCGAGGCCTCCGGCTATGGCTTCTACGCGTCAGGCATCATGGAGCAGCTGTCCGATATGCCCTACGACGACATGATCGCCAACGACGTCGTATGGGTTGGAACGCCGAAGGACGTCATCGAACGCATCGAGGCGGTCCGTGAACTATGCGAGGGGCTGACCGAGGTTTCAATCACCGTCAACCCGGGCGGGGTCGAGCACTGGAAGACCATCAAGACTCAGGAACTTTTTGCCAAACACGTCATGCCGCATTTCAGATAACGGATGGCAGACGACGGAGGACAGATGTCGATCTGTCCCCTGTCATCTCATCATCCACTAGTCGAACACGGCAGCGATCTCCTCGGTGCCCACGCCTTCTTTTACGGTGCGCAGGTCGTGATAGATCATCGTGTTCAGGACGTAGGAGTAAGCGGTGACAATCGCGGTCAGGATCAAGCTGATGACAGCTGCAATGACGATGCGTCCGAGACCCTGCGGCGCGACCACCACGCCCAGTCCGGCGAGAGCGCCGGCAATGATTAAGACGACGATGGCGACAATCGCGATCAGCACCCAGATCCCAAAAATCTTCCAGCGGTGACCCTTCGTGAGCTCTGCGCTGCGCCGCATGCTCTCGAGCGGTCCTTTGTTCTCGACCACGCAAGCCGGCACCGCGACTGCCCAGCGCAGGGCCAGGATGATGCCTGGCACGATGAGGAGCATAAACCCGATCGCAACGCCAAATCCGACGAGGATCGAGATGCCGAGCAGCGAGAAGAAGCGATTAAATGCGCGACCGATGGCGTCGCCAATCACGACCTGGCGGCCCCGCATTGCCTGAAAGGCACCGTAAAGGATCACCGCCTGCCCGACGAAATAAAGAATCATGGAGACGATGAAAACAATGACGCTTCGGACCGCCCCGGCGCTCGACTCAAAGTCGCCACCGAGTTGGTTCGGCAGGCCGGCGACAATCGCCACCAGCGTAAACATGAGAAAATTAGCCGCGTAAATCGACCAGGACCGGGTAAAGATCGGTCCAATGCGAAACTCCCGCCCGGTCGGCGCCGTCGTGTCGGTCATGCAAGCCCCCTGAGTGATTCAGTCCGCGGCAAGATAATGCCCTAAGACGACAGTGGACAGACAACCCAGAACTGAAGATGGAAAATTGACAGCCGCGGCAGCCCGAAAGGATAATGTTACCTTCGGCGCTGTGCTTTGCAGCTAAACCTACCTCGCCGTGGATGGGGCGCGCAGGCGTACCACGTTGGCGCCGACCTCGCCGCGCAGCGCCAGCGCGACCTTCTCGGCAAGCTCGCTGCCGATGAATGGCTTGCCGATGATATGCGCCTCGCCCACGCCGGCGAGCGCGGCGCGATCAGCAAATCCGGTCACGAACAGAATGGGAATGGCAGGTCGCCTGGCCTGGATGCGCCGCGCCAACTCGGCCCCACTCATCCCGGGCATGGCAAAGTCGATCAGCACGAGGTCGATGTTCGGCATGCGCTCGAGCAGATCGAGCGCCGCGCCGCCGCTGCCGGCTTCAGAGACCGTATAGCCGCGCTCGCGCAGCATGGCGGCCGTGATATCGCGCACCGCATCGTCGTCATCAACAACAAGTATGTTGGCCGGCAGCAGTTCGGCTGTTAAATCAGGCTGTGGGTTGGCCCGGTTTGTGGCCGCCTTCACGGCGGCCCGCGGCAGATAGATGCGCACCGACGTGCCGCGGCCGGGCCACGAGTCGATGCGCACGCCACCACCCGACTGCTTGGCAAAACCAAGAACCTGACTGAGGCCGAGACCTGATCCCTTGCCGATTTCTTTGGTGGTGAAGAACGGCTCAAACACTTTGGCACGAACCTCATCGCTCATTCCGGTCCCGGTATCGGTGACGCTCACCTCGAGATAGTCTCCGGCGGGCGGCTCTTCGGGCGATAGCGGCGGCCCGAGCGTGACGTTCGCCGTCGCAACCGTGAGCATGCCGCCGATCTGCATCGCGTCGCGTGCGTTGATGGCGAGATTGAGCACAGCAAGCTCGAGCTGGGTCGGATCGACCAGGGCTGGGCAGAGACTTGGCGCAAGCCGGGTGACGATGCGGATGCTGCCCCCGATCGTGCTCTGCAACAGATCGCGCATCCCGGTCACCGCCTCGTTGAGGTCGAGTGCCTTCGGTTCCAGACGCTGGCGGCGCGAGAACGAGAGCAATTGATCGGTCAGTTTTGCCCCGCGCTCAGCTGCCGTACGCATGTAACCCAGGCGCTGATGTAGCGGCCCGTTGATGCCGGCCGCCGTGAGGCCTTTCTCCAGAAAGCCGATGTTTCCCAAAACAACGGTCAACAAATTATTGAAATCGTGCGCGACGCCTGACGTGAGCTGACCGACTGCTTCCAAGCGCTGCATTTGCCGCAGAGTCATCTCCACGCGCTCGCGTTCTTCCATCTGCGCCAGCAGCTGGCGATTCGCGGCGGCCAGCTCGGCCGTGCGCTCATGCACGCGCGCTTCCAACTCCTCATTGAGGCGACGACATTCGTACTGGCGATGCCGGCCGCGCAGGTTGGTTTGCACCAGGCTGATGAGCGTGGTCGGGTGGAACGGACGTTCGAGAAAGCTGACATTGCCGAGCGTCTCGGTCAGCTGAGCAGCCGCCGGATTGCGCTCCAGACCGCCGCCGTGCTCCGTAAGCACGATGAAAGGAAAGTCAGACCACGGCGGCTGCGAGCTTACCCACGCCGCGATCTCGCGACTGTCGAGGTCGCGCATGGCTTCCTCAGTGAGGATCGCCACCTCGGCACCGCGCCGCAGTCCCTCCAACAACTCTGCAAGGTCGACGCAGATTTCCGATTGGATCCGTGCCTCGCGCAGGATCGTTTTGGCGACAAGGGCGTCGCGCCCACGCGGCGCCAGGATCAGGGTGCGTTCCGGTTGCGGCTGCGGGATAATGGGCACGCGCTATTCCATCAGCGGAGCGGATTGGCCGACGTAGGTCGGAACACCGCGCAGCACGCCCTGGAATTTCTCCAGCGGCTCGCCGACGGTGATG
>JAFAXD010000237.1 GCA_019241285.1 Xanthobacteraceae bacterium | reverse complement strand
AGGCAGCGGAACGTCGCCTGGATGTGGCCGCCTGGGCAACCGAATCGGTCATAGAGATCGAGATGGCGAAACGCGGTGTCGACGTCATCGCGAACCATCAGGTTGATCACCTTCTTGCCGAGCCAGTAGCACTCGGGGTTCGCGGCCGGTCCGGTCAACTGCCGGCCGACCTCGGCGATTTCGTCGATCGTCTTGCGCACAAGCTCGGCGTTTGCGTCCTTCTGCTTGGCATCGGGCGGCTTCTGCTCGCCGCCTTGAGCGAATGCTCCGGCAGATGGAATCGAAAGCGCGGCCAGAATGGCCAGCGCAGCGACGCTTCGCGCAACACGTGTTCTCATGGTTGTCTGTAAAGTAACAATGGTGGATCCCCCGGTGTGAGGCCAGTCAGCACCGGAAAACGTCCGCATTGGGGCGTGTGCATAAAACGGCCTCGCTGGGACGGTCGCTTCGCACCATGTTACGCCAATTTCGCACGGCACAGGGAAACTGAATGAAAGTCTGGGGGTCCTTTTTTGGAGTGGCGGTCGTTCTGATCGTCGCGGCCTGGTGGTGGCTGGGCCGCCCCGTCGCCATGCCGGTGGCGCCACTCGGCCCCGGCGAGAAACTGCACTGCGTGTCCTACGTGCCGTTCCGTGGTGAACAGACCCCGCTCGACCTGTCGACCCACATCCCGGCTTCGCAGATTGAGGAGGACCTGACGCGGTTGGCGCCGCTGACGAATTGCGTGCGCACCTACGCTGTCCACCTCGGACTCGACCACACCGTGCCGATCGCGCAGCGCCAGGGTCTCAAGGTGTTGCTCGGGATCTGGCTCGGACCCGATCCGGTCTTCAACCAGCGCCAGCTGGAGGTCGCGATCGACCTCGCCAACCGTTACCCGGACGTGGTGCAGGCGATCGTCGTCGGTAACGAAGTGCTGCTGCGCGGCGAATTATCCCCCGAGGCGCTGAGCAACATCATCCGCAAAGTGAAAGCCGCCGTGAAGGTACCGGTCACCTATGCGGATGTATGGGAGTTCTGGCTGCGCAATCGCGAGCTCGCCTCGGTGGTGGACTTCGTCACGGTCCACATCCTGCCCTACTGGGAGGACTTTCCGATCCCGGCATCGGCAGCTGCCGATCACGTCGCTTCGATCGAGCACCTGGTGGCGCAAGCATTCCCCGGCAAGGACATTCTGGTCGGGGAGTTTGGCTGGCCGAGCTTTGGCCGCATGCGCGACGGTGCGTTGCCATCGCCGGTCAACCAGGCGAGCAGCATGCAAGAGGTGCTGGCGCGCGCCAAGCAGGACGGATTCCGGGTGAACCTGATCGAGGCTTTCGATCAGCCCTGGAAGCGCGCGCTGGAGGGTACGGTCGGCGGCCACTGGGGTTTGCTGTTTGGCAGCTCGCGCGAACCGAAGTTCGCCTGGGGCCAGCCCGTGTCCAACCATCCGGGCTGGATCTGGCAGGCGCTCGCCGGCGTGTTGCTCGCCGCGGCGGTATTCGGGATTGCCTGGCGGACGGGCGGTCCGCCCGAGAAGGTGCCGGTTCAGCTGAGGGTCGGAGTGCTGGTGAACGCAGCCGGCCCCGGCATCCTGATCGGTTGGGCGGTCGCGAACGCGCCGCTAGAGAGTTTCGGCGTCGGCGGCTGGGCCCGGTCGCTCGCCATGTTGGCAGTTGCCTTGGTCGCCCCGATGGCCGCTACCGCGGCCGTGCTTCAGCGCAATCCGGTCCCGGGCTTTGCCAAGATATTGGGCCGTAGCACCGAGCGACCCACCG
Source organism: Xanthobacteraceae bacterium (assembly GCA_019241285.1). Lineage (GTDB taxonomy): Bacteria > Pseudomonadota > Alphaproteobacteria > Rhizobiales > Xanthobacteraceae > JAFAXD01. The sequence goes on along the minus strand of JAFAXD010000237.1, from coordinate 7,779 downwards.
ATTTCTCAGGTCTTTTCTTAGGAACTGGTCTGATCCTTTTGACAATACTTGCGATTGGTACGGCGCTTGGGCTCGTATTCGACCCCCGCTACAAGGATTTCCCGTTCGTGCCACTGACCGCCGGGGTGATTCCCTACGCGGTGCTCACGCTCTTCGCCGGTTGGCCCGAGCGCGGCTCGGAACGGCGCGCCGAACTGGTGGCCGCGATCATGCTGGCGTGCTCTGCCATATATATTGTCATCAATGAGAGCTTCGCGAACTGGCAGGCGGTCTGGCTTGGCGGCGTCCTCCTCATCCTTGCGGCAGTTCTGGCTCCGGTACGGGGCGCGCGAAGCTCATGACCAGGAGGCCGGCTGCGATCCCAGCCAGCCCTGCATTGTAGAGAACGAGGCCGAATACCGTGGCGGCAAGCGCCAAGGTGAACATCACGGCCGAGGGCCGGGCCAGGTTGATGAGGGCCGCGCCAAATGCGATCCAGCCGAACACCGCATGCGCGCCGAACGTATACGCCGCCTTGCGGATGACGCAGATCGATGTTCCAAGGCCGGCGTCGCAGGCGAGTCCGATCGATGTGTTCTGGATTGCGAAGTAGCGCAGATAGAGCGCATAGCCGAGCGCCAGGAAGCCGATCGTGATGATCCAGTTGGCCTGACGGGCGGTGGGCAAGAAGCGTGGACTCATTGCAATATCTTATAGCAAGGCGGCGAAGCCGATGACACGAACCTGTCTTTCTATTGTGCTGGCGGCCGGCGAGGGCGTGCGCATGCGTTCTTCGCGCCCAAAAGTCCTGCACGCAATCGGCGGGGCGCCGCTGATCGCCCATGTGCTCGCGGCGGTGCACGAGGTCGGCGGCTCGACCGCCGTCGTGGTGGGTCCCAATGCCGAGGTGCTGACCGAGGCGGTCGCGGACCTGATGCCAAGCGCGGAGATTGCCGTGCAGCGCGAGCGGCGCGGCACCGCGCACGCGGTGCTCGCCGCCAAGGACGCCATTGCCCGCGGCTACGACGATGTGTTGGTGCTGTTTGCCGATACGCCGCTGGTCCGGGCGGAGACGCTCGCGAAGCTGCGTGCCGCGCTCGCCGACGGCGCCGCGGTTGCGGTGCTGGGGTTCCGCACCGCCAATCCGACGGGCTATGGCCGCCTGATCACCCAGGATGGCGAGTTGATCGCGATCCGCGAGCACAAGGATGCCAGCGCCGCCGAGCGCGAGATCACGCTGTGCAATGGTGGGCTGATGGCGCTCCGGGGGGACCTGGCTCTTAAAATCCTGACGAAGGTCGGCAACCAGAACGCCCAGGGTGAATACTATCTGACCGATGCGGTCGCGATCGCCCGCGAGATGGGGCTCAAAGCGGTGGCGCTGGAAGCGCCGGAAGACGAAGTACACGGCGTCAACTCCCAGGCACAGCTCGCACAGGCCGAAGCGCTGCTGCAGCGACGGCTGCGTGGCGCCGCGCTCGATGCGGGGGTCTGCATGGTGGCGCCAGATACTGTGCACTTCTGCGCCGACACCAAGCTCGGCCGCGACGTGGTGATCGAGCCTTTCGTGGTGTTCGGGCCCGGCGTTGTGGTCGAGGATGGTGCGCGCATCCGCTCCTTCTCGCACCTTGAAGGCGCGCATGTCGGTCCCAGCGCGGCGATCGGTCCGTTCGCGCGGCTGCGGCCCGGCGCCCGGCTCGGCGCCAAGGTGCGCATCGGCAACTTCGTCGAGGTGAAGGAGGCCGATATCGCGGACGGCGTGGCCGCCAACCATCTCTCTTATATCGGCGATGCGCGGGTGGGCGAGGGGACCAATATCGGCGCCGGCACGATCACCTGCAATTACGATGGCTTCGACAAGCACCGCACCGAGATCGGCGCCGAGGCTTTCATCGGCTCCAACTCGTCGCTCGTCGCGCCGGTCAAAGTCGGCGACCGCGCCTATGTGGGCTCGGGCTCGGTGGTCACAGCAGACGTGCCTCCTGATGCGCTGGCGCTCGGCCGCGGCCGACAGGCTGTCAAGGAGGGCTGGGCGACCGCTTGGCGGGGCGCCCATGCGAACCGTCCCAAGAAGGCGCGCCACAAGGGTTAATGGCTTGGCATACTTTGTGATTTCTAACCCGGATAGGGAGCGACTAAGGGATGCTATTCTCTCCGTCGTCAGTTCGTGTGGTGGGGCGAGATAAATAATGTGCGGGATTATTGGCATCCTCGGCCATGAGCCGGTCGCCGGCCAGCTCGTCGATGCGCTCAAGCGGCTGGAATATCGCGGCTATGACTCGGCCGGTATAGCCACCCTGGAGCGCGGTCACCTGACCCGCCGGCGCGCTGAGGGCAAGCTCAAGAACCTGGAGCGGCGCCTGGAGCAGCACCCGCTCACCGGCACGACTGGCATCGGCCATACGCGTTGGGCAACCCACGGCAAGCCGAACGAGACCAATGCGCACCCGCATGCCAGCGATCGGGTCGCCGTCGTGCATAACGGCATCATCGAGAACTTCGGGGAGCTGCGCGAAACGCTCAAACAGCAAGGCTTCAAGTTCGAGAGCGAGACTGACACCGAGGTCGTCGCCCACCTCGTCACCCGGGAGATGAAAAAAGGGCTCGGCCCGGTCGATGCAGTGGCGGCAACGCTGCCCCAGCTCAAGGGGGCCTTCGCGCTGGCGTTCCTGTTTGAAGGCGAAGAGGATGTGCTGATCGGCGCGCGCCGCGGCTCGCCGCTCGCGGTCGGCTTTGGCGACGGCGAGATGTATCTCGGGTCCGACGCCATCGCGCTCGCGCCGTTCACCGACACGATCAGCTATCTCGATGATGGCGATTGGGTCGTGGTCCAACGCAAGGGTGCGGAGGTCCGCGATTCCGCCGGCCACACGGTGCAGCGCCCAATCATCAAGTCGAACGCCGCCGCCTTGCTGATCGATAAGGGCAACTACCGCCACTTCATGGCCAAGGAGATCCACGAGCAGCCGGAGGTCGTGGGCCACACGCTCGCCCATTATCTCGACATGACCAACGGCCGCGTAGTGCTGCCGGAGAAACTACCTTTCGACTTCCGCACCCTGCAACGCGCCTCGCTCGCCGCCTGCGGGACCGCCTATTACGCCGGCCTGGTGGCGAAATACTGGTTCGAGCGCTTTGCCCGCCTGCCGGTCGAAATCGACGTTGCCTCTGAGTTCCGCTATCGCAACGCGCCTTATAGCGACGGCAACTTGGCGATCTTCGTCTCACAATCGGGCGAGACCGCCGATACCCTGGCGACGCTGCGCTACGCGCGCGAGCAGGGCCAGCATGCGCTCTCGGTCGTGAACGTGCCGACCTCCACCATCGCCCGCGAGAGCGACATCGTCATGCCGACTTTGGCCGGCCCGGAGATCGGCGTTGCCTCGACCAAGGCGTTTACCTGCCAGCTCGCGACACTCGCCTGCCTTGCCGTCGCCGCCGGCCGGGCGCGTGAGATCCTGAGCGAGGCCGATGAGCACGATCAGGTCCGTGCGCTCGTGGAAGTGCCGCGGCTGATGACCGAGGCGCTGGCGCTGGAGCCGGCGATCGAAAAGCTCGCGCGCGATCTCGCCAAGAGCAAGGACGTGCTCTACCTCGGCCGCGGCACCAGCTACCCGCTGGCACTGGAAGGCGCGCTCAAGCTCAAGGAGATCTCCTACATCCACGCCGAGGGTTATGCGGCCGGCGAGCTCAAGCACGGGCCGATTGCGCTGATCGACGAGAGCATGCCGGTGATCGTGATCGCGCCCTACGACCGGGTATTCGACAAAACCGTCTCCAACATGGAGGAGGTCGCCGCCCGCGGTGGACGTATTATCCTGGTGACCGACCCGAAAGGGGCCGAGCATGCCAGCGTGCAAACCTTGGCGACGCTGATCCTGCCGGAGATGGCCGCCACCGTGACGCCCTTGGTCTACGCGATCCCGGTGCAGCTGCTCGCCTATCATACGGCGGTCATCATGGGGACGGATGTCGACCAGCCACGCAACCTCGCCAAGTCAGTGACCGTGGAGTAGCTGCGGCGAAATGCGTGGCGGTTGCGTCCCGACGGACGCTATATTGCGGTGTCGGGCGTAAGATACCGAAGTGGGGCCGTAACGGCGCACGCGCATGAGCACCGAACAGAACAAGCCGCAATCGCCGGTCGGGGCGGAGGCGGATAAGCACGCGCACCAGACGAGCTTCGGCGGGCGCATCCGCAATTATTTTCTGACCGGCCTGGTGTTGGTGGCCCCAGTCGCCATCACGATCTACGTGCTCTACTGGTTCGCCAACTGGGTCGACGGCATCGTGCGGCCGTTCATTCCCTGGCAGTACCGGCCGGAGACCTACCTCCCGGTCACGATCCCGGGCACCGGTCTGGTCATCGCCTTTGTGGTGCTGACCCTGCTCGGCTTCCTCACCGCGAACTTTGTTGGCCGCAAGCTCGTCGCGTTCGGCGACAGTCTCCTGCACCGGATGCCGATCGTCCGGCCAATCTACCGGACCGTGAAGCAGATCTTCGAGACGATCTTTTCCAGTTCCGGCCAGACCTTCCGCAAGGTCGGCCTGGTGGAGTTTCCGGCACCCGGCATGTGGTCGCTGGTGTTCGTCTCGCAGCCGCCGACCCCTGAGGTCGCCGGTCGCTTGCCGGCGACAGAGCACGTCTCGGTGTTTCTGCCCTGCACCCCCAACCCGACGACCGGGTTCTTCTTCTACCTGCCGCGCCAGGACGTGATCGACCTGGACATTTCGGTCGAAGCGGCAATGACCGTGCTGATGTCCGCGGGCGCCGTGCAGCCAAATGCGGACGCGCAGAAGAAAGTGGCCGCGCTTGCCCAGACCGCCATGGCCGCCAAGGCGATGCGCGAGGCGCGGGCGACCGAGCCGGCGGCTTGAGTTCTCAGGCCGTCATATAGGGCGCGCGCATCTTTGCTACCGAAGCCCGCGTTAGAGAGACAACGCGTAACCAGACTTCGGAAGCCGCATGATATTGATCTGGATCGGCATTGCCCTTTGCATCGCACAGTCGGCGATGTTTTCCGGACTGAACCTCGCGGTATTCAGCGTCAGTCGCCTGCGGCTCGAGCTCGAGGTTGCCGGCGGCGACCACGCCGCGCAAAAAGTCCTGGCGCTCCGCCGCGACTCGAACCTCCTGCTGTGCACGATCGTCTGGGGCAATATCGCGACCAACGTCGTCCTGACTCTGTTGTCGGAGTCGATCATGACCGGCTTGGTGGCCTTTTTCTTCTCGACGTTTGTCATCACCTTATTCTGCGAGATCTTTCCGCAGGCCTACTTCTCGCGCAATGCCATCCGCGTCGCGGCTTTTTTCTCGCCGCTCATCAGGTTCTATCAAATCGTGCTTTATGTTGTGGCCAAGCCGACCGCGCTGGTGTTGCAATTTTGGCTCGGCCCTGAAGGAGTGATGCTGTTCCGCGAGCGCGACTTCCGCGCACTCATTTCGCGGCATGCGGGCGATCCAAATACGGACCTTAGCCGCCTGGAAGCAATCGGCGCGCTCAATTTCCTTGATCTCGATGACGTTCCGGTCGGACGTGAAGGCGAGCCAATCGACCCCCGCAGCGTCATCTCGTTGCCGATGCTGGGAGGCAAACCGGTCCTGCCGGCCTTCGAACGCTCCGTCAAGGATCCTTTTCTGCGTCAGATCGATGCGTCGGGACACAAGTGGGTCATCTTTGTTGATGACACTGCGCAACCGTATGTCGTGCTGGACGCGCATCATTTCCTGCGCGACGTTCTGTTTGAAGAAAACCCAGTCACACCGGAACGATATTGGCATCGTCCGCTGGTCGTGACCGATGCCAGTACAAAGCTCGGCGAAGTCATCGGGCGAATGCAGGTGCGGCCGGAAACCCCCGAGGACGATGTCGTCGACCACGACTTGATGCTGGTTTGGGCGAAGGATCAGCGGCGCATCATCACCGGCGCCGACCTACTCGGGCGCTTGCTGCGCGGCATCGCAAAGGTAGAAAAGGTCCCGCAACACGCCAAGTCCAAAGCTTAAGCTAACCGGCGCGCAGCAACCGGATCGCCTCGTCGCGCTCAAACAGATAGAGCAGCACCCGCAGTGCTTGTCCGCGCGGCGACGTGAGGCCGGGATCGCGCGCCAGGACCAGTGCGGCGTCATCACGCGCCGCTTGCAACATCGGAGCGTGCGTCTCGATGCGCGCGAGCCGAAAGCCTGGCATGCCGCTTTGGCGCGTGCCCAAAACGTCGCCTTCGCCGCGCAGGCGCAGGTCTTCCTCGGCAATGCGAAAGCCATCCTCGGTGTCGCGCATGACCGCAAGCCGCGCCTTCGCGGTCTCACCGAGCGGCGTCTTGTAGAGAAGGAGGCAAGTCGAGCGCGTGCTGCCTCGGCCAATCCGCCCGCGCAGCTGATGCAGCTGCGCGAGGCCGAAACGCTCGGCATGCTCGATCACCATGACGGAGGCAGCCGGCACGTCGACGCCAACCTCAATCACCGTGGTGGCGACCAGGAGCTTCGATTCGCCCGCTGCGAAGCGCGCCATCGCGGCATCCTTGTCCGTGTCCTTCATCTGTCCGTGTACGAGATCGACCACCGGACCGAAGCGCCCGGTCAGCATGCGGAAGCGATCCTGGGCATCGGCGAGATCGACCGTCTCGGATTCCTCAACCAACGGGCAGACCCAGTAGACACGACGGCCGTCGTCGAGCGCGCGGCCGACCGCGTCGATGACTTCCGTCAGGCGGTCAAGCGGAACCGTGCGAGTATCGACCGGCTTGCGGCCGGCCGGCTTCTCGCGCAGCTCCGAGGAGTCCATGTCGCCGAAGTAGGTCAGCACCAAGGTGCGCGGGATGGGTGTTGCGGTCATCACCAACAAGTCCACAGCTTCACCTTTACGGGCAAGCGCCAGTCGCTGATGCACGCCGAACCGATGCTGCTCATCGACCACGGCGAGGGCGAGATCGCGGAACGCGACCTCCTCCTGGAACAGCGCGTGCGTGCCGATCAACAGATCGAGCTCGCCGGCGGCGAGTGCATCAAGCGTCGCCGTGCGAGCGCGGCCGCGCTCGCGTCCGGTGAGGATCGCGGCGCGAATGCCGGCAGCCTCCGCAAGCGGCGCGATCGTGTTCCAATGCTGGCGCGCCAGCAACTCGGTCGGCGCCATCAGGGCCGCTTGCCGCTCAACCTCGATCACCGCCGCGCAGGCCAGCAGCGCGACGACCGTTTTGCCGGAGCCGACGTCGCCCTGTAGCAGCCGCGACATCCGCTCCGGTTTGGCAAGGTCGGTCGCAATGTCTGTGATTGCGCGCTCCTGCGAGCCGGTCAGCTTGTAGGGCAGGGCAGCGACGATCTTCCGGCGTAAGCGTCCGTCGCCACTCGACGGACGACCACGCGGACGGCGCACATGCGCGCGCACCAGTCCAAGCGCAAGTTGACCGGCCAGGAATTCGTCATAGGCGAGGCGCGACCACGCCGCTGCATCGGCGGCAATTTCAGGGTCAGGCGGATGATGCACCTCACGGAGCGCATCAGCGAAGGCCGGAAAGTTCGATTGCGCAAGCCAGGACCCGTCCTGCCATTCCGGGAGCGTGGGCACACGCTCCAACGCTGCCTCAATGGCGCGACGCACCTGATTGGTTGAGAGTCCTTCGGTCAGCGGATATTGCGGCTCAATCAGCGGCAGCTTGGCGAACTCCGCCTCGTCCACGACGCGGTCCGGATGCACCATCTGCAGCATGCCGTCATAGAGCGCGGTGGTGCCCGACACGATGCGGCGCGCACCCTCAGGAAAGAGCCTCTCCAGATAATCGCGTCGCGCATTGAAGTAGGTG
>JAFAXD010000213.1 GCA_019241285.1 Xanthobacteraceae bacterium | reverse complement strand
GGTTGATGCCATCAAGGTGCGCTATCTCAACTTTGCACTCTCTTCGGCGCTCGCCGCGATTGCGGGCGGGCTTGTGGCCATGCTCGATGGGTTTGTTGATCCGCGCACCGGCTACGTGGTGAGCTACAAGGCGCTTGCCATCATCGTACTGGGCGGGCTCGGCAGCGTGCGAGGCACCTTGGTGGCGAGCCTGGTGCTCGGGGTCGTTGAATCCTACGGCATGATCTTCATCGGCTCCTGGCTCAATCGTGACGCCATCGCGTTCCTCGCCTTGATCGCCTTGTTGATGATCCGCCCACAGGGCTTCACCGGAGCCAAGACCGCGTGAGCGCTTATGAGATCAGCTTGCTGTCGGTCGTCGGCATCAACGTGATCCTGGCGGTGAGCCTCAATCTGATCAGCGGCTTCTGCGGCCAGATCAGCCTCGGGCACGGCGCTTTTTATGGCGCGGGTGCTTACGCGGCCGCGCTGACCGCCGTCGCCACCCACAACCTGGTGCTGGCGTTGGTTGCCGGCGCGGTCGTCGGCAGCCTGCTTGGGATCATCGTCGGCTTTGCGTCGCTGCGCGTGCGCAGTGACTTTCTCGCGGTAACGACGATCGGCGTAAACTTCCTGTTCACCGGCTTTGTGCGCAAGCAGAGCTGGCTCGGCGGCGAGATGGGCATCAGCAGCATTCCGCCTTCGGGTTTGGGCGCGACCGGCAACATGGTGCTGATCCTTGCCTGCGCGCTGATCACCATCGCGCTCAGTCTCTACATCAACAAGAGCTGGATGGGCTTTACGTTTCGCGCTGTCGGTGAGGACGAGGATGCCGCGGCCACACTCGCCGTCAACGTCGCAAGCTACAAGCTCGCCGCGTTCGGGATTGGCACCGCGCTCGCCGGACTCGCGGGTGGGCTCTACGCCTACTTCACCCAGTTCATCACCGCCGACGCGTTCGATTTCGTGGTCTCGGTCATGCTGCTGGCCATGGTGGTCATCGGCGGGATCGGTTCCACGTGGGGCGTCGCCGTGGCCGCCGTCGTGCTGACGCTACTGCCGGAAGCGATCCGGTTCCTCAATGACTACCGGTTGCTGGTGTTCGGCGGATTGCTTGTGTTGATGATCCGCCTTGCGCCAGGCGGCATGGCCGGGTTGTTCAAGCAACTCGTCTGGCGGAGCGCAAAGCCATGAGCGCGGTGCTCGCCGTCCAGGCTGCCTCGATCCGCTTCGGCGGCGTACAGGCGTTGCAGGAGGCCTCGCTGCGCGTCGAGCCCGGTGAGTTTGTTGGTCTCATCGGGCCAAACGGCGCAGGCAAGACCACGCTGCTGCGCGTCATCACCGGCATCCTGCGGCCCGACACGGGCCACGTGCTGCTGCGCGGCGCCGATGTGACGCACCAGTCGACCGCCGCGCGGGTGCGCCAGGGGCTTGCGCTCACGCATCAGATCGTGCGGCCATTCCGGAGCATGACGGTGCTCGACAACGTCGTGCTGGCGGCCGGCTATCATCGCACGTCGGGCCCGCTGCACGCGTTGTTCAACGTGTCGCGCGGCAGCGAGACTGAGCGCGCCATGGCGATCCTTGGCAAGGTCGGGCTGGGCGGTAGCGAGCGCAAGCTCGCCGACGCGCTGCCGCTCGGCCAGCTCAAGCGTCTTGAGCTCGCCCGCGCGCTCGCGTTGGAGCCTAGCGTATTGTTGCTCGATGAGCCGCTCGCCGGGCTCAATCACACCGAGGCGCTGCAACAGGCCGACACCATCGCGGCCGTCAACGCGGAGAGTACGACCGTCATTTTGGTCGAGCATAATCTCGAGCAGGTCATGCGCGTGTGCCGGCGCATCGCGGTGCTCAATGCCGGCGCGATCGTCAGCGACGGCGCGCCCGCGCAGGTGATGGCGGACCCGATCGTGCGCGAGGCCTATGTCGGCGATGGAGTGGTGGCCCATGCTGACGCTTGAGAACCTGAGCTGCGGCTACGGCGCCGTGCGCGCCGTGCATGATCTGAGCTTCGATCTGCCGGCCGGAAGGTTGCTGGCGCTGCTCGGCCCGAACGGTGCCGGCAAGACTTCGACCATGATGGCGATTATGGGCCATGTCGATATCTACAGCGGGCGTATCGTCTACCAGGGTGCTGAGATCACGCGCCGACGCGCCGTTGATCGCGCCGAGCTAGGCATCGCGCTGGTGCCCGAGGGCCGGCAGCTGTTTCCTGATCTCACCGTCGACGAGAACCTCACCGTCGGCGGCTATGCTCACGCGCGGGCGCGCGACCGCGTCAACCGCGAGCGCGTGTTTCACGTCTTCCCGCGGCTTGCCGAGCGCACGACGCAGCTCGCGAGCTCGCTCTCCGGCGGCGAGCAGCAGATGCTCGCCATCGGCCGAGCCCTGATGGCGGAGCCACGGTTGTTGCTGGTCGATGAACTCTCGCTTGGGCTGATGCCAAAAATGGTTGATCTCTGCCTCAAGGCACTGCTCGATCTCAAGCGCGAAGGCGTCACCATCCTGCTGGTCGAGCAGAACACGGCGCGTGCGCTTGACGTCGCCGATCAGGTGATCGTGCTCTCGTCCGGCGCAGTGGTGTTTCGCGGATCGGCGGCGCAAGCCAAGGCCGAGCATTCGTTGTTCGCGACCTTCCTCGGCATGCCCGAGCAGATCGCAACGTGATGGAGTTGGACGGTGCGGCGTAAATTCGACAACGACGATCTCGAGGCGGCGCTGATCGGCGGATTGCTTCTCTCCGCCGGCGGCAGCGGGCAGGGCACGGCCGACCGCCACCGGGTGCAGGGGCGCATGGCGCTCGATCTTGGCGGCGTCGAGTTCGTCAGCCTTGATGAGCTTCCGCCGGAGAGCACTGTTATCACGGCGACGGCCGTTGGTGCGCCAGGCTTCGCCAAGCCGCTGGTGGCGCCACGCGATTGCTTGGACTCGGCGCGGCGCCTGATCGCATTGCTTGACGGGCCGCCGGCCGGCGTGATTTGCGGGCACGTGCCGGGCTTCAATGCATGGCTGGTCGCGGCCGCGCTGGGTTTGCCCTACATCGATGCGGCTTCGAATGGGCGCGGCCATCCAACCGTGAAGATGGGCGGCATGGGGCTCGCTTCGCGCCCGGACGTGAGCATTTTCCAGGTCGGTTGCGGTGGCTACCAGTCCGACGGATCGCGGCTCAACGTGGTGGTTGAGGGCAATATCGTGCGCACCTCGACGGTGATGCGTCATGCGTCGGTCGTGAACGGCGGCCTGATTTACGCCGCGCGCGGGCCACTCAGCGCGGGGTTTGTGAAACAGAACGGCGCGCCCGGTGCGATCACGTTTCAGCTCGAGCTCGGTCGCGCGATGCTCGCCGCGAATGGCCCGGACCGTGTTGCCGCAACGGTTGCGTTCCTGCGAGGCGAGTTGTTGATGGTCGGCGAGGTAGTCGAGAACTCCGTCGCCTACGCGGGCGGCTTCGATGTCGGCCGCATGCGCGTGCGCAGCGATCGCGGCGAGGTCATGCTCGGCATCTACAACGAGTACATGACGGCGGATCTCGACGGTCGCCGCGTCGCGACCTTTCCCGATATGATTGGCACGCTCGATCCGCAGACCGGCACGCCGGTCGCGATCTCCGAGCTCAAGCCGGGCGGCCGCGTCGCGGTCATCATTGCGCATCGCTCGAAATTTCCGGTCGGCAAGGGCGCGCTCGACCCGGCCGTGTTTCCCGAGGTCGAGGAGGCGATGGGCCTCGACCTGCGCAGCTATCTATAGGACGCCGTGTCCCGGACGCGGTGCAGCGCGAAGCGGTGCACCGCTGATCCGGGACCGCCACAAAGGGAATCGTTTCGAACGGTCCCGGGTCTGCAGCGCATCGCTTCGCGCTGCACTGCGCCCGAGACACGAAGTCACTCGCAAGGAGGTCCTGCCATGAATATTCCGGTTCGCCGTGGGCGCGAGGTCACCGCCGGGCGCGGCACCACCTTGCGGTGCAAGGGTTGGCGCCAGGAGGCGATCCTGAGGCTCCTCGAGAACAACCTGGAGAACGCCGAGGACCCGGACAACCTCGTGATCTACATGTCCATTGCGCGCGCCGCGCGCGATTGGAATGCGTTTGATCGCATTGTCGCGACGCTGACCAGCATGCGCGATGACCAGACCTTCGTGGTCCAGTCCGGCAAACCGATCGGCGTCTTTCCGGGCCAGGCAACCACGCCGCTGGTGATTATGGCGAACGGCAACATCGTCGGCGAGTGGAGTCGCGAGGAGAACCGGCGCCGCCTCGATGACATGGGGCTCACCATCATGCCGGGGATGACTGCCGGTGCGTGGCAGTACATCGGCAGCCAGGGGATTCTGCAGGGAACCTACGAGACCTTCATGTCGGTCGGGCGCGCACATTTCGGCGGCACTCTGGCGGGGCGGTTGTTGTTGACCGCGGGCTGCGGCGGCATGAGCGGTGCGCAGCCGCTCGCCGGCAAGCTCGCGGGCGCATCGACCCTCGTTGTCGAGATCGACCAGGCGCGCATCGACCGGCGCATCGCCTCGGGCTACTGCGATGAGACGACCGACAATCTTGATGATGCGATCAACAAGTGGATCGCGGCGCGCGATGCACGCCAGCCACTGGCGCTGGCTTTGCGCGCCAACGCGGCCGATGTGCTGCCGGCGTTGCTGGAGCGCGGCATCATTCCCGACGTAGTAACTGACCAGACATTCCCCGACCCGCTTAAAGGCTACGTGCCGGCGGAGCTCTCGCTGGAAGAGACCCGCGCGCTGCGCAAGTCCGATCCCGATCGTTTGATCGAAGCCGCGCGCCGCTCGGTCGCACGCCACGTGCAGGCGATGCTGGATTTCCAGGCGCGCGGCGCCGTCGTGTTCGAGTACGGCAACGGGCTGCGCGCCGAAGCCAAGGCGGCAGGCGTGGAGGACGCGTTCAAGATCCGCTCCTTCGTCGATTTGTACATCCGCCCGCTGTTTTGCCAGGGCATCGGTCCGTTCCGCTGGATCGCGGTCTCCGGCAATCCGGCCGATATCCATGCGATCGACGACATGATCCTGCGCACGTTCTCCTCCAACCACCCGATCGTGCCGTGGATCGAGAAGGCGCGGGACCACGTCAAGTTCACCGGCCTGCCGGCGCGCATCGGCTGGCTCGGCTATGGCGAGCGCAGCCGGCTCGCCCTGATGGTCAACGACGCGGTGCGCGCCGGCACGATCTCCGGCCCGATCGCGTTCACGCGCGACCATCTCGACTCAGGCTCGGCGGCGCTGCCGCACCGCGAGACCGAGAACATGCGCGACGGCTCCGACGCGATTGCCGACTGGCCACTGCTCAACGCGCTGCTCAACTGCGCCTCGGGCGCCGACCTCGTCGCGATCCACGGCCTGGGTGGACGCGGCGTGAGCGCCGGCGTCACGGTCGTGGCCGACGGAAGCGAATCGGCCGCCGAGCGCCTGCGCCGCGTGCTCGACGGCGACACAGGCATCGGTGTATTGCGCCACGCCGATGCCGGCTACGACCTCGCCGTCGAGCAGGCCGAGCGCACCGGCCTGGCGCATACCGTTGCGCCCGGATTGTAAGACCGCGTGTCCCGGGCGCAGCGCAGCGCGAAGCGGTGCGCTGCTGACCCGGGACCGTCACGAACACCGGAGCTTGCTACGGTCCCGGCTCAGCGCTGCACCGCTCCGCAAGAGCTTCGCGCTGCACCGCAGCCGGGACACGGCTCCTTATCCCTTCACGGCTTGGAACAACGCGACGTCGATGGCGAAACTGCCATCTGACTCGGTCTCGAAGTAGCGCGTCACGCTGGTAGCGACAGACGTCTGCAGCGCGCGGATCGCGTCGACCTGAACCTTCGGTGTGCGCATGCGCTCGATCCAGACGTTGAACACGAGGTGCACGCGGAATTGGACGCTGACTTGCGGCAGGAACCCTGCGCGGGCCATCGCGGTTTCCCACTCGGCGCGCGAATAGCTGCGCACATGCGAGCAGTCACGCAACATCTCGATGGTCTGATAGTAGGTGTCGAGCAGTGGCGTAGGAGGTGCGACCGAGTCCACAAAGCCGGCGATACCACCGGGCTTCAACACGCGCGCGGCTTCGCGCAGGGCAGCGTCGAAGTCGCGCCAGTGGTGCGCGCTGTAGCGGCTCAGGACGAGGTCGAAGCTTCCATCGGCGAAGGGCAGGTTCTCCACCACCCCTTGCTGCGTCTTCAGGTTGGTCAGCCCGCGCTCCTTGGCCGCGCCGGCAACGACGTCCAGCATTTCGGTCGACAAGTCATAGGCGACGACCTCGCGCACGTGCGGCGCGACGTTGAAGGCGACATGGCCGCCGCCGCAGCCGAGATCGAGCACGCGGGCGTTGCGGTGATTGCCGGCTAGCGCGACCAGCGCTTCGAGGTCGCGACCTTGCGCATGCACGGCGCTGGTCAGATAGGCGTTGGCGCGTGCCCCGAATTGATCGCCGACCAGGGCTTCGTGATTCTTGGTGTCCAGCATGGTGTCTCTCACTTGCTCGTCCCTTGCGGGAGTCCCATAACGCCAACGCAACACCGGTTTAAGATGGCCAGTTATACTGGTACAAAAACCACCATGCGAGCGCGGTCACCGGATCAGCGGCAGCAGGAATTGGCGGACTTCGTCCGCGCCCAACGGGAAAAGCTCGAGCCGGCGGCGTCGGGCTTGCCGGCCGGCGGGCGGCGCCGCACGCCGGGCCTGCGGCGCGAGGAGGTGGCGCAGCTCTGTGGCCTGAGCGTTACCTGGTACACCTGGTTGGAGCAGGGCCGCGAGATCTCGCTGTCACCGACTGCGCTGGCGCGGCTCGCCGCCGCCCTGCGGCTCGATCGTGCCCAGCGCGCCTATTTGTTCGAGCTTGCCGGCAAGCGCGATCCGCAGGAGGGCGCTGTCGCGGTCGATGAGCTTCCCGCTTCCGTCGAGGCCTGCATCAACGCCGTCAAGGCGCCGGCTTATGTCCTGGACCGGACCTGGACGGCGCGTGCCTGGAATATCGCGGCGGCTCGCCTGTTTGTCGGGTGGTTGACGCCATCGAGCGACCGCAACCTCCTGCGATTCATCTTTCTCGAGCCGACGGCCCGAGCGCTGATCTCCGATTACGACGAACGCGCCCGCCGGGTCGTTGCCGAATTTCGCGCCGACGTCAGTACGCATCTTGATGACACGGTCATTCGTGGTCTTGTTGATAGCCTGCGCGCGGAAAGCAAACTGTTTGCGCGCCTCTGGGGCGAGCATGGCGTGCTTGGCCGCGAGGGCGGCGCGCGGACCTTCAATCATCCGACGCAAGGTCACTTGCGCTACGAACAGGTCACGTTCAACGTCGCGAGCCGGCCGGACCTGAAACTGGTGATGCTGATTCAGCAGCAAGCGTAGCCTGGATCAGGCATTATCGGCCAAGCGAGCCATGATTTTGCGGTAGCCATCCGCGATCAGGGCGCGCGACTTGTGCGCGCCCCCGTCGACGACTTTCACGCCGCCGACGAACACGGTCCGGACAAGCCGGCGGCCAGCAACAAAGATATATTTGTCGAGCCAGAGATCGCCGCGGCTTCCGGCGAGATCCGGGTGTTCGGCATCGAGCACCACGATGTCCGCGCGCTGCCCCGGTTTGATTGATCCGATAGCGCGCCCGAGTGCCTGGGTGCCGCCGGCAAGCGCATCCTCGTAGACACGGCGACCGACGGATTCGCCTTCGCGCAAGGCCAGTACGTTGCGGGCGCGCTGCCGCAGGCGCTGATTGTATTCGAGCTGGCGTAGCTCTGCGGCGGCATCGAGTTCGATGTTTGAATCGCTGCCAATGCCGAAGCGGCCGCGCGCCGCGATGTATTGCTCGGCGTTGAAGATGCCGTCGCCGAGGTTCGCCTCAGTGAGCGGACACAGGCCCGCGACCGCGCCCGAACGATCGAGTGCTTCGGTTTCGCGCTCGGTCATATGAGTCGCATGCACCAGGCACCAGCGCGCGTCGACACTGGCGTTGGCGATCAGCCACTCGACCGGCCGGGCGCCGAGTGCGGCGATGCAGTCGTTGACCTCCTGGGTCTGCTCCGCTGCGTGAATGTGGATCGGGCCGCTCTTGACCGCACCCAGCAAGACGCGCAACGCATCCGGCGTTACGGCGCGTAGCGAATGCGGCGCGATGCCGACGTGGGCATCGGGAAGTTCAGCCGCGATCTCGCGCGCGCGCTCAACGACGCGCAGGAACGTTTCGGGATCGGTGATGAACCGCCGCTGTCTCGTCGTGGGCGGCGCGCCACCGAAACCACCCTGGGCGTAGAACGACGGCAGCAGAGTGAGACCCATACCGGTCTGCGTTGCCGCCGCTGCGATGCGCACCATCAGCTCGGCGATATCGTTGTAGGGGCGTCCGTCAGGACCGTGATGCAGATAGTGAAACTCGCCGACCGCGGTGAACCCCGCCTCGAGCATCTCCATGTAGGTGTAGGCCGCGATCGCCTCGACGTCGTCCGGGGTCAGCACACGCAGGAACCGATACATCACCTCGCGCCAGGTCCAGAAACTGTCGTGCACGGGTCCGCGCCGCTCGGCGAGCCCGGCCATGCCTTTCTGGAACGCATGGCAGTGCAGGTTCGGCATTCCCGGAACGGCAATGCCGGGGACGTGCTCCGCGCCATCATGTGGTGCCGCTGACCTGACTTCGGTGATCACACCATCGGCAACCTCGATCCGCACGTCGGCGGCCCAGCCCTCGGCAAGAAGCGCGTGATCTAAGACGAGGGCAGCCACGATAAAACCTCGGCGTGCTCGACAACGGAAGACGACAGTTCATTATGATATGGGAAGCGCGAGGTCTGCATGCGTTTTGATAAAATCTGGCTCAATGCGCGGCTGGCGACGCTGGCCCCGGAGCGGCCGGGACTGGGCGTCATCGAACCGGGTGCGGTCGCCGCGGTGGATGGACGCCTCGCATTCGTGGGTTCTACGGCGGACCTGCCGAGCGCATGGGACGCGGCCGAGCGGATCGATGTCGAAGGCCGATGGATTACGCCCGGGCTCATCGATTGCCATACGCATCTGGTCTACGGCGGCGATCGCGCGCATGAATTCGAACTGCGCCTCGCTGGCGCGAGCTATGAGGAGATCGCCCGCCAGGGCGGCGGTATTGTCTCGACCGTGACAGCAACCCGCGCGGCGAGTGAGGATGATCTCGTCAGGCAAAGCCTGCCACGCCTCGATTGTCTGATCAGCGAGGGCGTGACCACGGTCGAGATCAAATCCGGCTACGGACTCGATCTGGAAACCGAGGCTCGCATGCTGCGCGCGGCGCGCCGGCTCGGCCGCGAGCGCAGTATCGACGTCGTGACCTCGTTTCTCGGGGCACATGCCTTGCCGCCGGAAGCCAATGGCGACAACGACGCCTACATCGATCAGGTCTGCGGCATGGTCCCGCTGCTTGCCAAGGAGAAGCTCGCGGATGCGGTCGACGCGTTCTGCGAAGGGATCGCCTTCTCGCCACAGCAGACGGCGCGCGTGTTTGACGCGGCCAAGCGCGCCGGCTTGCCGGTGAAGCTGCACGCCGATCAGCTCTCCAACCTGCATGGTGCGCGGCTGGCTGCAGAGCATGGCGCGCTTTCGGCTGATCATCTGGAATGCACCGATGAGGAGGGGGTCGCCACGATGGCGCGGAGCGGTTCCGTCGCGGTGCTGCTGCCGGGCGCTTACTACGTGCTGCGCGAAACCCAGCTTCCGCCCGTTGCCGCGTTGCGCCGCCATCGCGTCCCGATCGCAATTGCGACCGACTGCAATCCCGGTACT